>NZ_JBQAEG010000005.1:0-434179 GCF_051915205.1 Bacillus cereus group sp. MYBKT111-2
GAAAAAAGATTCAAATAAACAAGTAAAACAAGCTTTAGCTGAAGGGTCAGTCGAAGCACTTGAAGCACGTATTCAACAGCTTGAAATGGAAAATGAGTACTTAAAAAAGTTGAATGCCTTAGTTCAAAACAAGGAAAAATCACGAAACAAGACAAGGCACAAGTAGTCTATGAATTAAGGCATAAATATTCGGTGAAGGCACTCGTGGAGCTAGCTGGTATTCCACGGAGTACGTATTATGATTTAGTAAAGAAAATGAATCGTCCGGATCAAGATGCCGATTTGAAAGCTGAAATTAAAGCGATTTATGAGGAAAATGAAGGTCGTTATGGCTACCGTCGCATTCGTGATGAATTAATGAATCGTGGTCAGAAAGTGAATCACAAGAAGATTCAGCGCATTATGAAAGAGCTTGGATTAAAGTGTGTTGTGCGTATGAAGAAATATAAATCCTATAAAGGAAAAGTCGGTAAAATTGCACCTAATATTTTAGAGCGTAATTTCTACACAGATGCCCCGAATCAAAAATGGGTAACGGACATCACGGAGTTTAAATTGTTTGGAGAAAAACTGTATGTATCACCTGTATTAGACTTGTATAATGGTGAAATTATTACCTATACAATTGGTTCTAGACCGACGTATTCACTTGTTTCAGAGATGTTAGAGAAGGCATTAGAACGTTTACCTGAAAACCACCAACTACTGATGCATTCGGATCAAGGATGGCATTATCAAATGAGACAATACGTCCGTACACTTGAATCAAGGGGGATCGTACAGAGTATGTCTCGAAAAGGTAACTGTTACGACAACGCAGTAATAGAGAATTTCTTTGGGATTATGAAGTCGGAGTTCCTCTATATAAAAGAGTTTGAAAGTGTAGATCATTTTAAAATAGAATTAAAAAAATATATAGATTATTATAATATGAAACGGATTAAGGCAAAATTAAAAATGAGCCCGGTACAATACCGGACTCACTTTTATCAAGCTGCCTAATGAAATAACTGTGTCTAACTTTTAGGGGTCACTTCATAAGCAGCCCTTTTTTATAACTCGTAAATCTCTCTATACTTCGCTTCTAAATAATCTGCTAAGTAATTTGCATTCAATCCTTCACCTGTTACATCTTCTAAAATTTCAAGTGGCTTTTTCGTTTTACCGTATTGGTGAATGTTTTCTGTTAACCATTCACGAATTGGCGTTACGTTTCCTTCTTCTAATAATGCATCAAAATTCGGAATGTCTTTTACCATTCTTTGCTTAAATTGCGCTGCATACATATAACCAAGCGCATAAGATGGGAAGTATCCAAATGAACCACCAGCCCAGTGAACATCTTGTAATACGCCTTGTGCATCGTTAGCCGGACGAATTCCTAAATATGCTTCCATTTTATCGTTCCAAGCCGCTGGTAAATCCTTCACTTGTAATGTGCCATCAAATAACTCTTTCTCAAGTTCATAACGAACCATAACGTGAAGCGGATATGTAAGCTCATCTGCTTCTATGCGAATAAATGAAGGCTTCGATTCATTTATTGCATCATAAAACTCATCTACTGATATATCATTGAATTGACCATCGCTATACTCTTTTAATAAATCATAATTTTTCTTCCAGAATGATTTATTACGACCGATAAAGTTCTCAAAGAATAATGATTGTGACTCATGAATACCCATAGATGTCCCACTACATAGCGGTGTACCTTCAAATTTCTCTGCAATATTTTGTTCATATACAGCATGACCACATTCATGAATTGTGCCAAACACAGCCATACGGAAATCTTTTTCGTCATAGCGTGTCGTAATACGAACATCCCCTCTATTTAATGTGATCTCAAATGGATGTACCGTTTCATCAAGACGACCTGCTTCAAAGTCATAATTTAATTGCTTTAATAGCTCTAATGTAAAGTTTTTTTGTTTTTCTTTTGAAAAATGTTCTGATAAAGCACTTGTCTTTAATCTCTTTTGCGAATCCGATATTTCTTTTACGAGCGGTACGATACGCTCACGAAGTTGACCAAATACGTGGTCTAACACTTCTACTGTAATGCCCGGCTCATACATATCTAATAATGTATTATATTTATATGTTTCATAACCCCAATATGTAATAAATTTCTTTTTAAATTCAACGATTTGTTCTAAATACGGACGGAACATTTCGAAATCAGATTTTTCGCGAGCTTCTTCCCACACACTTTCTGCTTTCGCTTCTAATTTCACATACGCTTCATATTCCGCTTGTGGAATTTTCTTATTTCTATCATATTCTTTACGACACTCTTCCACCATTTTCTTCGTCGTTTCAGAAAGTTTGTCTTCACTTATTAAAGTTTCAAGCTCTGTTAAATAGTTCCCCATCTCATCTGAGGTCGACATGGCGAATACTTCTGATGAAAGCATGCCAATTACTTCTGAACGCTGGTCTACACCTTTTTTAGGCGCCCCTGTTCTCAAGTCCCAAAACATTAAGCTTAATGCTTCTCCGTAATTTTGTATCTTCTTCACATATGTTAAAAACTGTTTTTCTACTTCATATGTAGCTACTGTCATTATATAAAAACCTCCTTTTTCTACCTCAAACTTAATTCGACATGAAAATCTAAATTCCTTTTATAATAGAAAAAAAGCTTGGCAAGCGCCAAGCTTTCTCCTTATAATTCTTTACCTTCTACTGGTAGTACGTTTTTCACTGCTTCTACCACTTTCTCATCTTCTGTATCAGATAAGAAGATTGATATAGCACCTTTATCTTCGCTCGTACGAATTAAACGGCCAATCCCTTGACGAAGACGTAAAATCATATATGGTACATCTACATCCCAGAATGGATCATTTACGTGCTTACGCTTCGCTTCAAACACAGGATCGTTTGGAGGGAATGGTAATGACCAAATAATAACATGTGATAATGATGAACCAGGAATATCTAAACCTTCCCATAAATGAACGGCACAAAGTACAGTCTCTTCTTCATTTTGGAAACGAGAAACAAGCTGACTAATTTCTTGGTCCCCTTCATATAGGAACGGAACTGACATTTGTTCTTTACTTACATATTCTTTAAACGCTGCAAGTTCTTGCGTTGTACGGAATAATACAAGTGTACGTCCATTTGTTTTTTGTATATTTTCAAGTGTATATTGACACTTTCTTTCCCATTCATTTTCTTTCGTATGAGATAGTAAGTTTACTGCCATTTGCTCTTCGTAATCAAACGGGGAGGCAACTGAGAATGATAAGTAATCTTTTACCCCTAAGCTATTTGCTGTAAATGCGAATGAATCGTTGTTAGATAATGTAGCAGAAGAGAAAATATACGGGATTTTCTTCGAGAATACTTTCTCTTGTAATACTTCTTCAACTGCACGCGGCATAATTACTAACGTGAAAGCTCCATCACCTTCTTCACCCCATGTAATTACATTTTTCTCGTGCATAAACAGACGAAGTGAATGCTCTAATACATCTAAATGTTCATCAACGATATTTAAATCATACGTGTTTACTGTATGCATTTCACTTTCAAATACTAATGCATCACCGACTTCACCAATTTTCGCATAAAGTCGCTTCGCTTCAGCCGTTACTTTTTCTGTCACAGTAATTTCTAAACGATCAGAACCAGCAATTTCTTTTTTATTCTCTTGTAACACATCAAAGAATCGCTCTGTTTGCCAAATTGTTTCTTCTACTAAATGCGCAAACTCCTCGCGAATATCATTTTGTAATAATCTCGTTAAAAGTTGCTCCATCATCGTTTGCTTTAAACGATATGTTAAAGCTTTTTGAGCTGCATATTCTACAAGATGTCCTTCATCAAATACAACACAACTACTTTCTGGTAATAACGGAATTTGTCCTTCACGCTTACGAGCATCGTACGTCCAAATATGATCCATATAGAAATCTTGAGAACAAATAATTAAATCTGCTGCTTTACGATAATGTTCACGTGATAGAGTTTGCCCGCAACGATGTCGAGAATCACAAGTGAAGCAATCTTGGAAGTAATCCCAATTTACTTTTGACCATTCCTCGTCATTTAAAAGCGGAAATTCTTTTCGGTCACCATAGTGAGTAAAGTTTTGCATCGTACCATGGTCAAATACAAACTGCGGTAATTCGTAGTACACATCTTCAATTACTTCTGGAGCTCGTCCACTCATAACATCTTCAAGTTTACGTAAACATAAATAATTATCCATTGATTTCGCAAGTCTTACATCTACCGATAAGCCTAATGCCTCAGATAATTTAGCAATGTCCCCTTCTTCTTTCACAAGCTGCTCAATTAACGTTTCATCTGCACAAGCGATAATCGCTGGCTTTCCAGTATAACGTGCATAACAAATTGCATATAGAAGATATACAATTGTTTTCCCGGTTCCTACACCAGCTTCTGCGAACATAACTTTCTTTTCTTGAAAAGCACGCTCTAATTGAAATGCCATAAAAATTTGTTCATCACGCTCTTCAAAGCCTTTTTCCGGAAGGATGTCGTAAAACACATCTCCAATCCACTCATTCAACTTATCATAAAAATTGTCTTGTTTCCCTACTTCAAATGGTAATCTCTTCTCAGTAAACATCCTTAGCCTCCAACCAAAAAGTTTTTCTATAAAAGATATAGCAACTGCTACTCATATGTGTGCAGCCACTTTCCCCTGTTGCAATACATAGAAATACACGAAAAAAAATTTTCCTTTCGAAAAAGGAAAATTTTCTTCTATATTAATGACTTTAAATACCGTTTATCAATCGCTGTTTCATGTGAAAGAGCTGACAAATATTCTTCTTGTGCTTTTTGTATTTCATCTACAATCGCACCTTGGCTATCCACTTCTTTTCCGAGCTCATCATACGTACGGTGAATAGCTTTTTGAATCATTGATAATTGGAAACTATCCATATCAGTTCCTCCTTTACGCATTACATAATAGCCAGTATATGCGCGCTGGAGGAGTTTTATACTATGAATTACGAGGTGGACGTTTTCCAAAGTATTGGTAGTAATCTGTACGGATAAATCCGTTAAACAGTTTACGTTTCTTCGATGCATCTTTTCCGTAGCACTTCTCAAATGCTTCGTAACTTGTTAATACATATGCCGACCATGTGTCTAATGGACGGAATACTTGTCCCATTTCTTTATATAGTTGTTCAACAAGTGCTTTTTCACTTAAACGTTCTCCGTATGGAGGATTCGTTACAACATAGCCATAATCCTCTTTTGTTGTGAAATCTTTTACTTGCATTTGTTTAAATGTAATTAAATCGCCTAAACCGACTTCTTCTGCATTATCTTGAGCAACACGGATCATACGATGATCAATATCTGATCCAATGATTTGCAATGGTTGATCATAGTTCGCTAAATCTTCTGCTTCTTGACGAGCTTCACGCCAGTTTTGTTTACCAACCCAGCCCCACTCATCCGATGCAAAACCACGGTTAAAACCTGGTGCGATATTTTGTCCAATTAATGCTGCTTCAATCGGAATTGTACCTGATCCACAGAAAGGATCCACGAAAGGACGATCTGGCTTCCAGTTTGTTAATTTAATTAAAGACGCAGCTAATGTTTCTTTTAAAGGAGCTTCCCCTTGATCCACACGATATCCACGTTTATGAAGTCCAACACCGCTCGCATCGATTGTTAATGTTGCGATATCTTTTAACATTGCAATCTCAATACGGAATAACGGGCCATCTTCTTCAAACCAAGTTGTACGTTTATATGTTGTTTTTAATTTTTCAACGACAGCCTTTTTAACGATACGTTGGCAATCCGAAACACTGAATAACTCAGATTTTAAAGATTTACCGATAACAGGGAACTCACCGTTTTCTGGAATATAATCTCCCCAGTTTAATGCTTTCGTTTTCTCAAACAGCTCATCAAATGTTGTCGCTTTAAATTCGCCAACTTTAATTTTCACACGGTCCGCAGTACGTAACCATAAATTCGTGCGACAAATCGCCTTTTCATCTGCTTCAAATGTTACTTTGCTGTTTTCTACTTGGCATTCATAACCAAGATCACGAACTTCTCGGGCAACTAAAGCTTCAATACCCATTGCCGCTGTTGCGATTAAAGTAACTTTTCCCATTTGCATTCACCTCTTATGTATATTCAAACAATAATTAATAGACATTTCTTCTATTAATTATTACATTTTACGAAGAATTTTCTCATTAACCATTTTAACTCATAATATATAACTTCATACAAATAAAAAGCCCTCCTCTAACAAAGGAGAGCTGAGTTATTTCATAGTTGGTTCATAACGTTCTGTAAGCCATGTTCTGTTCCTTTGTACTGCAAACGGCCCACGCCTCGTACTCCGGTGGCAATCATCTATCTACAGGTTATACAACCTGTCCTTTCCCATCGTTCATTTCCTTGGAAAAGATTCCCCTACCATTATTTGGGTTTCTCGCTCGTGGGGTTTACCTCGTTCCACTCCTATCATTTCTTCAAGGACTTCGTCACTGTGGCACTTTAAAGGTAGTCAAACCATATCCGAAAGGACTTAGGTTTTTTCCCTGCCGTTAAACCAGCCTTACAGCCAGAATACCCTAGCTTATGAATTGGCTAGGCACGAACACTACAGCCATCTCAGGCCGTGCGAGCATGGACTTTCCTCTACAACGTTGGCGTTGCAGCGATTACCCAAACGTTATGACATCCATTAGTATAGTGGAAACAAAAAGATTTTGCAATGTTTTTTTCTATGTAAAATGCTGTAACCTTTTTATCACCAGAAATTATTCGTATAACTTACTTCCAAATACAGCTTTTTCTAAATTCGATAAACGTTTTAAAATGTCCGTATTCGTGTTGTTATATACTGGTTGTGCAACTGGTGTTTGTACAACTGGTTGTTGTGGAACTTGCGTTGCTGCTAGCTTTTGCTCTTCTAATTCACGCTTTAAACGAGCATTTTGTTGCTTTAATTGTTCAAATTCCTTGTGAAAAGCTTCATAATCTTTAATGATCATATCAAGAAACTTGTCTACTTCTTCTTGTTGATAACCTCTCATACCTGTTTTAAATTCTTTTTCTAAAATATCTTTCGCCGTTAATTTAATTTTATCCGAAATCATTTTCTTCACCTCAAATTTTTGCCAAAACTTTCATTAACTAAATTTTTTCAGAAACAATGCTTTTTGTCAATCATATATACGAGTACTATATTACATATTACTCAGCATTATTCCACTGTTCCTCTTCTATTATATCTTGTAAATCGGAAAAAAGAATGAAATAACTGTGATAATTTTCTATTTCTCCTTTTTTCTTTGCTGCTTCTACAATATATTTAGGACTCCCTGGTTTTTCTTCATCATATACAGCTAAAAGCGCATCACTTTTTTCAATAAAAAATTGATTTTTTAATTTAAATTGCTCTGGGCTTTCGTACTTACGTTTCGTGATACTATCAACATGGTCTGCTTGAGAGAGAATAAACTCGTAATATTCACGGTTATCTTCCTTCCAACCTTCTTCTTGTTCTAAAAATGGAGTAAATACCGCTAATTTTAAATCTGGATATTCTACTTGTATTTCAAAAACAACTTCAGCAGCCCATAATTCTACACCTAACTGGCCACTTATTATAACCCACTCTAAACCATCTTCTACAAAAGCAATTAATTTACGACGCAACGCCTTTTTTATACATTCTACTCCTGGATGATCATTTTTAAATATTCCAAGTTCAAAAGGCTTATAGCCTGTTACTGCAATCACTTTCATATCAACACTCCAATTACAAAAAAAGAACTAGCATTTCGCTAGTTCTAACATATCATTTACTTTTTAAATATTCCACCAACGTTTGGTCCAATATTCGGACCTACTGGTGATACATTGTTTGGTAAAAATGGTGATACATTTGGTCCTGGTCCAAACGGCGATACATTCGGTCCTGGTCCGAATGGGGATATTTGATGACCGTGGTGGTGGTGGTGATGACCATGGCCACATGGTCCACATCCGCCGAATCCTGGATCGATTGGGTCCACAACATTTACATTTGAATTTGTTTGCGGGAAGAAGTTTTGGTTTTTAATTTGTTGATGATGTACATGTGTTGTATGCGTCGGGAAAATGTGTGGCACCACCGTTGTTGAAAAAGAATGTGTTACGCATTGTTTCGTCGGATGAATGACAGGAGCAGTTGTACAAATAGGTCCTGTAGGCTTATGCCCTCCAAAGCAAGGATGACAATGATGCATAGTTTTTCTCTCCTCTCTCATAAAAAAATCTGATTACACTTTACAGTATGAGAAAAGAGGGTAAGCCGCTTGTTATATATACCCATTTATTCTAAGGAAATTTGTCTAGTCTTTGATTTTCTATCCAATGCTTTTTATAGACAAACCTTCGACATTACTTACCAAAAAAGCCTCCCACTTGCTTTACAATACCTGTCACTTGATTCATCGCATTCATCATTTGTCCAGCTGTATTCATCATTTTATTTACATCATAGTTACCATCTGAATTTTTAAATTGGGAAACAAAACTAGAAAATTGACTTGGTTGCTGCTGTTGCTTTTGTTTATTTTGTGTCGGATACGGTTGTTTTGGTGGATAAAACATCGCTTGTTGATTGCCATAGGGAGATGGTGGTGGCATATAGTATTGTGAATTTATATAAGGTTGCGGTTGTTGATTCATATACGGTTGCTGCGGTTGATTCATAAACGATACTTCAAATGGCTGGTAATAATTTTGATTTCCATAATGAGGCTCGAAAGGATACATATTATAACGTAAATATGTATCCGTATTATATTGGTACATATTTTGCTGTGCATATGGATTAGATTGCTGATATACGTTAGATTGTTGAAACATGCATTCTCTCCTCCTTCACATAAGTTTCTACATATATAATATGTACTTGTAAAATAATTTGTGTGACGGAGTATCTGTCTATTTTTGTCGGAAGTTTAAATTTTTAAAAAATTATAAAAGAAAACCCTTCCATGCTATGATAAAAAAGAAGAAGATTCTCATGGGGGAGGAATCAACATGGTATTAGGGGATTTAAAACAAGCGTTTTCTCAAAAAAAGGGGTATTACACAGAGAATGTAAATGAATTGTTAGACTTTGCGAGACATTGGTATCTCGAAGGGAAAATATGTATTTCAGATTACCGAACAGTAATAAAAGAACTAGAAATAAACGGGGCAACAAAACCTACAACAGTGACAGAAGCATAAAAAACAAGAGGGTTTTCCCTCTTGTTACTTACATTGCTCAATTATATTTTGCAAAGTATACGAAATGGCTTGATGCGTTTCAAAGAATCGCTTACCTTTACCTTTATTTACAAAGCATTGCAACACATTTGTTTGTAAATTATCGTACACTTGATCAATTTGCTGTACATGTATATACTTCGGTTTTTCTTCCTTAATCCATTCATAAGCTAATTCTTTCCACACTTTTAATTCCTCATCTACCATATCTACAAACGGTTTCATATCCTTATAAAAATCGTATTCAATCATTTCTCTTTTTTTCACATTCGCTTCATTATTATGTTGCATAAGTTTTTCCGAAGACTGTATTAATGCTTCATACTTCATTTTATTCCCACCTTATTATGCACTCACTACGACGTTTTGAAATGCCTTCACCCAATTCCCTTTTTCTTCGTGATGCACTAATTTATTTTCCATATGCTCAATATGCATTTCTGTTATTTCTATCTTGTTGCATATTTTTTCACTCTTATCCTTTAATGCATGATTCATTCTAATCCCTATATTCATTTCCAGCAAATCGAGAGAACTTAACATTTGATCCATTGTTTTCATTACATCTTCCTTCTGAACCATCGCCATATACAAAACGCCTCCTTCTTTGCTTTTCCTTTGTCATGTAATTTCGCCGAATGATTCTTCACTCCTGCCCACATGACAAAACTAGTTGTTATTCGTCAAAGAAATCATTTTGTATGTCATTTATAGAAATGGTAACAATACAAAAAGGAGGTGCATGAAAATGGCAAAGAACAAAAACGAAAAAAAGAAAAAACAAAATAAACAAAATAAACCCGAAACTGGCAATCCAAAATTAGATGGTCCAAACTTCCCTGCTACATAAAGTGAAACTTCTTTAATCTCTTATATTCATTACGTTTTGAGATTAAATGTTTACCACGCATAGTAGGGTTACTTCACATTAAGAAGTCCCGTCTTCATTTATGAAGACGGGACTTCTTTTTTATTATATCACGAACTCATCTATCCTTTTAACAAAACGATTTACGGTGGAAGCAATATAGATTTGCTCCCTCTTTCTTTTATACCATTCTGTTATATCAACTTCACCCGTATACTCTTCTCGTAAAAATAGTTCATTTATTTCCGTATCTCTACAAAACCAATCTCTCATACTTATTTCATCATGTGCAACAGCAGGATAAACTTCTCTAAGAGCTGGTGTACAAGATTTTCTAGCTTCACTTACATAACATTCATAATCTGCTCTTGATCCTGTGTGTATCGTTTGCGATACAAATCTATGGAATAAACTTTTGTAATTCGGATGGAACAGTAACGCTGCTAATTTCTTTCCTAGTTCTATACGCTTCTGTAACGTTTCAAATTGATAAACTGAAAAACCATACACCTTCCCTTCAACGGTTGGGAATATAACGGCACTAATATGAAGCATTTCTTGTAATTTAAAAAGGGCTGTATGGAATACATGTTTTTTAAAGTATGCATTCTCAATAACTGGTTTTTGAATTTTATTTTGTTCATTTATAATAAGCGCTGTCATAAGTCTATTTATATCTTTTTTCTCCCAAAAATATATCCATTCTTTTTCCATAAAAATGGATACGTTAAAATATTGTAACAAATGGAATAGTGGGATCTGCCTCCTCTTACTTTCTTCGTATAACAACAGCTGAGGAAATGCATCTAAAAAAATAATCCAATTCGCTTCTTCATAAGTCAAAAACAAATGTTTTTTTACTGTTTGAGGTAAAACAGTAGCATAATACCTCCCTTGTAAATCAGTCATATTCCACCCCGCATTTCTCGAGACCATACTCGCTAAAAAAGCCCACCTAATTTCACTATTTCTTACATAATATTCTTGATAACACTGCGTTCGAGAAATGTTGTCCATATTAGCTATTTCTATTTCCCTCTTCATGTTGTAAACCATTGTTTTTTCTTTCTCTGTACAGACCGTATTTTTACGATATTGTTTAATTTTTTCATAATCATTCCATGTAAACATGAATAAGTCATCATACCTTTCTGCAAAAAGGTCACATCTTTTTTCATTTTTTGTTATAATCACCTTTGTAAGTAATTCTTAGCAAGTTGGGAGTGGACACACTATGACCATTCGTTACCCAAATGGAAAACGGTACAATCAAGCTTCACAACCTCATAAAACACCAATTAAAAAACATACTTATAGTAACAGAGGTATGTCCCTTGAAGAGGAATTGAATGAAACGAATGAATATTACTTAACCCATAATATTGCATGCGTACATAAAAAACCTACACCTCTTCAAATTGTAAAAGTAGATTACCCCGCTCGAAGTGCTGCAGTGGTAAAAGAAGCGTATTTTAAACAACCTTCTACAACAGATTACAACGGTGTATATAAAGGGAAATACATCGATTTTGAAGCGAAAGAAACAAAAAATAAAACGAGTTTTCCACTTCAAAACTTCCACCTTCATCAAATTGAGCATATGAAGCAAGTAATCGCTCATAATGGAATTGCATTTGTTATTATTAAATTTACACTTTTTGATGAACTTTATTTATTAGATGCAAAACATATTATTGCATTTTGGAATCGTCAAAATACAGGTGGAAGAAAATCGATTACGAAAGAAGAAATAGAAGAGCATGGATCTTTATTATCATGCGGTTATCACCCTCGGATTGATTATATCCGTGTACTAGACACGGTTTATTTTTCGTGATAGAGTCATCACTAAGGCTCTTTTTTCGACTTTTGGGGAGAGAATGAAAGGTAGGAGAAAGTATAATGTCAGATAATTATCGTTCTCGTACAGAACGAAATCATGTAAAAAATCAAAAGCAAGAAACAAATACAGAGAAAAAACCAAAGAAAAAAGGCTCCTTTTTTAAAAAATTCCTTATAGGTTGTCTACTTCTTGGTATCGTTGGTCTTGTAGCTGGCGTTTCCGCTTTCTTTGTTATGGTGAAGGATGCTCCAAAATTAGACAAATCAAAACTCGTCAATCCTTTATCAACAAAGTTTCTTGATAAAGATGGGAACTTTTTCTATGAATACGGTGCTGAAAAACGAACCCACGTTACGTATGATCAAATTCCAAAAGTAGTTGAAAATGCATTCCTTGCAACTGAGGACTCACGTTTCTATGATCATAATGGAATTGATTTTAAACGAACTACAAAAGCAGTTATGGAAAATGTCACTGGGGGATTCGGATCTCAAGGTGGTAGTACGATTACACAACAAGTAGTCAAAAACTATTTTCTAACGATGGACAAAACTGCAAAGAGAAAAGTGCAAGAATGGTACCTATCTTACAAATTAGAGCAACAATACTCTAAACATGAAATTTTAGAAATGTATTTAAATAAGATTAACTTAGGTAACCGTTCGTACGGTATTGCAACAGCAGCAAAAAAATATTATGACAAAGATTTAAAAGACTTACAGTTACATGAAGCTGCAATGCTTGCAGGTTTACCCCAAGGTCCTAATATTTATGATCCTACAAAAAAAGACAACGTTGAAAGAGCTACACAACGTCGAAACGTCGTATTATCATTAATGAATCGACATGGTTATATAACAAAAGCTGAGATGGATAACGCAACGAAAATCCCTGTAACTGAAGGTCTTCAACCATCTTCAGAAGTAACGGAGATGAAGTATCAAGCATTTTTAGATGCTGTTGTAAAAGAAGTTGAAAAAGAATATCCCGATGTAAATATCGGTTCAGATGGTTTAACGATTCATACAACACTTGATCAAGATGCGCAAGATTATGCTGATAAAATTATGGATGGCAATCTTATTAAGTATCCGAACGATCAATTCCAAGGATCATTCGTATTTATGGATACACAATCTGGAGAAGTTCGAGCAATTGGAGCTGGGCGTAAAGAAAGTAAGTCTACTTTCAAAGGTCATAATATGGCCACTGATTTAAAACGCCAAGTTGGTTCAACAATGAAACCAATTTTCGACTACGGTCCAGCAATTGAGAATTTACAATGGTCTACATACCATCAATTAAATGACTCAGAATATACGTATTCCGATGGGAAAAAAATACGAAATGCAACAAATAGTTACAAAGGTGACGTTTCACTACGTGAAGCTTTGAAAAAATCATTAAACATTCCCGCTTTAAAGACAGCTCAAGCGGTTGGTCTTCCTAAGTCACAAGCGTTTGCTGAAGGTTTAGGTATGACATTTAAAGACGGCAAAACATATGAATCAACAGCAATTGGTAGTAACGATAGTTCTCCATTACAAGTAGCAGGTGCATATGCAGCCTTTGGTAATGGTGGGAACTACAATAAACCGCACTTCGTAAAAGAAGTTACCTTCCCAGATGGGAAAAAGAAAAGTTTTAAACCGAAAGAACAACGTGCGATGCAAGACTACACAGCTTACATGGTGACTGACGTTCTTCGTGACGTAGTAAAACCTGGTTCTGGCGGTACTGGTCCAACAGCATACGTTTCAGGTGTTGATGTTGCCGGTAAAACAGGAACACAAAACTTTGATGCAGACGTTATAAAAGAATATGGTATTCCAGCTGATGCAAACAGAGATAGCTGGTTCGCTGGATATACACCGCAATATACAATGGCAGTATGGACTGGGTACGAAAAAAATGGCCCAGAAAACTACATTAGTGATCGTTATACTAGAATTGCACAGCAAATGTTCCAAGTAATGATGAGTAAATTCGCTACAGATAAAACTCGTTTCGAACGCCCTTCTTCTGTACAAGAATTAAATGGTGAATTGTACGTAAAAGGCGCTAAAAAGGATGCAGTGAAACAAATTAAAGTAGATGCACCTAGTGGTCTTAATGTCACTTTCGATGGCGCTAGCACAGTTACACTAAACTGGTCTGGACCAGCAGAAGTTGATGCGTATGCCGCAAGCTATAAAGCGACTGACGGTTCAAGTGGTAGTTTATCAATAAAAGGTACGACAGCTACTCTTGGTGGTATTAAACCAGGCGTTACTTACAGCTTCTCTGTAGTAGCGAAAAAAGGTACTGGAACAAGCCCTGCCGTTGGTGCATCCTTCACTGCGCCTGGAGGAACTCCAGACGCGAAGAAAGCTGAAGATGAGGCTGCTAAGAAGAAGGCTGAAGAAGAAGCTAAGAAAAAAGCTGATGAGGAAGCTCAGAAAAAGGCTAATGAAGATAAACTAAAACAAGAAGAAGCTAAGAAGAAAGCTGAAGAAGAAACTAAGAAACAACAAGAGCAGCAGCTTAAACAGCAAGAAGAAGCTCAAAAGAAAGCTGAAGAGGAAGCTAGAAAAAAAGCTGAAGAAGAAGCTAAGAAACAACAAGAACAACAACGTAAACAGCAAGAAGAGGCTCAAAAGAAAGCTGAAGAGGAAGCTAGAAAAAAAGCTGAAGAAGAAGCTAAGAAACAACAAGAACAACAACAACAACAACAAAATACCGGCGAAGATACACCTCACGCAGACGGAAATGTTGTTACAACAGAGTCTTAATACAAAAAAAGAAGTCCTTTCTCTTAACGAGAATAGGACTTCTTTTTTGTTATCATTTTCTTTACATATAGTTTTTCTATTTCAATATACAACTGCGCTAACTGAATATAAGAATGATAATTATTCGGTTTCTTTATAATGAACGAATATCGCTCTATAAAATTAACTGGTTGTACTTCCAACTTACTCGTGTAATCTGCCATTTTGTTCAAACAATGAACAGGTTGCTCGTTTAGCCAATATACAATTGATAACAAATGCGCTGCAAAAAGAATCATTGGGCCTTCAGCTTCTTGCTTATTTCTGTTTCGAAATAGTGTCGCAATGTCTTCATGCTTACTTTTCCATACATTCAATAGTACTGGAATACTATTTTCAATTTCATTCCACGGCTCATATTGTCTTTCCATATCATATATAAAATAAGTATTTTGTATTGTTTCTTCAAAAGACTGTTCTGTATAATATACAATCGAATTTATACTTTCTTTAAAAAATGGTAAGCATCGAAATTCTTTCGGTATTTCTATAACTCGCTCCATCCTTTATTTCCCCTTCATTCTCTTTTTTCCTTCTCGGCATACTTCTAGTAAAGGGCACTCTTCACATTGTGGTCGCTGCGCTTTACAGTGATAACGTCCAAAGAAAATCATACGGTGATGTGTAACGCTCCATTCATCCATCGGAATTTTCTTCATTAATGTCTTTTCTACTTCTAACACCGAATCTTTCCATCTACAAATCGCTAACCGTTTACTCACTCTTTCTACATGCGTATCAACAGCAATTGCCGGAATACCAAACGCTACCGAAACAACTACGTTTGCTGTTTTCCGACCTACACCTGGTAACTTCGTAAGCTCATCTCGATCTTTCGGCACTTCCCCATTGTAATCATCTAATAACATTCTGCACAATTTTTGAATGTTTTTTGCTTTATTTCTATACAAACCAATAGAACGTATATCTTGTTGTAATTCTTCTAGCGAAACACTTAAATAATCTTCTGGTGTTTTATATTTTTGAAATAAATTTTTCGTCACTTTATTTACAAGTGCATCTGTACATTGTGCAGATAATGCTACCGCGATTACTAGTTCAAATGGATTATCATGAATTAATTCACAATGTGCTTCTGGGTACATATCCGCCATTGTGTCTAAACAATAGCGAATTTGCGTTTTATTTAACATATACTTCCTCCTACATTACTGCTCCAACCAATTATAAAAAGGCACTTTTCCAGTAAATTTCGTCTCTTGTTTTGTCGTTTGCTGCGTTCGTTGTTGATTTGCTCTAAATTTCCGTCCTTGGTTTTGGGCTTGATCTACTGTTTTAATACCATTCTTTTTCCATTCAAATAAAATACGATCAATATATCGGAAATTAAGCTTACCACTCATTACAGCTTCCCTGAGGGCCGCTTGAATTAAATTCGGATGATGTTGATCTTGATCTTCCCACATTCCCAACGTTTCACATTCAAATGGAGAAAGTGGTCTTCCAAATTCTTTTTCAAATACTGTATATAAATTTACTTGCAATTGCTTTATTTCTTTTTGTTCTTCCTCTATTGATTCATTCATTAAGAAATGCAATATTTTTTCCCATAACGGTTGTAAAGAATAACTTTCACACATCATCGCTTCTGATTTTTGTCCACCTTCTAGTGATAAAAAACCTTTTTGAATCAATGCCTGAATTACTTCCATACATTTCATTTCGGTAATCGTCATCCGTTCTGAAATCTCTGACGGAGTCGGAAACGAATTGCCCGATTCTAAAAATGTATGTACATGAAGTACAACCATAAATTCCGTTTCATTTAACCCTAATTTTTTATAATGCATCATAAGTAATTTTGGAATTGCGATGCTTCCCTGCTCAAACCACTGTAACATCATTTTCTTTTTCATCACCAAACACCTCGCTCTCTAGTATAACACACCTTTCGCTATTTCTTTTTGCCACAATTCGTCAAAAAAACCTCCCTATTATGTAGGAAGGTTTTTGTATTACATTAATAAAATATACAATTAAGCTTGCACTTTACTTTTCATAAACGTGTGAATACGTTCTAATGCTTTCTCCACTTGTTCAAGAGATGTCGCATATGATAAACGAACGTTATTTGGAGCACCAAATCCTGTACCTGGTACAAGAGCTACTTTTTCCTCTTCTAATAGAGCTTTTGCCCAATCATCAACAGTTTCGTATCCTGATAAAGCTACTGCTTCTTTTACATTAGGGAATAAGTAAAATGCACCTTGTGGTTTAATGCAAGTAAAGCCAGGGATTTGAATTAATTTATCATAAATAATGTTTAATCTCTCTTCAAATGCTTGACGCATTGTTTCTACAGGTTCTTGTGAGCCTGCATATGCCGCGATTGCGCCGTATTGAGCGATTGAAGTAGGGTTTGACGTACTATGACTCGCTAAGTTCGTCATCGCTTTAATAAGCTGCTTATTTCCTGCTGCATATCCAATACGCCATCCTGTCATAGAATGAGATTTAGATACACCATTAATAATAAGTGTTTGTTCTTTTAATGCATTAGAAAGCTGGGCAACCGAAGTATATTCTGCTCCACCATAAATTAATTTCTCATAAATTTCATCTGAAACGATTAAAATATTGTGTTCTAAACATACTTCTCCAAGCTGTTGTAATTCTTCTTTGCTGTAAATCATTCCTGTTGGATTGCTCGGTGAATTAATAATAACTGCTTTCGTTTTCTCTGTAATTGCCTCACGCAGCTGCTTCGCTGTAATTTTGTATTCATTATCTTCAAGGCCTTCTACATAAACTGGCTTACCACCAGCAAGCTTTACTTGTTCCGGATAACTTACCCAGTATGGCGTAGGGATGATAACTTCATCACCTTCATCAAGTAGCACTTGGAATAATGTATATAATGCATGCTTTGCACCGTTACATACAATAATTTCAGACGGATCATACGCAATTCCTTGATCGCGAGTAAACTTCTTCACAATTTCTTGTTTTAACGCTTGTAACCCACCTGTTGGTGTATATTTCGTATGTCCTTCTAACATCGCTTTATGTGCAGCATCCATAATATGTTCTGGCGTATTAAAGTCAGGTTCTCCTGCCCCTAATCCAATTACATCATGACCTTCTGCTTTTAATGCTTGTGCCTTTGCTGTAATTTCTAAAGTTGCAGATGGTGTTAAAGCAGCTACTCGCTTTGCTAATTTCATTTGTAGTTCCCCCTACATCTATTTTTCAATGCTGTATCGTCGTAAAAACTGCCCATCTTTAAATGCAAGATAGTAATAACTATAACGATTTTCATCATCAATATATGTAACTTCCCATAATGGTATATTGTTTTCAAAGCCTAATTTTATTTTTAAAATTTCTTTAGGCTTACTTTTGTGCTCTTTACTGTCATCTCCGACTTGTTCAATCGTTCTTTGTAAAGCCTCTTTTTCAGAAATACCTTCACTCTTTTTCCTTACTATAGTTTCCCCTTTTTTCTCAGGCACCCAAACGATAAGTTGTTCTCCTTTTTCATCTGTACCTTGTACGACAGTATATGAAGATTCTCCGTTATAATAATCCACAGATTTTACTTTTACAAGCTTTGCTTTTTCTTTTGCAATTTCTACAGATTTTGCCTCTTTAGGGATTTTCTTTTCCATTGCTTTATTATAAACATACGCCCCATATATTCCGCTAGCAACGATTACGATAACGATTGCAAAGATCCACTTTTTCATTGTATCACTACGTTCTGTAAATCGTAAATACAGCTGTTTCTTTATCTTTTTCGTCTAATGCTAATCCGAACATGAGGTCCTGCTCTTTTAACGTACGATTCAAACTATCAACGATTTTATACAAGTCAGACGAATATTTAATACGCGTCGTTGATAGGACTTCGATTTTCTTATCCATGAAAAAACTCCTCCGTTACACAAAAATTTCTAATTATAGAAGAACGCAATGCGGTTACAATAAGAGTACATTCTTTACAACCCCTGCTTCATCACCCATCTATTATAGCAGGACATGTACAGCAAAAAAAGGTTTCAAGTCGAAAACCGATACATTTTGTATACAAGAAGTAAGAAAAATAAAATTCCTCCTACCCACATTTTTTACGCCTGAAGTTTACATGCACTTCAGGCGTATTTTTCCTTCCAATTTTATTCAATTGGCCGTTCCTTTAATTGTTCTAACAATTCTTCTAGAGGGCCTTCATAAAGCGGAACAGTTGGAATTGATTGTAAAAAACGTTTTCCATAGGAAGCGCTTGTCAAACGACGATCTAGTACAAACACCGTTCCGGTATCTGTACTTGTTCTAATAAGACGACCAAATCCTTGTTTGAAACGCAGTATTGCTTGCGGGAGTGCTAACTTAGCGAATACGTCCTCTCCTTGATTTTTTAACCACTCTCCTTTTGCTTCCATCATCGGTTGATGAGGAGGCGTAAAGGGAAGGCGGACAATAACAAGACAACTAAGGGCATCTCCAGGTATATCTATCCCTTCCCAAAAACTACTTGTTCCTAATAAAATTGATTTATCGAACTCTTGAAACTTACGAATGAGACGACTTCTGCTCTTATTATTCACACTTTGCGTTAATAATAAATAGCCTTCTAATTCCTCATCATTTTTCAAATTCGTATACGCTTCTTTCAACATTTCATACGAAGTGAACAAAACAAGCATTCTACCTTCTGTAGCTTTCGCTATTTTTGCAATATGAGCCGACACAGATTCAATATATTCTTCATTACTTGCTTGCTTAATAAAAGGCACATCCGTTGAAACCATTAATTTCATCTGTTCTTCGAAATGGAATGGTGATGGGACCTGTAATGTATTTGGAGCAAAATCATGTAAGCCTAGCTCTTCTTTTATATAGTCAAATGAATCGTTTACTGTTAGCGTTGCTGATGTGAAAATAACACTCTTTTTCTCTGTTAAAAATTCATCAGCAAATCTTTCACCAATATGAACAGGTTGCCCATATAAAACAGTTGAATGAATGGTTCCCTTCGTTTCAGTTTCCATCCATGTCACATATGAATTTTTTTCTAAAATGAGTACTTGTAAAGATTGCGCCATCTTTCTCAACAACTCAATTAAATGCATAAATTCACCTGTAACAACATGCATTTCCCATTCTAATTTACTTTGCAATATATCAACTTGCTTCTCAAGTGTAGAGAGTAATTTCCTTATATCATATACAAAGCGATTTGTTAACTCGGTAATACTATCCCATAACTTACCTTTCTCTACTTCCGTGTTATATCGATAAATGAGTGGCATATTGCTGATCCCTTGTTCCTGCTTTGTTTGTTTAAAGATGAATGCACGTAACATTTGGAATAGCTCATCCGCATCAAATTTCAATTCCTTCAAACTATGACTTACCATGCGGAAAGTAGAACGGGAGGCTTGCTCTGATTTTTTCATCATTTTATATACTTTAGAAAGTACATCATCTGTTTCTAGCGTACCAAGACGAGATAAAACTAGCTGGAAATACATACAGGAGAACTGTTCACCTAATGTTCTACTCGCTGCTTCCTCGATATGATGAGCCTCATCAAAAATAATATGTTCACATGAAGCAAACAGTGGTTCTTCACTTGAAAAATCTTGAAATAATAACGCATGATTTGTAATAACGATATCTGCAAATAATGCTCTATTCTTTGCTCGTTGATAAAAACAACGACTAAACCAGTTGCTTTGCATCCCACCCGGACTATGTACATCACTACAAATCCGGTTCCAAAGTAACTTTCCGCCCTCAGGAATATTTAATTCATCACGATCGCCCGTTTCCGTTTGCAATAACCACACTAAAATTTTTGCCTTCGTGAGCGCCATATCATAATTCTTCTCTTCTTCTTGCAAAGCATATTCAAATTTATGTAGACAAAGATAATGCTTTCTTCCTTTCAGAAGAGCTACTTCAAATGAAAATGGCATTATTTTCTGTAATAATGGAATTTCTTTTTCTAGTATTTGTTGCTGCAGTTGTACAGTTTGGGTACTTATGATGACAGGTTCTTCTTTTTTCTTTGCAAAATAAATACTTGGAAGCAAATATGCAAGAGTCTTTCCTGTTCCTGTTCCTGCTTCAATTAGTGAAAACCTAGAATCTCTTAGCGCTGTATATATTTCCTTCATCATACTCTGTTGGCTTTCTCTTTTTTCAAACTTTGGCATATTCGACTCAAGTTTATCAATTGTCTTATGCAAGAAAGCATCAAATTTAAATGCACATGTTTCACTTAAGTTTAAAGAATAATTCCGTTTTCGAAGGGCAATATTTCGATACACTTCATATCCCTCTGCTCCTTTTTTACCATGCATCATTTTCTTTAAAATATTTTCAGAAAGCACATCCGCTATATCACTTTGAAACACATCACTCAATTCATAAAGCGATTGCAAGGTGACAAGGGGTAACTTCTCAATTTCATTTAAAAATTGTAAAAACAATTCCGCTGTTGCAAGAGCATCACTATCCGCACGATGCGGTTGATCATGCTCTAATTCGTGTTGTTTAGCTAAATCACGTAATTTATAACTATCAGCCGTTGGCAAAAGAATTTGCGCCAACTCAACTGTATCAACTTTTGGACAATGTATTTCTGTATATCCAGCCTGCCTTAATTCTTCCGTTAAAAAATTCCAATCAAAGTGAACGTTATGTGCAACGAAAGCTGCACCTTGTAATAGCTCAACAACCATCGGGGCTACATCTTCAAATAACGGGGCTTGCTTAACCATACTCTCATCAATCCCTGTTAACTCTGTAATAAATGGTGGAATCTCTCTCTTCGGATTAATAAAAGATGAAAAAATCTCTAATATCTCTCCATCTTCCACTACAACAGCTGCAATTTGGGTAATTTTATCTTTCCCATCCTTCCAGGAGTTCCCTGTCGTCTCTAAATCCACAACGACATAACGCTTACTCATATATGTAACACCTCAATTTCTTACCTATCAAACAGAAAATTATATAATGTTACTATACCACGTTTTATCTCATCTTAATGAAAAGATGCACAAAAAAGGCTATCTCCATAATAGAGATAGCCTTCTTACTTATAATATCGTACCCGCTTTTTCAGCACCTAACATTTCAATAATTTGATTATCATCGTCTAATACTGCAATTTTCGGCTCTTGTTTATGAATATTTTCTTCTGCCACTAAACCGTAGCAAATAATAATAACTTTATCTCCTGGCTGTACAAGCCTTGCAGCTGCACCATTCAAACAAACAACACCGCTACCACGTTCTCCTTTAATAACATATGTCTCTAAGCGAGCACCATTATTATTATTTACAATTTGGACTTTTTCGTTTTCTACAATATTTACTGCATCCATTAAATCTTCATCAATTGTAATACTACCTACATAATTTAAATTTGCTTCTGTTACTGTTGCGCGATGTAGCTTCGCTCTCATCATTGTGCGAAACATAGATGCTCCCCCTTATTTAACCGTTAATGTTATATTGTCAATTAATCTTACATTGTCAAATTTAACTGCAATTGCTAAAATGATTCGTCCTTCAATTTTATCCACTACTTGTAGTGAAGGATACGCATATAAATCAGCATAATCTACAGTGCCTTTCGTATACGTCTCAATATACTCTTTCACAAGAGTTGTAATGATTTCTGCATTACGTTCTCCTGTCTCAATTCTTTCTTTCGCTATACATAGACTGCGGTATAAATGAGGAGCCTCTTCACGCTCTTCTGGTGATAAATACACGTTACGAGAACTTTTGGCTAATCCATCTTCTTCCCTTACAATATCCACCGGTACGATTGTAACCGGAATATTAAAATCAGCGACAAATCCTTCAATGACAGCAACTTGCTGTGCATCTTTCATACCGAAATAAGCACGTGTTGGCAATGTAATATTAAATAGTTTCATTAGTACAATCGCAACACCAGCGAAATGACCAGGTCTTTGTTTTCCGCATAACACATCGGTACGCTTCACAACTTCTACTGTTGTCGTTTGTTCTGCTGGATACATTTCTTCTACGCTCGGATAAAATAAATAATCTACACCGTTTTCTTTTGCTACATTTTCATCTCTATCAATATCACGAGGGTATCGATCTAAATCTTCGTTTGGTCCAAACTGTAGCGGATTAACAAACACGCTTAAAACTACAATTTCATTTTCTTCTCTTGCCTTACGTAATAAAGTCGCATGACCTTCATGTAAATAACCCATCGTTGGGACAAAACCAATACTTTTTCCACTTGCACGTAGTTCGTTTGTAATTTGCTGCATCTCTTGCACTGTATTTATGATTTTCATTATTGTTTTCCTCCGTATAACGCTAAACATTCTTCCTCTTTCATTGTGAATGAATGTTTTTCTTCCGGAAATTGACCTGTCTTTACTTCAGTTACGTATTGTGAAATCCCTCGCACAATCTCCTCTTGAACAGACGTATATTGCTTCACAAATTTCGGAACACGATTTACGCCATATGAGATAAGATCATGATAAACGAGTACTTGCCCATCCACTTTTTGTCCTGCTCCAATTCCAATCGTTGGAATTGTTAGTTGCTTCGAAATAAATTCTGCTAGCTGCATTGGCACACATTCTAATACAAGTGCTATCGCACCAGCTTCCTCACATCTCTTCGCATCTTCTATTAATTTTTTTGCACTTTCAGCATCTTTTCCTTGTACTTTATAGCCACCTAACACTCCTACAGATTGAGGAGTTAAGCCTAAGTGTGCCACGACAGGAATTCCCGCACTCGTCAAGTAATGAATAGTTGATATCACTTCTCCCGCACCTTCTACCTTCAGTGCATGAGCACCACTCTCTTGAACGATGCGGCGTGCATTCACCATCGTATCTTGAGGCGAAACATGATACGACATAAATGGCATATCAGTTACAATAAACGTCTCTTTCGCTCCTCGGCGTACAGCTTTCGTATGATGAATCATATCCTCTACTGTTACAGGTACTGTTGAATCATAGCCGAGCACAACCATCCCAAGGGAATCTCCAACTAAAATCATATCAACTTCCGCTTCTTCTGCTAACTTAGCAGATGGATAATCATACGCCGTTAGCATTGTAATCGGCTCACCTTGCTCTTTCATTTTCAAAAAATCTGTTTTTGTTTTCAAAAACTACTCCTCCTTTATACAGGAGAGAGGAGATGGCCGAAATCATATAAAAACCCCTCTGGCCATAAAAGGGCAGAAGGGTTGTGTGTTAGTCGGCATTATTCATCCCTCTGTCCCAGTCCGTTATTGGATCAAGGCAGAATCCAAGTTATTATTTTTCGTATTGCTTCGAATCATGGTGCAGTTCGCTCTGATACTGCCCACATTCGAACTAATTATAGCAAACTCCAAAAAGGAATTACTACATTTTTTTGAAAAAATAATTTTTATTCTTATTACGGTATGTGAAATTTATAAGTGAACGATTCAATCATAGAAAGATAAACTTTTTAAATACATGGTATAACTCATAAAATAATGATGCAGGTTAATTGAGGAGATATACTTACAAAAGGAGAATTGCGAATGTCTATAAACAAATGGTTATTTCGATTCATCGGTTTTCTTGTGATGCTTGTGGTAATAACAACTTTAAATTCCCTCAATGTATTTGCCTCAGTTAACGACTTGGCACAACCTATTGCGTCAGCGAAAGTGATTGAAGTTGAGCTAAACGATGATTACTTTAATCCAAACGTCATCACGATTCCAATTAACGAATCAACAACATTACTGTTGAAAAATAAAGGTAAGAGTGAGCATACCTTTACAATCAAAAAACTCGGTATTGATGTCGTCGTCGAGTCAGGAAAAGAAAAAAACATTACCGTGAAACCTAACAGTGCCGGTACATATGAATTAATATGTCGATACCATCTCCTCAAAGGAATGGAAGGTAAAGTAATCGTCAAATAAGAAGCAAACTCAACTGGACGATCTTTTAAAATAAAACTTAAATATTAAAAGATTTTATTAATATGGAAATAAAAAAGAAGTTCCAAAAGAGGAACTTCTTTTACTTAATTTCGATATCCGCAGAATGAATATGATGTACTTTTCCTTCATGGTCTTCTAGGAGCAATACACCATCCTCTGTAATTCCTTTTGCTATCCCTGTAATTGTCTCTCTCATCGTTCGAGCGTTAATTTCTTTCCCGATGCTTACAGCGTAACTTTCCCAAAGAATTTTAATGACAGAGAAACCATTTTGTAAATACTCTTCATATAATTTTTCTAGTTGTAAAAAGATTTGTTGCATAAGCTCCGCACGAACAATTGGCTTACCAGATTCAATCGCTAAAGAAGTAGCAATATGCTGAATTTCCTCATCAAAATGTTCTTGCTTTTGATTCGCATTAATACCAATACCCATAATGACAGCATTAATTTTATCAGGATCAGCTTGCATTTCTGTTAATATTCCTACAGCCTTTTTCCCTTGAATTAAAATATCATTCGGCCATTTTATTCCTACGTTTACACCTGTGCACTTTTCAATTGCTTGCGCAACGCTAACAGCGGCTAACAAAGTAAGTTGTGGTGCATGTTGAACCGGGATTGATGGACGTAAAATAATACTCATCCAAATTCCTGTTCCTTTTGGTGAATGCCATTTTCTGCTTAAACGACCTCTACCCGCCGTTTGTTCTTCTGCCACAACAATTGTTCCTTCTTCTGCACCTTCATAAGCAAGCTTTGCTGCAATATGTTGCGTCGATTCAACGGACTCTTCAAAATACACTGTTCTACCAATATGTTTCGTTTGTAACCCTAACTGTATTTCATTCGCAGTCACTTTGTCTGGCTTACTTGCAATTCGATAACCTAATCGACGCACAGCTTCAAGTTCATATCCCTCATTCCGAAGGTCCTCCATATGTTTCCACACAGCAGTTCTTGAGCAACCAAGTTTATCACTAATCGTTTGACCAGATACAAACTCGCCATCCGCTTCCGAAAAAACTTGCAATAACTGCTTTCTTATAGTAGATTGCATTCTTGCAGCCACTCCCTTATACACTCTTTCTCATTTACTACGTTTCCTTGTACAATTGCTTCTTCAATTTTTTGAATCATTTCAGCAACCCACGGACCTGGCTTTTTACTTGCCCAGTTTAACAAATCATTCCCAGTCACATTCATCTCTTGTCGACTCTTAATTGGCAATGCTTGAAACAACGTTTGTACCCGGTTAACAGCTGTATGATCATAGCTTTCAATCATCGCTTCATATACTCTTTCTGCCATTTCAGCTATATGAATTCCCGTTTTATAAAGAAGAACTGTATCCCAATCCTTCTCCTTTCTCTTACGGATTGTTAATAAAACTGCGACGATATCTTTTATTTTTTTATTCGAAAACTTCCATTGACGTAAAAAGACAGCTGGATGTTCTTCTCCAATACAATATAAGAAAAACGCCCACGCCTCAATGTCTGCTTCAAAAGAATCCCATTTATACTGCGTAGCTTTTAACAATTTCTCTTCTGACATCTGTAAATATGGTAGATGAAAAAATAGTTTCGTTTCTACTAATTCTTTGAGAGCCTTCACACAATATGTGCCAGTTAACAGTTTTTCAAACTCCACTGTAATTCTCTCAATTGCTATATGTTCCAGCAAATGTCCATATGTTTCAATTGCTTGCTTCGTTTTCGTCTCTAAAGAAAAACCTAACGTACTTACGAACCGAATACCACGCATCATTCGCAGGGCATCTTCTTGAAACCGATCCGCAGCATTTCCCACTGTCACAATTTCTCTCTTTTGAATCGCTTCCTGTCCAGCAAATAAATCGACCATTTTTCCTTCTTCTGTCATTGCAATTGCATTCATTGTGAAATCACGACGTTTTAAATCCTCTTCTAATGAACGAACAAATTGAACACTACTAGGTCTTCGAAAGTCTTCATATTCACTCTCTGTTCGAAAAGTGGTTACCTCATAAGGCTCACCATTTTCTACTACAATTACAGTTCCATGTTCAAGACCAACAGGAACATGTCTTGGAAATATAGCCATCACTTCTTCTGGTAAAGCAGATGTCGCAATATCAATATCTCCAATCGGCCTATCGATAATAAGGTCTCTTACGCTTCCACCGACAAAGTAAGCCTCATGCCCTTGTTGCTTTAAAGTCTCAATAATAGAACTAGCTTTTTTAAATCTTTCCATTTTTGTCATCCCTTAGTACATCATAGTAAATCGTTTCATATTGTGAGACGATTTTTTCAGAGCGAAACTGCTCGTAAACACTTTCTCTTGCTCGCTCTCCCATATTACGGTGAAGTTCTTCATCCTTTAATAGCTGAATGGCTTGATCTGCCACTCCTGTTGTATCGCCAACTTCACATAAATATCCTGTATCACCATGTTGAATGACTTCTGGAATACCTCCAACCCTTGTTCCGATACAAGGTACACCACACGCCATCGCTTCTAATAAAACAAGACCAAAACTCTCCTTCTCTGATAAAAGCAACATTAAATCACTCATCGCAAGTAGTTCTGCAACATTATCTTGCTTCCCTAAGAATAAGACGCGATCTTCAATATGTAAATTTTTCACCAACTGTAAAATCGTGCAAAATTCTGGTCCATCTCCAACAAGAAGCAACTTCGCATCTACTTCTGTAACAATTTTAGCAAATGCCTGCACAACATCTTGCACACGTTTCACTTTACGGAAGTTTGAAATGTGAATGAGTATCTTTTCACTCTCACTTATACCGTATTCTTTCTTTAATTGGGTCATATCACGTTTGAAATATACACGTTCGTCTATAAAGTTATATACCGTTTGAATGTCTTTATTTGGTTTTACAAGCTCATGCGTTTCGTTAATTAATGAATGCGAGACAGCCGTCACAACATCAGATTGCTCAATACCAAAACGAATTAAATTATTTAGCGAAGGGTCGGATCCTAACACAGTAATATCTGTTCCATGCAAGGTTGTAACAATTTTAATACGCTCTCCAATCATTTGTTTTGCTAAATAAGCACAAATGGCATGTGGTATTGCGTAATGCACATGTAAAATGTCTAGATTTTCTCTTTGTGCAACCTCTGCCATTTTACTCGCTAATGCTAAATCGTATGGTGGATATTGAAATACAGAGTATTGATTTACCGTCACTTCATGAAAATAAATGTTTGGATACACTTTATTTAACCGGAATGGTAAACCCGATGTAATAAAATGGATTTCATGCCCGCGTTCCGCTAATTGCTTTCCTAATTCTGTTCCAACAACTCCAGAACCACCTACAGAAGGATAACATGTAATACCTATTTTTAATTTCATTTACATCCCCCTATTAAATCAGCATGTAATAAAACCGGTTTCTTACTCATAAACCCTTCGGCATATAAAACTCCAACTTCTTTTCCAAACATTTTCTCACGGGCGACTACAGTTTCAACGTAACCTTCTGTTAACGGCGTTTTCACACCATCACTCCCTGTTGAAAACTGACTTTCATACGCTTCTAATGCTTCCACCTTTTGCGATACGTATTCACTAATATCTATACAAAAATTCGGTTTATGAAAACCATTAATCATATAATGATAAAAAGACTCCACACGATGTGGTGGAACCTCTGGCATATATTTGCGAATTCCCGCTGAAAAAATAGCTTCTTCCACAAGTTTTGCACAATTTGCATGATCTGGATGACGATCTTCATAATACGGCGCAAAAACTAGTTTTGGTTTATATGTACGAATTACCTTTACAATTTCACGTATATACTCTTCTTTCATATACAAACCACGGTCTGGCATCGCTAAATTTAGTCTCGTTTTTACTCCCATTATACGAGCTGCCGCCTTTGCTTCTTCTTTTCTTAACTCTATCGTTCCGTTAGAAGAAAGATCAGCTTCTGTTAAATCACAAATACCTACTTCATACCCTTGCTTCGTATATTTAGCAATGGTACCCGCCATGCCGATTTCAACATCATCGGCATGGGCACCAAACGCTAATATATGTAATCCACTCATAATTGTTCCCCTCATTTTCTTAACTTGCGGTAATCTAAATCTCCTCGCTCTAATGCGTGCATTAACATTTCAGCACTTGCCATATTCGTTGCAAGTGGAATTGCATATACATCACATAAACGAAGCAATGCATTCACATCCGGTTCATGCGGCTGTGCTGTTAATGGATCGCGGAAGAAAATTACCATGTCTAAATCATTTTTCGCAATCATTGCACCAATTTCTTGATCGCCGCCAAGAGGACCAGATTGATATCTTGTTACAACTAAACCGGTCGCTTCCATAATACGAAGCCCTGTCGTTCCTGTTGCAAATAATTCATGTTGTTCAAAAATTGGTTTATATGCGTATGCAAACGAAACCATGTCGTCTTTCTTTTTGTCATGTGCGATTAAGGCAATTTTCATCCGTTGTCTCCCCTTTAGTCGATAATATTCTCTAAACCGTACACAAGATGATCTAGATTCATTACTGTCTCAATTGATAGTTTTACACCAGACATAAATGATGCACGATTGAATGAATCATGACGAACTGTTAACATTTGTCCGTCTCCACCAAACATTACTTCTTGGTGTGCAATAAGTCCTGGTAAACGTACACTATGAATGTGAATGCCGTCTACATTTGCACCACGAGCTCCTTCTAATTGCTCTACTTCATTTGGATGACCTTGCTGCTTGGATTCACGATTTTGACGAATCAATTCTACTGTTTTTACCGCAGTACCAGATGGTGCATCTAATTTTTGATCATGATGCAATTCAATTACTTCAACATCTTGGAAGTACTTCGCTGCCATTTGTGAGAATTTCATCATAAGAACTGCACCAATTGCAAAGTTTGGAGCGATAATTGTTCCTACTGCTTTTTCTTTTGCAGTCTCGGTTAATTGTTTTAGCTCTTCTTCTGTAAATCCAGTTGTACCAATAACTGAACGAAGTCCACGCTCAACTGCTAGTGTAACGTGTTGTTTCCCAACTTCTGGCGTTGTTAAATCTAACAACACATCTGCTTCTACTTCCTCTAAACAAGTATGTAAATCTGCGTAAATAGGTGCATCTAGCGCTGGCATTCCCTGTAAATCAGAGATTTTCTCTCCACCATGCTTATAATCCACTGCTGCTACTAAATTAAAATGTTCCGTTCTTTCCATAAGAAGAACTGCTTCATGTCCCATACGTCCTCTTGGTCCAGCTATAATTACTTTAATTTCTTTCATTATTCTTTCTCTCCCTCATCAATACGTGTCCAGCGATCTTTATCGCGAGTATTAAATTTATTCATTACAATGTTATGTGCTGTTTCTAAATCAATATTTAAACTATTTGCCATACAAATCATAACAAATAATACATCTCCAAGCTCTTCTTCAATACTACGTTCTGTTTCAGTTGTTTTCTTCGGTTTCTCACCATAATAATGATTCACCTCTCTTGCAAGCTCCCCCATTTCTTCCGTTAAACGAGCCATCATTGCAAGTGGACTGAAATAACCTTCTTTAAACTGACCAATATATGCATCAACTTCTTTCTGCATATCCTTCATCGTTTTCGCTTCCATACAATTCACCTCTAATCCTTCCTCTTTCATGTTAGCCAATTCATCGCGATTTGACAAATATTATTCCCCGCCAAACACCTATTTGCGACCCTTTTTGGGAAAGATTATAATAAAGTGAAACTTCTTTTGCATTTTTTGCAAAAGATTAGCCCGCACCAATCGGGTTCCTACGGCTGGTTTGCCTTTCTTCAGAGCTTTATCTCCTATCAGCCGTTGGAACGGGGTAAAGTGAAACTTCTTTTGCGTTTTTGGCAAAAAATTAGCCTAAACCAATCATTTTTTATAGCCTTCACTATTTTCACTAGCAACTAGAAATTACTTATCATTATGTTTTACCGTTTCAGCGGAGCAATGCCATTTACATAATTAGGGGGATTTCTATATGACATCAAATTTGAAGATTCGAAATATCATTTTTATTTTAATCGGTTCCGCTATTTTTTCTTTCGGTATTGTGAATATCAATATTGAAAATCACCTTGCAGAAGGTGGATTTACCGGTATTACACTATTATTGTATTTTCTATTTAAGTTTGACCCTTCTTATTCAAACTTAATTTTAAATATCCCTATATTTTTTATTGGTTGGAAGTTACTTGGAAGAACGACATTTATATATACACTAATCGGCACATTTAGCGTATCTTTATTTCTATGGATTTTTCAGCGTTACGAAGTTCTCAACTTACATTTAAACTTACAAAATGATATGACACTCGCAGCTTTATTTGCTGGGGCATTTATTGGTATCGGTCTTGGGATCATATTTAAATACGGCGGAACTACTGGCGGTGTAGATATTATTGCGAGACTCGCTCATAAATATGTTGGCTGGAGTATGGGGAAAACGATGTTTATGTTTGATGCTATCGTCATTATCGTCTCTATCCTTACCTATTTATCATATCGCGAGGGTATGTATACGTTAGTTGCTGTTTTTATCGGGGCGAAAGTCATTGATTTTATGCAAGAAGGAGCCTATGCAGCAAAAGGAGCAACGATTATCTCCGATAAAAACGATGAAATTGCTGCTAAAATTTTATCTGAGATGGAGCGCGGAGCGACCTTTTTAAAAGCTGTTGGATCGTATACAAAAGTGGAACGGAACGTATTGTATTGCGTTGTTGCTAAAAATGAAATCGTGAAATTAAAAAATATTATTACTTCTGTAGATCCTCATGCATTTGTTGCAGTAAGTGACGTACATGATGTAGTTGGTGAAGGTTTTACGTTGGATGAAAATAAAAACCCATTACATACATAAACACAACTAGAAAAGCTTTTTAGCTTTTCTAGTTTTTTATTACGTATTGCTTAAGTTTCTCTAAATCCTCATAAATAAGCTCCAATAAGCTCCGATTATAAAAAATGGAAGCAGGATGGAAGGTCGGAAAAATATGATATTCTTTCTCTGACCATGTAAATTCTGCACTTTGCATATCCTTTAATTTTTGAATGGGCTGTTTTAATAATTGCCCGTGTACATCTGTGATTTTTTTACCTTTTCCTGTTAAACGCTGAAGACCGATATTGCCAAGCGTGACAATTAGCTTCGGATTTAGTTTCTCTAATTCATAATCTAACAAAGGTGCATGGGCAACTATTTCTCCTTGATTTGGCGTTCTATTATACCTTTTTTGTATAATAGAACCATTTCGTTCTTTTTTCTCTCGCCACTTATAAGGTCTACTCCGAACAGCACTCGTAATATATACTTCTTCCCTTGTAACGTGAATACGTTCTAAAAAACCCATTAATTGTTTTCCGGCTCTCCCGCTAAACGGAATCCCATTATGAATTTCTGTTTCACCAGGCGCTTCTCCTAACAACATAAATTTCGGATTTTCAGGGCCTTGTCCACTTAAAAAACCTTCTAATTGATAAGGAGCACTACGCTCTTTCACCTGTTTTACTAAATGGTCTGGATATTTCATTTCCCCACCGCCTTTCCGCATTACTTCTATTATTTCTATTTGCAATACATTATATAATTCAATCCACAAAACAAAAAAGACTATCAAAATTGATAGTCTTTAGTCATCGCTACGCTGCATACCAGTATAAATTAATACGAGACGTAATAATTCAAATACCGCTACGGCTGCAGCTGCTACATATGTTAATGCTGCCGCATTTAATACTTTACGAGCTTGGCCATATTCATCTGTTGATACGATTCCTAACGCTTCAATTTGTTGCATCGCACGCTTTGATGCATCAAACTCAACTGGTAATGTAACAAGTTGGAACACAACACCTGCTGCCATTAAAATGATACCTAAAAATATCATGTTGGCCATCGATGCAAAAATACCGATCATAATAAATATCCAAGAAATATTTGAACCAAAGTTCGCAACTGGCACTAACGAATGACGAATACGCATAAAGTTATAATCTTTTGCATCTTGAATTGCGTGTCCTACTTCGTGTGCTGCAACTGCTGTACCAGCAACTGAATGACCGTAATAGTTATCTGTTGATAATCGAACTGTTTTGGCAGTTGGATCATAATGGTCTGATAAATGACCTGGTGTTTCTTCTACAGCTACGTTGTATAATCCATTTTCATCTAAGATTTTCCGAGCCACTTCTGCTCCTGTCATACCTGATGTTGAATAAACTTGTGAATACTTGCTATAGGCACTACGTACTTTTGACTGTGCATACAACGGTATGATCAAAATGATCGCGAAGTAAATTAAATAAAACATCATGAACCTCCATTGAAGTTTTAATTATAGTACTTCTCATTCTATTTTCTTCTGCCACCATTGTCAATGAATAAACCTTACAATCCGAATCTTTATTTATTACATTATCTATTCTTAGAATGTACATTACTTTTTCTTTTTTCTCTCTCTCCTTTATACTTTCTCCACCCAACATAAGTTAATGTGAATAAAATAAGACCTCCAGTAATTGTCATAAACCAAATGAGAGAAGGTGCAATTTCATCTTTTTTTACTGTATGAAATATTTTTTGCAAATCTCCTTTAATGATTCCTAATTGCATTTGCCCACCTTTTGTTTTTAACATAACGTTACGAAATTCATCCAAATAAGATAAATGGGCATTTACACGCTGCACTTCATTTTCTGGCAAGGCAATCATTAAGCTTGGATAAATAATATTAAATTCATGTAAAAATGTGTTTAACGTTTGTTGAAACTGTCCCGTATCTTCTTTTTTCATCGCTTTTTCCATTTGAGAAAAGGCATCCATTACTTTTCCTTCTCTTTCCATCCAAAGTGGTTGATATTTCGATACTTGCGCATCGACAGCGAGCTGCAGGGCTAACACATTATCAATTTTAACTTGTTTCCTTACATCTTCTTCCGCGAGAGATTGTTTCGCCTTGTCGTAAGCTAAAGAAATAACTCTAACTTGATCTGGCGTTACTTCCTGCTTCTTTTCATTCCCCTTTATTACAAACTGCTCCGAGAAATGTTGCAGTACTTGTACTGCTTTTTCATCTTCATTACGCTTCACTAATTGTAATGAGTCATCTAACAACCCTGTTAGTTCACTCCACTCCTCAGCATATATACGTAACGGAAACATGATAATTAGAAATGCAATCAGTCCAATTAATGTTCTCTTCATCACGGTCCCCCCTATAACTACTAGTACAAAATATGTTAATGTGGACAAGAATAGAACAGAACTGGACCGAAAAATATATTATCGTTTTACAAACAAAAAAAATTCTCTTTAAACAGAGAATTTTTCTTTTGAAATCCTTTTCTTTTTTACGAAATATTTATACAAGCTATAACAAATTATGCTACCACATAAAATAAATAATAAAATAGCACACGCTGCATGCATAAAAAACTCTTCTGGTAACATTAATATAATCGGATCCTTCTCAGGATCAAAAACCCAATAATCATTACTGAATAAAAGCTTATGGAATATCACAAAACTCTTTTCAAAATTAATAGCAATCGGTAACATTAACGCTATTGGAAAAATGATTGTTAAAATAGATCCATGTAGTAAAAACTTTTCATTTTTCTTTTTTAACAAATACATGCCGCCTACTATTGCAATTATAATTGTCACATACATTACATATTGAATCTTTACTAAAATGTTTTTCACATCTACAAAATGAATACGGCCATTTGTAGACATATCTAGTGTTGGCAAATGTAATGCTCCGTCATAAAATGGCGATAAATATGTGATCAGCACATTATAATTTCTTTTAATGTCACCTTTCGTCATATCCGCTAAATCTGGAATGTTTAAAAAATCAATTTCAAAATAATATAGCCATTTTCCATATACAACCGCCGTTGTTGCGAGTGCAAATATAGAAAATGCTATGCTATATGAAACAACTATCGTAATCAATCGATCCAATATTTTTGTACCACTCGTATTTTTCTTCATTTTCTCCCCCTACATATTCTAACTATCATAAAGAAAACTGTTTTCGATTCTCACGTAAGCAATAATAATATGTCATACAAAGCACAGCAATGCTTAACCAGAACGTAAAATAACCAATTTCTCCTACAAACAAATGCATAATTCCGTATCTCGGCATTTGCCAGAACAAATAATCAATTGCATCATTATGTAATGTCCATATAGCGGCTACCGCAAAATGCCATTTTTTTATACGGTAAAACGGTGCATATAGCACTGCTTGTACTGCCATCGCAAAATGCGAAAGCATTAACATATACCCGATAAGGCCAATAGGACCTTTTACATAGATCATAACCCCATTTACAACAACAGCCCATATACCATATTTTATTAAAGTAACAATCGCTAGCGCCTCTATTAATCCCCAATTTCTCTTTATTAAAAAAGCGATTAAAACAAAGACAAAAAAGAGACTTGCCATAGGACTATCGGGTACAAACGGCCAAAATATAGGTAAAGTTTCTTTTAATTGATTTCCATACCATATAAATCCGTATATTGTACCTAATATGTTAACAACTAATAAAAATGATAATACGGAGCGTTGCCTTAACATTGCATACAAGTAAACCAAGCTGTATGTCCAACACCTTTCATTCTTTCATCAAACTCTACTCTATTATATAGTAAACTTTCTATCATCAAAATAAAAAGCTGACTACAAATTTTGTAGTCAGCTTTTTATTATTTTTTATTATACTTTGCAACGAATTCCGAAAGCTTCTTCAGTTCCTCATCTGTACCTTTAAATACACCTTTAGGCATGGAACCTTTTCCCTCTTTCGCAATTTTAGCAATTTCTTCTGGCTTTAAAGTTAAATTTTGCAGTGCTGGTGCTGCTGCGCCGCCCTGTAAATTGTCACCGTGACATGTTAAACAAGTATTTTTTTGCATTAATTTATAACCGTCATCATTTTTATCAACTGGTGCTGTTTTTACAATTGCTCCTTGTTTTTTTGCAGCTTCCCAGTCGTGGTGTGCTACAGATTCCCAAGTTAAAAAGATAATCGATGCAACTGCTAAAAGCATAAATCCCGTTGCTACAGGACGCTTCAATGGGCGTCTTTCTGGGCCTCGATCAAGAAATGGAGCTAACAGTAATGCGCCAAACGCAATCCCTGGCATAATGAACGCTCCAATTACAGTAAATGAGCCAGAAGCATAAGAATACTTTAATAACTGATACAAGAATAAGAAATACCAATCTGGAAGTGGTATATACCCAGCATCAGTTGGATCCGCCATTCTTTCAAGCGGTGACGGATGCGCCACTGTTAAACATAAATAACCGATTAAAAAAACTGCACCAACCATCCATTCTTTTAACAAGAAGTTCGGCCAAAATGCTTCTGTTTTCCCTGGGTATTCCGAATAGTCTTTTGGAATATTTGGTTTCCGAGCTACTGGTACCCGAGAATCTCCTACAAACTTCATCCCTTTGCCGCGATGCATAATCTCCCTCCTTTAGTTCTTTCCCCTTTAATTTAGCAATCTCTTATAGTGGACCGGAAATACCTTGTTTGCGAATCATGATGAAGTGGAAGGCCATTAAACCTAGAAGTGCTGCTGGTAAGAAGAAGACGTGAATAGCAAAGAAGCGAGTTAATGTTTGAGCGCCAACAATTTCGGAATGACCAGCGAGTAATGTTTTAATGTAAGGACCAATGAGCGGCGTTTGCTCTGCAATTTGAATCCCTACTTTCGTAGCAAATAACGCTTTCATATCCCACGGTAATAAATATCCGGTAAAACCAAGACCTAACATAACAAAGAAAATAAGAACACCAACAATCCAGTTTAGCTCACGAGGCTTTTTATACGCACCCTGGAAGAAAACTCTAAGTGTATGTAAAAACATCATTACAATTACGAGACTAGCACCCCAGTGGTGCATACCACGAACAATTTGCCCATATGCAACTTCATTTTGCAAATAATAAACCGATTCCCAAGCATTTTTAATATCAGGCACATAATACATCGTCAAAAACATTCCAGATAAAATTTGAATTACAGTAACGAAAAAGGTAAGTCCGCCAAAGCAATAAACGAATGCAGAAAAGTGATGTGCCGGGTTTACATGTTCAGGTACTTCATGATCAGCGATATCACGCCATATTGGTGTAATATCTAACCTTTCATCTACCCAATCATAAATTTTATTTAGCATCTACTTTGCACCCCCTCTTGGCTTCGCTTTTCCTAAGTACAGCGTTCCATCTTTCACTTTAGATTCGTATACATCAAGTGGAGCAAGGGGCGGCGTGCCTTTAATGTTTATCCCGTCTTTTGTGTAACGGCCCCCGTGACATGGACAAAAGAATTGATTCGGATGTGCTTTGTCCGAATTCCAGTTCACTGTACATCCTAAATGTTTACATACTGGAGAGAACGCAACAATGTCTCCGCTTTCATCTTTATGAACCCAAGCTGATTTTGGCTCTTCGGACTTGTACCAACCATCAACCTGCTTCACCTTAAAGTCGAAACGTTTCGGCTCTGTTGTAATATCCTTTACTTGTGCAACAGCAACCATATCCGTTCCCGCTTCTTTTCTTAACACCGGATCAAGCGCAAATCGCGTCATCGGCATTAAAATACCCGCCGCCATAAAGCCTCCTACCCCTGTAAGGGTATAATTTAAAAACTGTCTTCTTGACACACGATGTTCTTTCTCGCTCACGAAAATTTCCCCCCTCTATCAGAAATTGTCCCCTCGTGATAAATTATATAAAAAATAAAAACTAGGACACTATCATGATATAATACGCTCATGCACAGGTCAATATCATACTACTCATAATAATAAGAACTTTCTGTTTATTATTGTTTTCCCCATTTTTCTTCTAACATTACCATTATATTTTTTATATGTGCATGAATCACTTCTCTTTTCACTTGATCACTAAATTGTTCTAACGCTAATGAAGGAAACCAAAATAAATCTCCCTGCAATTCTTGCATATCTTCTTTCCATGAAAAATCACTTGTAACATAAGCAATATGCTTAAAACCTTGCTTTTTCAAATGATTTGTCCATTCTTGCAAACGACCTTTTTCGTTTTTTTGACTTTCTACTAAATACGTAAATGCAGGTAATAAAAGCACTCTTCCTTTATATTCTCTTTCTAGCTCCATACTCAACAATTCGATAAATTCCCCTTGTTCTACTACCATTTTCATTTCTTTCGCTGCTGAAATTGATAAAAGTGGTATAACACCCGTATCTACATATTCTCTTGCTTGCTCAAACTGTTCCACATCTTTTACAATCCATTTCAAATGTCTTCCCTCCCCCATCTATAAATGACAGAACTTTCACTTTATATATATTAAACCATACTAAAAGAGGTAAAAAAAGAAAAACTACCTATATTAAGGTAGTTTTTCTTGAAAAAGTCTGAAATTTGTAAAATTTTATGAATCCAAATGAATTCTATAACATCTTTAACTCCGCTGTTAACCTATGAAACGCTTCCTTATCTTGCTTATCCAGCGCTTCATCAATTTGTTTCAAAAGACGTTCTCTTCTAAAAGAAAATACACTTTCTTCTAAAAACCTTTCTGCAAGTAAACGATCTTTTTCATTTACTTCAATGTGCTTTGGTAAATATGGGTTTTCTTCTAATACAGCTACGTAATTGGCATTTTGAAACGATGATTTAAAATTGAGTTGAATATAAATATCCTCATCTCGATTTAAACGAATATCATGAAACGATTTTTCAGCATCTGTTGTCATAACATTTTGTTTAAAAAAGTGAAACGGTGTGTCTTTTACACAATTCGCGGACATTACTAAGCCACGCGGACAATATTTTGCATGCTCTACGAAGTGGACTTTATGCATCAATTGGTCGTGACTCATTAAATAATTCAAAATCCATACACATTCACGCTGTTTCAGTTGGTAATTATTCAAAAACCATTTTACAAAATCCTTCTTCTCGTTTACAGAAACAGGGGTATTCATAGCAATTAAGTCCCTCCTCTGTCTTTCTCTTTTCTTTTTAGATTCAAGAAGCGGTATTCAGTTTCCTTCCAACTTATGAAAAATCCTCTAAATTATATAACAATTCTTCAATATGAATTTGTGTCGGGTCTAGTTGTATTAACTGAGTAAATACTTCTTTCGCCTCTTTTCGCATACCTTCTTCCAATAAGAAATAACCGTACTCTTCCAAGAAGTCTGGATGATTCTTAAAAGAAGTATATGCACTTTCATAGTGTTTTAATGCATCAGAATACATTTCTAATTGTTTTTTTGCAAACGCAAGATCCCAAAGTAGTTGTGTATCTGGTTCTCCGCTATCGATAGCACGCTCTACAACGGCAATTAGCTCTTCATACTTTTCTTGTTCCTTTAAGATATATGCATATTTTAATGTTGCACCTAAATGTCCTGGATCTAACTCAAGCGCTTTTTGAAGCACTTCCTCTGCTTCCGCTATTTCCCCTAATTTCGCTGCAATGTTCGCTAATTCTACATAGAATGGTACAGAAAGTTCATCTACTTTAATTCCTTCATGAAGTGTTTCATAGCTTTCTTGAAGCATTCCTTCTTTTTCATAGCTTTTCGCTAAATACATGTAAAGAGATGCATACTCAGGATCTAATTCTTTCAGTTCTTGCCAAGCACCAATTGCTCTTTGGTATTCTTCACCTTGGTATAACGTGAATGCATATCCAAATAATGAGTGAATATCTTTTTGTTCCTCTAAACCTGCTTCGTAGTAAGAAATCGCCTCTTCCCAATTTCCAATGGCACTTAACGTTTCTCCAAGGCGCAGTGCAATGACAACACCACCCATTACTTTATGCTCCGCTAATAGCGACTCATAATAAGTAATTGCCTTTTGTTCTTCACCTTTACTACTATATAACTCTGCTAATCCAAACGTAATGACAGGCTCGTCAGGCATCATTTCTTTCGCCTTTAATAGTTTTTGTTCTGCTACATCATCAAAACCTTGCATTTGGAATAAATCCGCAACTAGTAATAATGATTGAACATATAAATCATCATTTTCTGGAATATCATGAAGCACTTCAATTGCTTCATCTTCTTTGTCTAGATCAATATATAATTCTGCTAAAAATACAGTGAATTCACTTTCTTCTGGATACAATAAACGCAAATCTTCTGTAATAGCTAACGCTTCATCCGTAAATCCAAGTGTATGATAATAGCGAGCGATATCATACTTCTCTTCATCATTCGCAATTTTTAATTGTTCTTTTAATAATTGTAATCCTTTTTCCGCTTCACCATTTTCAATATATGAAACAGCTTGTTCAAACTTTTGCATAAACGTCTCCTTTAATTCTAAAAAATATTCTTTTCTGTTCATTTATCATAAGCAACTCATTGTTAGAACGCAACCTTTAGAATGAGCATGCTTCTTCTTACAGAGTAGTTAATTGTTCAAAGGTTCGGATATGATACCGATACCTTCTTATCTTCTTCTATTGTACCGCTTTCTTTTATGACCGTGCAAATAACTTCTCCCACTAATTATCGAGCCATACCAATCTTGATTTACAGAACAACTTAATTACCAAACTTCAACTTTTTTAATGCGATAAAAAAGACTCCTCTAATAGGAGCCTTCACAATCTCTTAAGAATATGTTTCCTCTTTCTGTACTTGCTCATTTACAAGTTCTTTCAGTAACTCTATAATTTCATCATTTTCTTCTTTCAAACCGACAGTAATACGAATGCCATCATCGATACCAAATGCAGCACCAGAACGAACAATATATCCTTTTTTCATTAATCGTTCAAAAGCTTCATTACCAGGAATACCAAGTTTTAAGAAAATGAAATTTGTTTGAGATGGATAATAGAATACGTTATATTCCTTACAAAATGCGTAATATTGATGTAATCCTTCTTCATTCTTTTTCACACATTCTTGTAAAAATGCTTGATCTTCTAATGCAGCAAGTGCTACAGATTGCGCTACAGTCGATGTATTAAATGGTAACCTCGCTACTTCTAGCTGCCCGATTAACTCCGTATTACCAACTGCATATCCGATACGGAAAGCAGCTAGACCATATGCTTTTGAAAACGTACGTAATACCATAAGATTTTCATACTTTTCAAGAAGTGGTAATGTTTGCGGATAGTCTTCTGCTCCCGCATATTCATAATATGCTTCGTCCATAATAACAAGCGCTGACTTAGGAACTGATTCTAAAAATGAAAGTAATTTTTGTTTTTCTACATATGTACCTGTCGGATTATTCGGGTTACAAATCCATACAATCTTCGTTTGATCATCTACTTGCTGTAACATCGCATCTAAATCGTGAACGCCATCTTTAAGTGGTACTTCACGAACTTCTGCTCCTTCAATAACAGCATGGTGATGGTATTGTGAGAATGTTGGATTCGCCATTACAACATTTGTTCCTTCGTGTAGTAACGCACGACTAATCATTTGAATAACTTCATCTAATCCACTACCAAATAACAGTTGTTCCGCTTTAACACCTAAATGTTTTGCTACTTGTGTCCGAAGTTCAAAGGCATGTCCATCTGGATAAAGAGCGTATTGACTCGCTAAAGAAGTTAATGCTTCTGTTACGCGTGCTGAGCAACCGAATGGATTTTCGTTCGATGCTAATTTCACAATTTTTGATAATCCATATTCCCTTTTTACTTCTTCAATATTTTTCCCAGGTACATATGCTCTCAAAGTTAACAATTGCTCTTTCACTCTCATTTTTCTTCCCCCAGTCGTTTTATTCAATTCGATTACAATACGGTTATACTCCCTTACTATAATCGTTTATCATAACTGTCACTATTACGAAAATGCTTCTAAATAGGCTCTCCATAGCTGTTATCTACTTCTTATACCCATATCCTTTTGAAATGCCTCTAACGCAATATGAACAGTCTCATCAGGAATAGATACGACATTCACTACCCCATATTCCTGCATAAGTACCATATGAATTGTTCCTGCATTCGCTTTCTTATCTTGTTTCATCAACCCGACGAGGCGTTCTACACTTAAATCACTTGGCATTTTTGGATAGCCGTACTTCAAGAACCACTGCTTCATCTCTTCATAAGCAAGATTTACCTTATACACTTGTTCACTTAAGAATATAGCAAATAACATTCCAACCGCTACTCCGTCACCGTGAGTAATATTTCCATATCCTAGTTCTTTTTCTAGAGCATGGCCTAACGTATGTCCAAAGTTTAAATGTGCACGTACGCCTTTTTCTGTTTCATCTTGCGCTACAATGTTTGCCTTTACAGGAATCGCCTTCGTTAATATGTGGATTAATTTCTCATCACGAAGATCTGCTAATGTTTGCACTTCTTCTTTTAGCCAATGATATAGCTTTACATCACCAATTAGAGCATGTTTTATCACTTCTGCATAACCTGAGCGCCACTCTTTTTCAGGAAGAGACTGTAAAAACGGCGTATGATATACAACTGCTTCTGGTTGATGGAATGCACCTATCATATTTTTACCTAACGGATGATTGATTGCTACTTTCCCACCTACCGCGCTATCGTGAGCTAATAAAGTAGTGGGAACTTGAACAAAGCGAATTCCACGCATAAACGACGCAGCAACAAAACCAGCTAAATCTCCAATCATCCCGCCTCCAAGTGCGATAATTAAAGAATTTCTATCTAATTTATTTTCAAGAGCTGACGTATGAGCCGCATAGAAATTTTCAAAGGACTTCTCTTTTTCACCACTTGGTACAACGAATGAAAATACTTTTTGATCTATTTGCAACGCATCTACAACTGTCTGTAAATGTAAAGGTGCAACAGCCTCATCTGAAATAATCATAATGTTTGATACAGATGGCTGCATGTTTTGAACGATTGTTGTCAAATGTGACAACGATTCTTTTCCTACATGTACATCATATTCTTTTGATTTCGTTTGAATATGTATGTTTTCCATTAAAATCCCCTCGCATATTCATTATGTTTCTCAATATTTTCACGAATAAGGTCCATACGATCTAATCCAAATTGTTCTATTAAAGCTGTCGCTAATTCCCAAGCTACAACCGCTTCCGCAACGACACTAGCTGCTGGAACAGCACAACTATCTGAACGTTCAATACTTGCTGTAAAAGGCTCTTTCGTATCAATATCGACACTTTGAAGAGGTTTATATAGTGTAGGTATCGGTTTCATCACTCCGCGCACAACAATTGGCATTCCAGTCGTCATACCGCCTTCTAAACCACCCGCGTTATTTGTTCTTCTTGTATATCCATGCTCTTCATCCCACAAAATTTCATCATGAACTTCGCTACCCGGTCTATGTGCTGCTTCAAAACCAATTCCAATCTCGACCCCTTTAAAGGCATTAATGCTCATTATTGCGGCTGCTAATTTTGCATCTAGTTTTCGATCATAGTGCACATAGCTGCCTACTCCAATTGGCATTCCTTCCACAATTACTTCCACGATGCCACCGATTGAATCACCATTTGATTTCGCATCATCAATTGCTTTTATCATTTGATTACCAGCTTCTTCATCTAAACAGCGTACAGGTGATGCTTCTGTAATACTTTTTAATTCTTCAATTGAACGATACGTAGTCTCTTTAGCCTGTACACCGCCAATTTCAATTACATGGCCTGCTACTGCAATACCAAGTTCCGCTAACACTTTTTTTGCAACCGCACCAGCAGCAACACGTACTGTCGTTTCGCGTGCCGAAGAGCGTTCCAGTACATTTCTCATATCTCTATGACCATATTTAATCGCACCATTTAAATCAGCATGTCCAGGTCTTGGTTTTGTTACTTTCCTTTTCATTTCTTTTTCTTCTTGTTCCGTTAACGGCTCTGCACCCATAATTTTTGTCCAATGTGCAAAATCACGGTTTTCAACAACAAGTGCAATTGGAGAACCTAATGTCTCTCCATGTCTAACACCACTTACAATTTGCACTTGATCTGTTTCAATTTGCATGCGTCTACCACGCCCATATCCCTTTTGCCTTCTAGCTAACTCTTCATTTATATCATCCGCTACTAATGGTAGTCCGGCTGGAACACCTTCTATAATCGTTGTAAGTTGTGGACCATGAGATTCACCAGCTGTAATATATCGCATACGTTATTCCTCTTTTCGTATATGTATTTATCTCGCTATATTAAGCAATAATTTTATCTTTCATTACTCTAAAAATATGAAAGAGTTATTCATACATCAGCCATTCGCTTATTCTCCGATAGGCCTTTACTTTACATATCAATATATCATAACAGCTCTAACTTCGTAACTAATAGAAATAAAAAAAGTGCAAGAAGAATACCCCTATTCTCCTTGCACTTTTTACTATTATCACAGTGATTAAAGCGTTTACAAATTATTTCAAAATAATTAGTAAATCCATTCATTCATTAATTTTGAGTAGTCAACTAATTCTTCTTCCTTAAAGAAAATAGCAATCTCGCGCTCTGCACTTTCTAACGAATCAGAACCATGGATAATATTTTTGGCAACAGTTACACCGAAATCTCCACGAATTGTTCCAGGAGCTGCTTCATGTGGTCTTGTTTTACCCATCATGTTACGAGCTGTATCTACTACACCTTCACCTTGCCATACCATTGCGAATACAGGACCAGATGTAATAAAGTCTACTAATTCACCAAAGAAAGGTTTTTCTGTGTGCTCAGCATAGTGTTGTCCAGCGATTTCTGGAGTGACTTGCATTAATTTTGCACCAACTAATTGAAAGCCCTTCTTCTCAAAACGAGCTACAATTTCCCCAATGAAGGCACGTTGTACACCGTCTGGTTTAACCATTAGAAATGTTTTTTCCATAAAAAATCTCTCCACTTCTGAATTATGTATGTAATTGTATATCCCCACACACATATTAACACCCTTATCACAATTGTGCAATAGTTTTGAAATAGAGAGATTATTTTATTTTTTAGAAAAAACACTAAAATTTTCGTTTTCCAATATACTTTGCTACATTTTGTAATGCATACTTTGCTTGTCCACGTGGGAGTGGTTTTATCATTTCTAATGCTTTATGTAAATAACGTTCACTAAACGCAAATGCTTTATCAATAGCAGCACTATTCTTTACAGCTTCAATAATTTCTTTCATTTCGTCCGCTGTTGTATTTTCATGTACAGATCTGATTTTCTTACAAAGGATTGGATCTTCCATAGCATATAAGGCAGGAAGCGTAATGTTTCCCTGCAATAAATCGCCCCCAGCAGGTTTTCCAAGTTTCTCTTCTGTAGAAACGAAGTCTAAAATGTCATCAATAATTTGATACGACATCCCTACGAAATAGCCATACCAAAACAGACGGCTTACCGTATCACGATTAGCGCCAGCAGCAATCGCTCCTAGTTGGCAACTTGCAGCAATTAATAAAGCGGTTTTTCGCTTTATTCTTCTTAAATATGTTCTTAAATTTTGGTCATAGTTATACTTATCTTTAATTTGTTCGATTTCACCTTTACAAACTTCTAAAATGGTATGCGATAGCGCCTGATGCGCCTCTGGAATTTCAATATTCGTTATACATTCAAGAGACTTAGCGAATAAATAGTCCCCTGTATACATTGCAATACGATCTCCCCATTTCGCATTCACAGTTGCACTACCACGTCGTAAAAACGCAGCATCAATAACATCATCGTGAACAAGAGAAGCCATATGAATAAGTTCTAACGCAACAGCTACATGCTTAATTGCATCTAACTTATAATCTCCAAATTTCCCCGCAAGCAACACAAATACAGGACGAATTCGCTTCCCACCAGCTTCAATAAGTTGTAATGCCGCCTCTTCTACTAATGGCTGTTCAGAAGCAACTGTCTTTTTTAATTCTTTTTCTATCACATTAATATCCGATCGTAAAAAAGAGTACATAAGTTGTAACTTCATATTGTTCACCTTAACCTAAAACTTCTTTTTTCTATTTTGATTCTGGTTTCATGCCTAAATGCATCGCTGCTACCCCAAAAGTAAATGGCTTCACTTGCACACGTTCAAGTCCAGCTTTTTCGAACATATTAGCCAATTCTTTCATACCTGGGAATGTACTAGCAGATTCTTGTAGCCATGAATATTCTTTATAACTTTTCGCAAATAACTTTCCAAATAACGGCATGATATATTTAAAGTATAAAATATAACCTTGTCGAAAACCAATCATTGTTGGTTGAGATGTTTCTAAACAAATTACTTTTCCACCTGGTTTTACTACACGCGTCATTTCTTTTAATACGTGCATATAATCCGGTACATTACGTAAACCAAATCCAATCGTTACATAATCAAACGTGTTATCTTCAAATGGAAGTTCCATTGCATTCCCGTGCAGAAGTTCTACTTGTTTTAATTGTAACGCCTCTACCTTTTGCTTACCAACAGATAACATATTTTCGCTGAAGTCTAAACCAACAACCTTGCCCTGTTCACCCACCGCTCCAGCTAGCGCAATTGTCCAGTCCGCTGTTCCGCAACATACATCAAGCGCTTTACTACCTGGTTTTACATCCATAATGCGCATCGTCTCTTTGCGCCACGCTTTATGTCTTTGAAAACTAATTACAGAATTCATCACATCGTATTTATCAGAGATTTTCTCAAATACATCATGTACTCTTTCTTCTTTTGATTGTTGCATGCTCGTACCTTCTTCCAATGTAAAATTGCTTATGTCTTCGATGTATCTCTTAACACAGAGTTTATTTCGCTTATATCTGTGTGATTTTCTAAAAATTGATTTTCTTTCTTCCTAAGTTTCATCATCCATCCATTCATAACTGTTTCTGCATCTGCTTTATCGTTCACAATCCCTTGAACAGCTTGAAAAACAGGTGAATGTTGTTTATTAACATGTAGTTCACATTCTTTTTGGAGACGATTTTTCCCTAGTACATATGTTATAAACGGCTTCCAATGCACTAAATGAAAATGATCACATGTTTTTTGCAACAGTGCAGACTCAATCATTACTACACTCTCCATTATGTCATCCACCGTTTTATGCGCTTTTTGATATAACATTATTTTGTGTTCATTAATTTCTTTAATTCCTTCAGCAAGCGCACGAATTAAAACAATATCACGATTCATAGACAATAAGTAATAATATAACCCGCTATAGTAATCACCAGCAAGCACTGTTAACTGGCGACGCTTATGCGATTCATTCGCTTCTTCCCCTGCTTTATTTGATACTCTTTCATGTGTATCAAGCGCAATTTGCACAAGCATAATCGTCACTACATAATGCTCAATTTGTTCTATATGTAAATTTGCACCTTTTAAAGCACCATATAACAATGCGATTTTCTCTTCGTCAATAAATGGTTCTTCAATATAGTTTATAAAATAAGGATGGCGTAATTTCACCATCAATTTCTCTCTTATACCCGCATACCCTCCGTAGATGTCACACACAAAAATCACCCTTGTTTTCTAATTCATAAAACTTATTATAACACATACACTCTATTTTCTATAACCAAAACTTGGCTACTCTTTCCAAACTTCTACCGAACTACATAACATCTTCTATTCTTTTAAGTAATCTTTCTATTCTCACTCTGCCTCGCTAAAACTATATCATTTATTTACAAAAAAAAAAAAAGAAAAGCAGTTTCCCACTTTTCTTTACTTCGTTTTAATAAAAGATAAAATTTCACTACGTGCCGCAGCATCATTTTCTAGCACACCACGTACTGCTGTTGTTACTGTTTTTGCACCTGGCTTTTTCACACCGCGCATCGTCATACACATATGTTCCGCTTCTACTACTACCATTACACCATGCGGCTCTAGTACTTCCATAATAGAGTTCGCTACTGTTGATGTAATACGTTCTTGCAGTTGTGGACGACGTGCAATTGTATCTACAGTACGAGCTAATTTACTTAACCCTGTCACTTTTCCGCCTTGCGGAATATATGCAACGTGAGCAACTCCATAGAATGGAACTAAATGATGCTCACACATCGAATAAAACGGTATATCTTTTACTAGTACAAGCTCCTCATGATCTTCTCCGAACACTTTGTGTAAATGTTCTTTCGGATCCTCATGCATACCTGAGAACACTTCTGCGTACATTTTTGCAACACGCTTTGGTGTATCAAGTACTCCCTCTCGATTAGGATCATCTCCAATTGCCTCTAAAATAAGGCGTACTGCATGTTCAATTTGTTCTAAATTAACTTTTGCCATCCGCTAGCCCTCCCGAAAACCTAAAAGTGATACGAACACATTCTAGCATATTTATGTTTTTAAAAGCAAAAAGAAGAGTTTCCAAAAAGGAAACTCTTCTTCCCTGTTAATATGTAAGGATTATTTAACCGCATCTTTTAACGCTTTACCAGGTTTGAATGCAGGTACTTTACTTGCAGCGATTTCAATCTCCTCACCTGTTTGTGGGTTACGACCTTTACGAGCCGCACGCTCACGAACTTCGAAGTTACCGAATCCGATCAGTTGTACTTTATCACCTTGTTTTAAAGCTTCTAAGATAGAATCAAAAACAGCGTCTACTGCTTTTGTTGCGTCCTTTTTAGAAAGGGAACTTGCTTCTGCAACAGCATTGATTAAATCTGTCTTGTTCATGCCATTCACCTCCTCCCAAAGATAAGACTGTATAATGATCATAAAATGAGTCTTACTTTCATTTGTAGGCAATTTTTGCAAATTCTATACTACAAAGATGTAGATAAATCATTATCAACGCCTATATTATACGATTCTCCTTTATAATTCAATATTTTTAAGGAAATTGTTACTCTTAAAATGTGAAAATCTGATGAAACTTGACAATTTACAACAATATATTAGATAATAGCTGTTTATTTTCCTATTCTATATGCGAAAATTAAAAAATCCCTCTACGATGAGAGGGATTTTTTCTTATAATATAATCGCAATTAATCCGCCAGATCCTTCATTAATAATTCTTTCTAGCGTTTCTTTTAATTTATATCTCGCATTTTCTGGCATTAAAGATAGTTTCGCTTGAATGCCTTCCCGAACAATAGAACTCAGTGAACGTCCAAATATATCAGAATTCCAAATTGATAATGGATCATCTTCAAAATCTTGCATTAAGTAACGAACTAGTTCTTCACTTTGTTTTTCCGTACCAATGATTGGCTCAAACGTAGACTCCACATCTACTTTAATCATATGAATAGATGGAGCTACAGCTTTTAATTTCACACCAAATCTTGAACCGTGACGAATAATTTCTGGTTCATCTAAACTCATGTCAGCTAACGCAGGCGCCGCTACACCATATCCTGTTTGTTTGACCATACGCAGAGCATCCGCCACTTGATCGTATTCTATTTTCGCATGAGATAAATCGAGCATAAGCTTCAATAAATGATCTTTCCCTCGAATTTCTACTCCTACTACTTCTTTTAAAATTTGATCATATAATTCATCTGGTGCATATAAATCAATCTCTGCTACGCCTTGCCCCATATCAATGCCAGCTAGGCTCGCTCGATCAATAAATTCATACTGACTAAACTGCCATACGACACGGTCTACATCACGAAGACGTTTTATATCCTTCACAGTCTCTTGAACGGCTTCTTGATAACTTTGGCGTAACCAATGCCCTTCATTTAGCACCATTACCCAGCTCGGAAGGTTCACATTCACTTCTAAAACAGGGAACTCGAATAACGCCTCTCGAAGTACATTGTATACATCTGTTTCTCTTAAACTTTCAACACTCATCGCAATGACTGGGATATCATATTCTTCAGATAAGCTTTGGCGCAATTGCTCTGTATCTGGATGATACGGCTGTACAGTGTTAATGATCATAATGAAAGGTTTTCCGACTTCTTTTAGCTCATTTACGACGCGTTCTTCTGCCTCTATATAATCTCTTCTTGGAATTTCACCAATCGTTCCATCTGTTGTAATTACAACACCAATTGTTGAATGTTCTTGAATTACTTTACGTGTTCCGATTTCTGCAGCTTCATGGAATGGAATAGGTTCTTCATACCAAGGAGTATTAATCATGCGCGGGCCATTCTCATCTTCATAACCTTTTGCTCCTGGAACAGTATATCCGACGCAATCTACTAATCGAATATTCACTTCAAGACCTTCATCTACTTCGATAGAAACCGCTTGGTTTGGAACAAATTTCGGTTCCGTCGTCATAATTGTACGGCCAGCAGCACTTTGAGGTAGTTCATCCTGCGCTCTTTGACGGTCAGACTCATTTTCAATATTAGGAATAACTACAAGTTCCATAAATTTTTTAATGAATGTTGATTTCCCTGTTCGAACAGCTCCTACAACTCCAAAATAAATATCACCGCCTGTGCGTTCCGCAATATCTTTAAAAATATCTACCTTTTCCAAGTGATTCCCTCCCTCAATATTTTTGGGAATAATTCCACGTTTATAGTCAACTAATACCTTCTCTAACGTTGCCTATAATATCTGATATAATATAATGGTATTCTAGAAGTTCGGACAATATATCATATAATTTTGTCCAATTTCATATGACTATTAAAAAAATACCTTTTGTTTGCATCGCAAGTTGTGTAACATAAAAAACCTTTCTTCTAGAACTTATTCACTAAAAGAAAGGTTCATGACTTATGATTTTAAAAAAATTGGTTCTCCACTCTTTACCGTATACGGTAAAGAATACGCAGGTACAAACGGAGAATCTTTCGAAAGTATATTTCGAATATCTTCCCCCTCCTTAAATTGCCCTTCATTTTTTTTCAACGCTTCATATAAGTCGATTCTATAATCAACATAAATTTCTCCCTTCTCATTAATTACAAAAGGAAGGCCTTTACCAGAATATGGACTTGTCACTTGCGGTACATCTTTATATCCAAGTTTTTTGAAATCTAATTCATACACACCATCTGAAATTACCTTTTTAAAAGGTGGATATTGATGTTCATCTCGATACATCCTCAGCTTTAATGATAATTGCTGAATTTGTTCAGCCATCCTCACATCAATTAATTTTACTGTTGGGTTTGTTTCAACGTCTATTAATACGTATTGATATACTCCCCCGCTTTCATAGGCATTCCCTGGTGCTTCTTGTATGTAACGCGGAGAAATCTTTTGAAAATCGATTGGGTATTTTTGATAAATAGGCGTATTCATATCCCGCGTCTTAATTGGCAATATCCCGTCATTTTGCTCCTTAAATGTCGCAACAGCTTTTTGAACGACTTGTAGCTGATCTTCATAAGGAACAGCATTTTGTTTCATATTTTCTTTTGGATACAGACACCCTGTTAAAATGCTCATACAACAAAATATTAAAATAATATGGACTTTTTTCACTAGTAATCACCTTTTCATACTAATATAACTCGCTCCGTACCATGCCCTTTACTGCTGTACAGGACCACTAAATACAACAAGAAAAATAACAATTCCTGACACAATCATGAGGGTGTACGCTACCAATGCTGTAATCCCTTTCAAAACTTTATTCTTTATTTTATATCTGCTTAGTAAAATAAAACTTACTGCAAAAAACATAAATCCAATTGCTCCTAAAGCAAACCACATTTTTATAAGCCCTTCCGACATATACACACCCCTTTTTATTAATCTATTTTTATACTATTTTAACAAATTAAAATCTTTAAACAAATACAAAAAAGAACATTTTACTACAAATCGAGAATATGTAGTTTTAATCAATAGGTTTTTCAGCATTTTCCACCAGTCTAGATAAAAATAAAACCGAAGCGAGCATATCTCTCGCTTCGGTTGACCAAATATGCCCAAAACAGCTCTATTCCCATACTTTCATGGCTATCATATGCAATTTACAAACTCTTTGTTTCTCATATTTTATTTTTTAAACATTTTGCTTAACGAGCCAAAATCTGTCGGCATATTATTGTTAATAATCGCTTTTACAATTTGATCCTCTTGTTCTTTCGGCACTTCACGTCCTGCCATAAGAGCCACTTGATGAATCAATTGACGAAGTACAGTCTCATCACGTAAATTCGCATTTTGTACAGATGATGCTAATTTAAAAATATCTTCTTTATTCACTTTCGCTTCTTTTTCAATGTTATTAAAAATGTTGTTATCCATTCTTTTCACCCTCTCCTCAAGTTACTCTTCATCCTATGCAAAAATAAAAAAATGGTGAAAAGACCCAAAAAATAAAAAGCGACAGAAGTACAAATGTACTTCTGTCGCTTTTCTTTAAAGTAAGTCAGGTATAGCTTCCACTTCGTGTTTTCGAACACGCCCCATTAATGAGCCTACTGCATCTTTTACATTATTCCCATTGAATAGCACATCATATAAAGCAGCTGTAATCGGCATTTCTACTTCCATTTTTTCTGCCAATTCATGAGCAGCTTTCGTTGTTCTTACACCTTCGACAACCATACCCATACTTTCTAACACTTCTTCTAAAGAGTGTCCTTTTCCAAGCATATTTCCAGCACGCCAATTTCGGCTATGAACACTTGTACAAGTTACAATTAAGTCACCCATACCAGTTAGTCCAGCAAACGTTAACGGATTTCCACCCATTTTTCTTCCTAAACGAGCAATCTCCGTTAAACCACGCGTCATTAATGCCGCTTTCGCATTATCACCTAATCCAAGACCATCAGTTATCCCAGCAGCTAATGCGATAATATTTTTTAACGCACCACCAAGTTCAACTCCAACGATATCTGGATTTGTGTATACACGGAAGTAACTATTCATAAACAAATCTTGTACTTCCTCAGCCGCTTCCATACGCTTTGCTGCAGACGTAACAGTTGTCGCTTGACGCAACCCTACTTCTTCAGCATGACTCGGTCCAGACAGTACAACAACATCTTTAATCAAGTCCTCTGGAATTTCTTCCTCAATCACTTCCGAAATACGTTTTGACGTACCAGGTTCAATTCCTTTACTTGCATGAATCCAAGTAGTCGGGCCCGCTACATATTTCTTCATATCTTGCAGTACTTCTCTATACGCTTTCGTTGGTACTACAAGAAGTACTACATTTACATCTACTAATGCTTCTTCTAAAGAAGAGTAGGCTACGATTGTGCTTGGCAATGTAATTCCTGGGAGATATCGACTATTCTCATGTTTTGTATTAATCTCATCCATAAGTTCAGAACGATTTCCCCAAATACGTACATCATGCCCATTGTCAGCTAATACCATCGCTAACGCTGTTCCCCAGCTACCTGCTCCAACTACTGTGATTTTTGTCATAAAATCACATCCTCTCCATTAGTCTCTTGCTCTAGCGATAATGTGAATCGGTGTTCCTACAAAGCCGAATGATTCACGTAAACGATTCTTTAAGAAGCGCTCATATGAGAAGTGCAATAGTTCTGGATCGTTTACAAACACAACAAATGTTGGTGGTTTTACCGCAACTTGTGTTGCATAGAAAATCTTCAGACGACTACCATTATGCGTTGGCGTTGGATTCATCGCTACCGCATCCATAATTACATCATTTAATACGTTCGTTTGAATACGGATACTATGGCTTTCATTTACCTCATCAATAACCGGTATTAACGTTTGTGTACGTTTTCTCGTTTTTGCAGATAAGAATACAATCGGTGCGTACTCTAAAAATTGGAAATGAGCACGGATGTTTTCTTCAAATGCTTTCATTGTTTTCTCATCTTTTTTCACTGCGTCCCATTTGTTTACAACGATCACGACAGCTCGCCCTGAATCATGAGCGTATCCAGCGATTTTTTTATCTTGTTCAATAATTCCTTCTTCACCGTCTAAAACGACTAAAACAACGTCAGAACGTTCAATCGCTCTTAGTGCACGAAGTACACTATACTTTTCTGTACTTTCATACACTTTCCCTTTTTTACGCATACCAGCTGTATCGATAATTACATAATCTTTTCCATCTTTACTATATGGTGTATCGACAGCATCACGAGTTGTTCCTGCTACATTACTAACAATTACACGCTCTTGACCAAGAAGAGCATTTACAAGTGATGATTTCCCTACGTTTGGACGTCCAATTAAAGAGAAACGAATTGTATCTTCATCATATCCGTCTTCTTCAATCTTTGGAAAATGCTGTGCAGCTTCGTCTAATAAGTCACCTAATCCTAATCCGTGTGTACCTGAAATTGGGAATGGCTCACCAAATCCTAATGCATAGAAATCATAAATGTCACTGCGCATTTCCGGATTGTCCACTTTATTTACTGCAAGTACAACCGGTTTATTTGAACGATATAATATTTTCGCAACTTCTTCATCAGCTGCTGTTACACCGTCACGACCATTTGTCATAAAAATGATAACATCCGCTTCATCAATTGCCACTTCAGCTTGTTGACGAATTTGTGTCAAAAATGGCTCGTCTCCAATATCAATTCCACCTGTATCAATAATGTTAAATTCATGATTTAACCATTCTCCAGCGCTATAAATACGATCGCGCGTTACACCTGGAATATCTTCTACAATTGAAACTCTCTCTCCAACAATTCTATTGAAAATAGTAGATTTCCCTACGTTCGGGCGGCCTACTATTGCTATTACTGGTTTCGGCATATACTTTCATCCTTTCAACTTGCTTCTGTTTATTATGTAAAAAACCCTTCTTTGTGCAAGAAGGGATTTGCATTCCAGAATATTTCTCAGCGTATCAAAACACCTCACATTATAACACACGTTGCTAATGTTTCACAATAATATATACATTCTCTTGTAAGCGATGCGCAATGCCATCTAGAATTGCCTCTAAATTATTTGCAACAAATTCTAACTCCTCTGTCGATTCACAAGTAAACAGAGGGGCACCACCAGCAAATTTCTCCGGAGTCGTTGTAATAACTGCAAGAATTACACTTTCTAACATCATCTCTTATCTCCCCTTCCTTTCGGGGCTTCCGATGACATATGAACAGCACTCTCTAACGTCGGCACGTTCCCTATGACACCTATTGCTTTCTCCACATCTTGATCTTGTGGTAAGACAAAGATTCCAACCCTGCCATCCTCTAAATCACGCTTTGCTAGCGGCGCAAGTGCCGGCGTACCAGAATCTCTATAAATCCCTAAAGCAACAGAAACATCATGTAAAATAGCTTGTCGTTGCCCTAAGTTTGAGATTGTCACCATCGCATCAATTGATTTCGGTCTTAAAATAAAGCCCATTCCATATTTCATAATTTCCTCTTGTCTTGCTGGCAATCCAATATTCATAATGTAAATATTATCAATATATAGCCCCGCCCCTTCAAAACGAAGTGGAACATGCTCGATATCAACAAGATCATGCAACCTCTTACCAGACATTAATGTTTTCGCGATAAAAAATGCGATGATAGCCATAACGACTCCAGCAATCCATGAACGGAACCCTATATAAGCAAACGTCGTTACAAACGACGTTAACATCGCCAAATAGTTGCGACTTTCAAAAACTAATGCAATTCCTTCAATATATGTATTCCCACGTGGTACAAGCTCATAACCATCTAATTGTTGAAGTGTATTTCTTTCCATATTACGCACATCACGAAACTGTGTTGCTGCTAACGTAAGAAACGTAATGGCAGAAAAATCTTTTTTCAATATAGACGGAATTGCAATCGCTCCTAAAGCCGCCGCAATTAACCCCATCGCAATATGAATAATTTTCCCGTGGAGCCTCGTCGGATATTGCCGGGTATCTGTCCGAAGCATGAGCACTCTCGTTACTGTCCCTGCTATTACGCCGCATAAAATGGCCGGTGTATATTCAATCATGTATTACCCTCGCCTTTCTTTTACGTGTTTTCCTCTTAAACTGTTCCATGTGTACGGAGGCTTTCGCAATCCAAAATAAAATTGCCATGAATAATGTAGAAACAGCAACGATATCAAAAAACGCTAAACTACCGTAATCGTAAGGAAAATGCAGTTTCCGAAAAATAATTGTCACAAACAATTCTCCCTGTAACATTCCTATATAAAGAGAACATAGTCGTAATATGCGATCCTCATGTAATAAAACGGATGCATATACAAGAGCACTACTTAACAAAAATAACCTGTCCACCACAATCCAAATTGGATCATATACTTCTAACAAATGAAAACTTGTATATAACATTGCAATAATAAGTGCCGAAAGTAAGCTATATAATTTTTTCCAAATAGAATAGAGCGTGAGTCCTATAAAAGCTATACCAGAAAGTAAAAGTGCATTTACTGATACCGTAAATGAAGCAATCGTTACATGTAACGGAGAACAAATAATAAAAATCAATATACAGGCGCTTATCTTCCACCGAATAGAGTCCTTTTTCATAAAAAATGTTACGACAATCCACCCTATCCAAGCTACAAAATAAAAAGTACTCCCTTCCATCATTTCACCTCCTATGTTTTCCATTATGGGAACTTTTTATGAAAGTTAATCCACTTTCTTCGCGCATAGTTTTTTCATATAACAGCAACACTTTTAATAAGGAGGTGCTATTCATTATGGGTAAAGATCGTCAAGAACGAAAACTAAGAGAATCTCGCCGCGTTGAATCTGATCGTGACCAATCACTACAATATCCGGGTGCAACTGGACTTGATACACCTGAGCAAGCTCGAAAACAGAATCAGCACTAATGAATACAAAAAGACGGTTTCGATATTGTACGAAACCGTCTTTTACATAATTCTTTCATATTTTATACTCATAATATAATTCTTTTCTTTTAGCATTATAGATCCGATCACTTGACGTGGCATCAATCGTAACTATACCTGTTGGTTTTTTAGAATATGTAATAACATAATACGTTTGAAGAGAAGAATCTTTACTATTTACTTCTACACGTACATAATTCGTCTCCCCTAATTCTTTTAACTTTCGCTCCACTTCCTTCTTCACATCAGCAATATTTTCTCGTTCCTTTTTAACTTTTCTGCTTCCTATGATGTTTCCTTGATCAGAAAGTAAGACTACTTCAGCTGTACTTAAATCCACATCATTTGGTATATCGAAATAATAATTTACATATGAATCTTCTGATGGATTATTCTTGTCTTGTCCTAATTCCCTTGGCAATATTAACGCTTCCATTTTTAGGATTATACGTAACAATAGCTCCCTTCCCGCGCTATAATTTTAAAAAAAGAAAAGAATACAAAAAAACCAACCAAACGGTTGATTTTTTATCTCCTACTATAATGCGTCGTATCAATACCACGCTGCGTTAACCAATGATACGTTTCGCCCTTTACAACAAGAGGTACAGATTGTAACTCTTCTATCGTCTTCGCACCGAGAGCTGTCATAATAAATTTCAAATCTGTATGTAATAGATCAATTTCATCCACTAACTTCTCGATACCATCTTGCATTAAAATTCGTAAAAAATAGCCAGCGAATGCAGTTGTATTCGCCCCTAATGCGATTGCTTTCGCTACGTCAAGCGCTGTTTGTATACCCCCAGATGCAATAAAAGAGAGGTTATTATTTGTAGAGGTTGCTTCAATAATCGAGGTAGCTGTTTGTATGCCCCAGTTATTAAAATAAGAAAGCATTCGCTGTCTTCTTTCATTTTCAACAGCAGCAAAATTCGTACCACCTTGTCCGCCAATATCAATTGCCGTTACACCTACGCTCGCTAACTGTTGCATTGTTTCCTTACTCATCCCAAATCCAACTTCTTTTACAATGACAGGAACTTTACTATTTAAAACAATTTTCTCAATACGCTGAAGTACACCAGTAAAGTCACGGTCTCCTTCTGGCATCGTTAACTCTTGTATGACATTTAAATGAATTTGCAATGCATTCGCTTCAACCATATCAACAGCACGCTCTGCCTGTTCAACAGTTGCCTCACTACCTAAATTAGCAAAGAAAATACCATTTGGATTTACCTTTCTAATAATCTTATAAGAAGCAGCCTCACTTTCATCTTTTAACGCTGCCATTTGCGATCCTACAGCCATAGCAAGGTTATGATGTTTCGCTACATATGCTAATTGCTCATTAATATGTAACGTTTTCTCTCCTCCACCACCAGTCATCGCATTGATAAAAATCGGCGAACTTAGTGAAAGTTCGCCGATTTTTGTTTCACATGTTATTGTGTCATAATTTGAATTTGGCAAGCTTTGATGCACAAAATCAATATCATGAAAGCCATGCGTACGAGACTGACCAGTAGAAAGAGCGTATTCAATATGATCTAATTTACGTTTTGCCCTTACCACTTGTACCCCTCTTTATTTTTTTAATTTTTTCAGTTGTTCACCAATAATGTCACTTAATTGGAAAGTAGCAGAATCAGCATTCGGTTCATACTGACTATAATCTTCAGTTACATTATTTTCCTCAAGCGCTTCTTTTATACTTAAAGAAATACGTTTCTCTGCTACATGCACTTCAAGCACTTTCACTTTTACTTCTTGTCCCATTTCCAATACTTCATTTGGATTTTTCACGTGACGATTTGCAATTTGAGATACATGCACAAGACCTTCAACGCCCGGTAAAATTTCAACGAATGCACCGAATGTAACAAGACGTTTTACTACTCCTTCACGAATATCTCCAGCTTTTACTTCGCCACCAACATTTTCCCAAGGTCCCGGTTGAGCTGCTTTAATTGATAAAGAAATACGTTGTGTGTCAGCATCAACAGATAATACCTTTACTTTTACCTTTTGACCTTGCTCTAATACTTCAGAAGGTTGCTCTACACGTTCGTGTGAAATTTGTGAAATATGAACTAAACCGTCCACACCGCCAACATTAACGAAAGCACCAAAATCCGTTAGTCGTTGTACTGTCCCTTCAACAACGTCGCCTTCTTTTAATGAAGAAATTGCTTCTTTCTTCTTAGAATCTAGTTCTAATTCTACTACCGCTTTATGCGAAAGGATTACACGATTTTTTTCACGGTCCAATTCAACAATTTTCACGGCTAATGTTTTGCCTTTATAGTCAGTAAAATCTTCTACATAATGTACTTCTACAAGTGAAGCTGGTATAAAGCCACGAACACCAAGGTCCACAACTAATCCACCATTCACGATATCTTTTACGGTAACATCAAATACGTGACCAGAAGTAAATTTCTCTTGTAATTCTACCCATGCTTTTTCTGCATCAACAGCACGTTTAGATAATACAAGATCATCCTCTTCTAACTTAATAACCTTTAATTCTAGTGTTTGATCTAATTCTACAACATCGCTTGCTTTTTCAATATGAACGTTAGCTAATTCACTAATTGGAATTACGCCATCTGTTTTGTATCCAACATTTACAAGCACTTGTTTCTCTTCAACTTTCGTTACAGAACCTGTAACAACGTCACCAACTTGTAATTCTTTTGAATCCATAACTTCTTCATTCATTTTCTCTACCATGGAAATACCTCCCTACAGAATTGACAAAGCATTTTTTATGTATATACGAAATGAAAACAATTGTTTTCATTTGCATGTTTAAGAATTTATCATCACATACGTAAGCTTCATACATTTCACTAGAAAATATATTAAACCTATATAAATAGTATACAGCAAAATCATGTTGAAGAAAGTATGTTTTGAAATATAATAGCGAATATATTCTGACAGTTTTATTCCTCTTTAACTAACTTCTTATAAATCCGGTCATTTGTCAAGGAAAGAGACTCACAATTCACGTATCCTTTACATTTTTATATAAACAAAAAAGAAAGAGGCTACCCCCTTTCTTTATTTCGCAAACACTCCCGAAACAATACCCATAATTTTTTGGACAACTTCTTCAATTGATAAAGAAGTTGTATCTAATTCCAATGCATCATCAGCTTTTTTTAGAGGAGAAACTTCGCGTTCTGAATCTAATTTATCACGCTGAGCAATTTCTTCTTTTAACTGCTCTAAATTAGAATCGAAACCTTTATTCATATTTTCTAAATGTCTTCTTTCTGCTCTTTCTTCAACAGAAGCAAGCATAAAGATCTTCACTTCAGCATCTGGTAACACATGCGTACCAATATCACGACCATCCATTACAACGCCGCCTTTTTCCGCTAACTCTTGTTGACGGCGTACCATTTCTTCACGAACAAGGCGATGTTTCGCCACAATCGATACTCGATTCGTTACCTCAGGTGTACGAATGACTTCAGAAACATCTTGTCCATTTAAAAATACAAGTTGTGTATTTTCTCCTTGCTGAAACTCGATTTTCACATTCTTTACAACTTCCATTAGCTGCTCTTCATTTTCAATGTCCACTTTTTGCTCAAGGGCTGCGTATGTAATCGTACGATACATTGCGCCTGTATCAATATAAACGTAAGAAAGCTTCTTCGCTACAACTTTCGCAACTGTACTTTTTCCAGCAGCTGCTGGACCATCTATAGCAATTGAAATTCTTTTATCCATCGTAACACCTCATTTTTTCACTTATAAAACAAAACGAAAAGCAGGTATTCTCCTGCTTCTTCTCATTTGCTTCACGTCATTAAATCCTCAATTATTGTAGCATAATCCTTCATAGAAGAAAATGAAAACTACCTATTCACCTGTAAGATTTCTGCTTTGTTTTTTACCATGACACCTTCATAATAAACAATTTTAGATAAATATTTCACTGATGACTTATGTATAAATAACAATTGCACAACAGAAAGACAAATGAATTGTATTATTAATATACGAATAAGCATTCTTTCCATCTTTTTCAACGTAATGGCTCCCTCCTATACTGTATTTGCACATTTCGTTTCGTAATTTTATACATCGTACATATTGCATTTCATTTTATTGTCATTTTCGAGGCATACTTTTATACATTTCCATTGTCGAATTTACTCAAAACATGTTATGTTCTAAATGTATTTTTTTACTTGAAAGGGGTATAAGCATTGAAAAGAATCCTAGTTTTACACACAGGTGGAACAATTGCAATGGAGGAAGATAAAGAAACTGGGGTCGTACAACCAGGTAAAAAAAATCCTCTTTTAAAATTCATTCCTGATTTAGAAGGCGATGTTGATTTAATCGTTGAAGATGTGTTTCATCTACCATCTCCTCATATGACACCGAGCGAAATGTTACAATTACAAGTCATCATTGATGAAAGAGTAAAACAAGACAACATTCATGGCGTAGTCATTACGCATGGTACGGATACATTAGAAGAAACAGCCTACTTCTTAGATTTAACAGTACAAGCAACTATTCCGATCGTCGTAACAGGCGCAATGCGCTCTAGCAATGAATTAGGTGCTGATGGTCTATATAACTTCTTATCAGCTGTAAAAGTCGCTAGCAGTAGTGAAGCTGCCGAAAAAGGCGTTTTAGTCGTATTAAACGACGAAATTCATTGCGCTACAAACGTAACGAAAACACATACAAGTAATGTAGCAACATTCCAAAGTCCACAGTATGGACCAATCGGTATGGTAACAAAACGTGGTGTTGTATTCCACCATGCTTTAGTACATCACGAAACATATTCAGTAAATAAGGTTTCTAAAAATGTAGTCGTTCTAAAAGCGTACGCTGGTATGGACGATACATTGTTAGCAGCAATTGAAAATCTTCCAGTAGACGGGATTGTTATTGAAGCGCTTGGACAAGGTAATTTACCTCCAAGAACACTTCCTAGTCTAGAACGGCTAATAAATAAAGGAATTCCTGTCGTATTAGTTTCTCGCTGTTTCAATGGGATCGTTCAAGATGTATATTCATATGAAGGTGGCGGCAAACAATTAAAAGATATGGGTATTGTATTCACATACGGTTTAAACGCTCAAAAAGCACGTATTAAATTATTAGTTGCATTAGAGAATACAACTTCTCATGAAGCAATCCAAAACATGTTTATGCACGATTAAAAAAGAAGCTGTCGAAGTTTATTCCGACAGCTTCTTTTTATATTTCTCTTGTTGCGATGGTTTGCGCAATTGCATCTCCATGAAATCGACCGTTCTCAATAAATATTTCATTTGCATTATTTCCAGCAGCAATTACACCTGCAATGAAAATATTTGCAGCGTTCGTTTCCATCGTATCCTCTGCATAAATTGGACGTCCTGTCGCTTCATCAATCCGAACACCCATCTTTGTTAAGAAACTATGATCAGGATGGTAACCAGTCATCGCAAATACAAAATCATTTTGGATTGTATATGCTTCGCCATCAACTGTATACGTTAATGTATGTTCAGTAATTTCTTTCACATGAGCCCCGAAATGCATGTGAATTGTACCATTTCGGACTAACGCCTCAAACTCTGGCAAAATCCACGGCTTTATGCTTGGTGAATACTCACTTCCGCGATATAGTACCGTTACACGCGCACCAGCTTTCACAAGCTCTAACGCGGCATCTACACTCGAGTTTTTCCCACCTATAACTACTACATCTCGATCAAAATAAGGATGTCCTTCTTTAAAATAGTGAGCTACCTTCTTCAATTCCTCACCTGGAACGTTCATATAATTTGGATTGTCATAATATCCAGTTGCTACAACAATATATTTCGCTATATACATTTCTTTACTTCCGTCACGCTTTGTCGTTTCAACCTGAAAAACTTCTCCATCTTTTTGAACTTTCTCCACTCGTTCAAAAGCATTTACACGTACAGATTTACGCTTTACTACTTCACGATAATACGCAAGCGCTTGATTTCGAACAGGCTTACGATTTTCTGTAATAAAAGCTACATCACCAATTTCTAATTTTTCACTAGAAGAGAAAAATGTTTGATGGGTTGGATAATTATAAATCGCATTTACAATGTTTCCTTTTTCAATTACTAACGGATTTATCCCTACCTTTTGCAACGAAATTGCTGCTGCTAATCCGCACGGACCGCCTCCAATTATGATAGCTGTTTCTTTCTGCATACTCGGTTCACTCCTAGTCTTCTACCAATACACTATTTATAAAAACAAGAAAAAACCTACTTACAGCAGTAGGCACCTATCTTTATTGTATTCATTTTTCATATATTTGTCATCTAAACGAAACGTACATCCGATAGACATCTGCTAAAAACTGCTGAAATTTAATACCTTGTTTCCCTAAAACATTTTCAGGATCAATCTTTCTGGCTGGATCAAGTGTTTTATGTGATACGATATCTTTTTTCGGATTCAAGCCGAAGTTTTGACATAAATACGCATGATACCACGTAAAACGTGTATATGCTTCCCAAAAATTAACATCACCACCATAACAAAGCTCCACTCCAATGGCAGCCTTATTAGCATCATACCCATATAAGTCATTATCTGCCGGCACACCATATCGAACATGGTAGGCAACTTCATTTATAGGAATAATTTCTAGTATTGTTTTGTCATCTATAAATGTATGTGCCGAAGCTTTCGGTTGTATTTCATTAAAATAATCCCGATTCCCAATCGCATTGCTACCAGGATTCCCCGTATCATGGCTTACAATAAACCTTACTTTAGAAAGAGGAATTCCCGGCCGTGAACTTCCATATCCAATATAGTTACGCTCTATAGGAAACATCGCCATTACTACCAACTCCCGCTTCAGAAGATTACCTTACTTCTTTATATATGTATTCGGTAGCAATGTCCTTATAGCATATTTCTTACGCGAAGAGAAAATCGAAAATATTTGATGTGAACACCATAAATAATAAAATACTTACAGCAACTCCATAAAAACCGTAAAACCAAACACAATCTTCTTTCGTATCTAAACCGAAAAATTTATTTACTGATTGTAATAATGTGCCGCGCTTACTTTGTTTGTTTCTTAATACTTCCACTCGTTCTACAACATCCGCTGGCATCATAAATCTTTGGTCTACTGTCATTTTCATCATTTATCTCTCCTTAAAATCATTTCCGTTTTGTTTATCTAAGGAGAGTATAGCACGTTTGTTCGCATAGAACAAGCGTTCTTTTTGTTTTTATTTTATTTTTCAGCAAATCCAGTAAGAATCGTGATTACAAAGGCGATAATTGGCCCTACTACAACCGCACCAAATATTAAAAACAGTAGCCCTTCCCCGAACACCCGAACAATACTTGTCTTTTTGGCTTTCGTCGTTCTTGCAAGTTCTCCCTCTAACCTCTTAACCTTTTCTTCTAATTGTTCTACCCGTTCCATCATTTCATTTCCCATTTACGACACCTCACTCTAATACTTCAACAAAAAAACGTGATTCCCTCGAAAGGAATCACGTTTTCTCACAATATAATATTATACCCAACCTCTGAAGCGACTTGCTTCAGCCATTTTACGAACACCGACCATATACGCTGCTAAGCGCATATTCACTTTACGAACTTGTGCTGTTTCATAAATAGAATCAAATGATCTTACCATTACTTTTTCTAAACGTTGTTCTACTTCTTCTTCAGTCCAGTAGTAACCTTGGTTATTTTGTACCCACTCAAAGTAAGATACTGTTACCCCACCAGCACTCGCTAATACGTCTGGAACAAGTAAAATTCCGCGATCTGTTAAAATTTTAGTTGCTTCTAATGTTGTTGGACCATTTGCAGCTTCAACAACGATTTTTGCTTTAATATCATTAGCATTTTCTTCTGTAATTTGGTTCTCAATTGCAGCTGGAACTAAAATGTCGCAATCAAGTTCTAACAATTCTTTGTTTGAAATTGTATTATTAAATAGTTTTGTTACTGTACCGAAGCTATCACGACGGTCTAATAAATAATCAATATCTAATCCGTTTGGATCATGTAATGCGCCGTAAGCATCTGAGATCGCAATAACTTTCGCACCTGCATCATGCATAAATTTAGCTAAGAAGCTACCAGCATTACCGAATCCTTGAACAACAACGCGTGCACCTTTAATATCAATGTCACGTTTTTTTGCAGCTTCGCGAATACAAATTGTAACACCTTTCGCTGTTGCTGTTTCACGTCCATGTGATCCACCTAATACAAGTGGCTTACCTGTAATAAATCCTGGTGAATTAAATTCGTCAATACGGCTATACTCATCCATCATCCATGCCATAATTTGAGAGTTTGTGAATACATCTGGAGCTGGAATATCTTTCGTCGGTCCTACGATTTGGCTAATTGCTCGTACATAACCGCGGCTTAATCTTTCTAACTCACGGAATGACATTTCACGCGGGTCACAGATAATTCCACCTTTACCTCCGCCATATGGTAAATCAACAATACCACATTTTAAACTCATCCAAATTGAAAGTGCTTTCACTTCATTTTCTGTTACATTCGGATGGAAGCGAATTCCACCTTTCGTTGGACCAACAGCATCATTATGTTGTGCACGATATCCTGTAAATATTTTAACAGTCCCGTCATCCATACGAACTGGTATTTTCACTGTCATCATACGAACTGGTTCTTTTAATAATTCATATACTTCGTTTGGATAACCCAATTTTTCTAACGCTTCACTGATAACAATTTGTGTTGAATTCAATAGTTCAAAATGTTGTTCCCTTTGTTGTTGTGTTTTTGTTTGAGTTCCCTTTTCGGCTACCATAGTAAGTAAACCCCCTGTAATTTCACTTGTTTAGTAAACCTTCATTGCCTAGTATACACCGTTAAATTTGGAATGCAATAGAAAACGCTAACAAATATATACAAAGTATTTTCTTTTGCAAGCGTTTTCACTATCATTATAGTCCTTTTATCGCTTTTAGAAAAGTAAAATACTTAAATATTTAAATATTTTTTATTTTATTCATGTACAGTACTTTGAAAAAATACATTTAAGTAAGGTAAAAAACAAAACCTTAGCTATGTTACGTTAGCTAAGGTTTTGTTTTTTCACAAAGTAATTGTGTATTTGTTCAATTGCTTGAGAAGCCATTAATTCTTTACCATACTCCATTAGACGATAAATAGTTGCTGTAGACGGATTACCATATTCCGCTAAAATAGCTATAAAATCTGCCTTCAGTAATTGTATTTGCTCCTCTTCTTCCATCCAAAGATAGAAACGCCCATCCCACGTATATAATTTTCCGCCAGTTACATCAAGGTTATATAAACGATTCGACAGGTTAATTACGTCATCTAGTGTAGCAAACTCATAAAGGATATGCTCGCTTTCATCTAGAGTCACTTGCATTTCAATAAACTCGTCACGGAACTCATCATCTGTATCCGCTTCTTGATGTTCTTTCGTTACAATTACGACCATTCCTTGCGCTTGTAGAGAAAATACTTCAACTGCAATCGGGCCATCTGCTTCAAATCCCAATTCTTTATTTGCTTCTTGCATCATATCACGAAATAATTGCTGTACTTTCGGTGCATTTCTCCACAAATCTTCTTTCGTTAATCCTCGTTCAGATAAATCATCAAATGTTAAGAAAATTTTTATCTTATTGTAATTTAATCGTTCCAGCCTCATCTCATACCCTCCCTACGCAACCAATGAATATAATTTTTATTATATGAAATAGAAAATAGATGGTTCTTTTCGAACAACTATTCTAACATTTTTAACCAATCATCCCATTCTTCTTTCGTGTCACCAATTAGGCTTGTTTGAATGTTCAACTGATCTCCAGCACCTATTTCTCCTATAACCCCAACAGAAAGGTTTTCACTTTTTTCTTGCAACAAATTCAAGTAGCTCGTTGCGTTCTTCAGTTCTCGTCCGTCATCAAAAGAGATTACTACATATTTAGGTCTTATTTGCTCAACAGCTAACGTAATACCATCTTCCGCTAAGCTTGCCCTAATATATATCACCTCATATCCTTTTAATCGTAAATACGTTGAGAAAACAAACCCTTTCAACATATTACTTTCTAACACAACAACTTTGTGTATAGAAGAAAACGATGATGCATTATGATATACCATCCCTAGACGCGTTTGTAAAAATGATACGACATATTGGAATTGCACCATTGTAACTTCATTATTATTTTTTAACGTTAACAATTTATTTGACACTTGAAGAACAATACTTGCGATAACTTTTTCTGTTGCATAAATACTAAAAGCCTCGTTTAACAATGCAGAAGTTGTAATTTCATCAAATTTTAACAAAGCTTGTAGTAAATCGTCCACTAAAACAACTTCTCTATCGTAATGTATTTCATTTTGAACACTATTCTGCAAACGATTCCCTTCTAATAATTGAACTGCTTGTCCAATCATCATGCCGGAAGAAACCTTGTCCATTAACCATTTCAAAATTTGAATATGCTCTTCTGTATATAATCGATGCCCCGCATGATTCCGCTTTGGGGCAATCATTTGATATCTTCTTTCCCATGCACGAAGCGTACTTGGTTGAACTCCAATTATTTTTGAAACAGCTTTTATGTTATATTTTCCGTTTAGAGTTGGCATCATTTCCCTCCGCATAACGTAATAATATGTGTTTGAGCAGGTGCTCGGAAGCGAAGTGGAATCAACGTTGTTCCATACCCATTACTAACAAAAAGAGTTATATTTGAATGCTTATATACGCCACCTTTTAAATATTTTTTAGATGGGAATAATCGAATCTGCCCTCCATGTGTATGTCCACTTAGCACAAGTGAAATTTGTTCTTTTCCAGACATTTTATTTATTATATCAGGGTTGTGGCTAATTAATATGCGAAAACCATCTTCTTTACAATCAGCCAACGCTAAATCTAAACGATCACGTTCCAAACCAACATCATCTACACCGAGCAAACAAATTTTCTCTCCTAATTCAGACTCAAATACAACTCTTGTATTATCTAAAACTTTTACATTATTTTCTAATAATAAAGCATCTAATTCATGATATTCAATTTCATAATCATTATTTCCCCATACAAAATATACAGGAGCTATCGCTCTTAGCTTTTGTATATTTGCAGAGATTTTCGATAAAGGGACACCTTTTTCCGCTAAATCACCACCAATAATTACAAGATCAACTCTTCCTTTTACTTGTTCAATTAACGAATTCGAAATGACCCTTCTATGAATATCAGATATAAAAAATACATTTACTTTTTGAAAACTTTTCGGAAATTCTTCAAATATTAAAGTATGTTCTAGCACCGTATTACGCATTGCTTCTGTATACATTACAAGAAGCATTATAATACCAATACAAACGAGAGTACTTAATAAGATAATCCATATCATATATTTTTACTCCCCTCCTCATAAAGATAATCCTCAGTTTTTATAGTAAGTATTTTACTAACTTTCTCGCTTTGTGGACTTATCTTTTATCGGAATTTTTAATTCTTGACCTACATTCACTTCATCTTTTTGTAAATCATTATACTTTTTAATCACTTCGATCCCAGTTTCATCTGAAAAATATTGCTTCGCTATACTTTCTAAAGTTTCTCCCTCTTTCACCGTATGCGTGACGACTTTCTCAGATGATGCCTCGGACTCAGATTTAGCTGAATCAAAAAAAATAACCTCAAATGCACTTTTTCCAGCGTTATTACTATCACTTTTCACCTGAATATATTTATCTGTATACCATAAAATACTAATTGGTAGTAATATGAATAGAAATGTTAAAACTCGAACGAAAATATGATTCATTTTAAACTTTTGTTTTTTTTCTTTATTTCTATGAATTTCACTACGCGGCGGTAAACCTTCTTTTTCTTCCACTCGCTCAACTTCTAATTCCTCTTCAAAATCAGGAATTCGTTTCCTCATGTTGTTCACCACCACCTTCCATTTATTTTCTTAATTGGAGTCCCATTATAAAATCAACAAGAAAGTGTGCAAAGATTGTTATAAACAAATTTCCTGTCCATTCAAATACGTAACCAAAGACAAAACTAATGAAACAGACGAAACAAAACAAAAATGGCTTTTTTATATACCGAATATGTAACACTGCAAATACAAAACTCGCTATTACAATTCCAAAGTGCGTCTGCACTACACCTCTAAATAAAAATTCTTCTGCAAAGCCGATAATGAACGTAATAACGAGTAGATGCATAACTGACATCCCTTGAAACATCCTATCGTTAATACCACCATCATCAAACCAAGACTCTGGAAACACCCGCATTGCAACATAATCTAATAACACAATACCAATTGCTAACAAGCCACCTATTATAAGTATAGACACCGGTTCCCATTTCCACAGACTATACACCGATTTTATATCTCGGAATAGTATATATGCTAGTAAACAACCGATACCAATAATAATGAACTGTGTAATATACAGATTCAGCCTTATTTCTTTCGGACTCATATCTTCAATATTATGCCTTTGAATGTTCATCATTCCCCCATCTTTTCTAGACCGAAAAGCTTTTGTAACTCTGTTTCCCAATTATAGTCGAAATCCGATTGTTGCGCTTGTCTTTTTTTATAATCTGTTTTTGTAATATGACAATAGTCGCAGCAATTCTTTAACTCGCCCTCTTTTCTGTAACCGAACTGTCGCAGCAAATATTCTCGTCTACATTCTTTCACTTGTATCCATGATTTCATGTTTTCTAGCTCACTATATTTATTACGTAGCCTGATTTCTACTTCAGCTATTAATCTTGTCATAATTTCATCTGACAAGCTCTCTAATATTAATTTTCTCTGTTGTATGATTCCAAGCTGTTCAAGATGATAGCGGATGAAACGCCAATATTGTTCATTAAATCTTGCTGCATTATAACAAATTTCTTCTACCTCTTCTATTGGTAATTCTTTCGTTTGAAACATTCTTTCCTGTAGTAAAGAAAATAAAAATTGTATTTGTGACTGGCTTGGCAATTCATCTTCAATTATTGAAATTGGTAAATCGTGATCTAACGGACTACATAGTAAAATAGCTATACTTGGTTCACCATCTCTTCCAGCTCTTCCGATTTCTTGTAAATAAGAAGCTATATTAGTCGGATAGTGAAAATGAATAATATATCTCGTGTTTGATTTATTTACTCCCATACCAAAAGCACTTGTACATATTACAAGCTGTAATTGGTCATTCATAAACTGCTGTTGAATTAACATACGCTCTTCATGTTCCATACCACCATGATAGAAAGCGACACCAGTAACGCCTTTTCCTCTTAAATATTCCGTTAAACGTTCTGTCCACGCTCTGCTTGAACAATATACAATCCCCGGCCCTTGTAAATACATCACCTGGTCCAAAAGCGCCTCTTTCTTCTCTTCTATCGTCTCTACAAATTGTACTTCCATTGCTATATTTGGACGATCAATAGAGTATACATGCTGCGTCACATTCTCCAAATTCAAACTCTCTGCTATATCTCGGAGTACATCTTTCGTCGCTGTTGCAGTTAATGCTAGCACCGTAGGAGACCCGATATTCTTAATAACTACATTTAGTTTTTTATAATCTGGTCTAAAATCATAACCCCATTGCGAAATACAATGAGCTTCATCCACAACAAATAATGAAATATGAACTTTCTTCAATTCTCTTATTAACAATTCCGACTGCAACATCTCTGGTGATACAAAAATAAATTTATAAGAAGCTAATCTTTTCATCGCTTCTCTTTTTTCCTGTAATGTCCGAAAACTATTAAATGCTATCACTCGGTTTTTCACAACATATTTTAATTGTGTAACCTGATCTTCCATCAAAGATAATAATGGTGATACAACAAGTACTGTCCCTTCTTGCATGAGCCCTGGAAGTTGATAGCACATAGACTTCCCTCTTCCGGTCGGAAGCATCGCTATAACATCTTTACCTTCCAATAAATCTGTAATTACCCCTTTTTGACCTGGACGAAATTCAGAATATCCAAACCACCTATATAAATATTCCTCAAGTTTCATTTATACCCTCCATCCGCGCCAATACAAGACGAACTTCAAAATAAGAGATACCCTCTCCAACCGCTTGTTTCAACTCACGCAGCTTACGTGTTTGTAATGCATCAATTACTTCTGTTACTTTATCTATTTTTTCTTTTTCCATAAACATCTCGATAGAAAAATCTCTTTCTCGCAAAGCAATTTCAACAAAATGATCTTCTATCGTTGCAACCTTTAGATTTCTAATTGTCGCTATTTCTTCTAACGAGCGCCCTTGCCTCCAAAAATTATATGTTTTTTTCGTTGATAAACTAAATAATTCAGCTCTCTCATTTGGATAAGAGATAATCTCAGCTAATAACGGAAATTCATTTTCTTTATCGCGAACTTCTTGTATAAGGAAATGAATTGTACCCCAAAATAAAAAATACACCCTGAAAATATCTCGTTTCGTAATTTCCGCTAACTGCTGCAATGTACAACCGATACGTTCATATCCTGTTAATCTATATGTTACAATCGTCGCTTCTATCACATCACATTTCCTTAAAAGAGTATGTATTTCTTTCCATAATCTTTTTGCCAATTCACTTCGCCTATACGGCATACCTGTTAAAAATCGCTTCACCCACACCATTATTTCTGTATCTTGTTGAATAGGAATAAACTTCGTATTATTCTGTTGTAAATTAGATATAGTTTGAATAATTAAAGATAATCTTTTCCAAAATGTTTCACCTAATTCACCATAGTGCAAACCATGTAAATGCGCTGGAAAAGCATACCCTTCCTCCCATGTATGTAACTGCATTTTACCTTTAGGTGTTAACAAATATGTATTTTCATGTATCTCTTGAATCAAATCTGCTTGCAACAACTTTGCAACTTCACGATCATATTCAGCTCTATTTAGCGATTTATATATTCCAAACAAAAAAGAAATTCGGAACATATTTCCATCTTGTAACGTTTGCGAAGAACGTTTTCCCTTTAATAAATAATAAATAGAAGAAACGGTCCTTTCACCATTCAATTGTTTTAAACAATACAATACAGTATATTGTATTTGCATTACCGCTTCCACCTTTCAATCTAACTTAGTTACTCATTAAACTTATCATATGGGCAATATGTACTTGTATATATTCTATTGTACCAAACGAAATAACATTTACGTATTTTGAAAATCTTATGACATAATGCAGAAATTAGTTGACACTCTAATTGATAAGGATTATCATTATAATTTTATGTTGAAAAGTTTTAAAAACCGTTTTACAATAAGGTTATAATTTTTATGGCGAGCTTTTCACATACATATTATCAGGAGGGAAAAAAGATGGCAAAATATACAATCGTTGATAAAGATACTTGTATCGCATGTGGTGCTTGTGGCGCTGCTGCACCAGACATTTATGACTATGATGATGAAGGTATTGCATTCGTAACATTAGACGATAACCAAGGTATTGTTGAAATTCCAGATGTATTACTTGAAGATATGATGGATGCATTCGAAGGTTGTCCAACTGACTCAATTAAAGTTGCTGACGAATCATTCGACGGCGATGCTTTAAAATTCGAATAGTCTTTTATTAACTTCAAAAAATACCCCTCATTCCTTTGAGGGGTATTTTTTGTTTTCTATTTTCATTCTCCTTATTAAAAAACCATTAGTCGTTACATACTACTAATGGTTTTATTTTATATTTTATGCATTTTTCATTTTTGCAAACACCCATACTTTCAGGCGTGAGAATAACGCTACAAATACAATTGTCACAACAATTCCTTTAATCAAATTAAATGGTAAGATTGCCGTTACAACCGTTGTCTTTATCGCTTCGCTAGACATAGCTGGTGAATTTAAAAACCAAGTGTAAGCTGGGAATATGATGATGTAATTTAATACACTCATAATAAGAGCCATTGTAATTGTCCCTAGCATTAATCCTGTCGTTAAACTCTTAACAGTACGATACTTTCTAAATAAGAAAGTTGCTGGTCCAATAAATAAACATCCTGCAATAAAGTTAGCAATTTCTCCAACTGGTACTCCCGTTAAACTCCCTTGAATCCCGTAATGTAAAATATTCTTTATCGCTTCTACAATTATCCCTGCAACCGGCCCGAAAATAATTGCAGCAATTAGAGCTGGTACATCACTAAAATCAATTTTTAAAAATGGCGGAAGCCCTGGGAATGGGAAATCCAACATCATCAGTAAATATGCAATACTACTTAGCATCGCTACACTCACCATCTGCACTACACTGTTTTTTTGTTTCATCTTTCTCTCTCCTTTTCCATCGATCATCTCATGGAAAGTGGAAAGGTTCTGCTATGCCTACTTTTTCATAGAACGAAAAAACCCTTTGTGTTTTACACAAAGGGAGAATTTAAGGCACATCAAACAGACGTTCAAATACTTATCTTTTTTGAACGCTTGAACCTCCATCTTCTCCCATCCAGACTGTACTGTCGGCTTTGGAATCACACCAAATCCTGCCTTAACGGCTCGCGGGCTTAGAACAAAATCACATATAGTTCATCACCGCCGGTCGGGATTTTCACCCTGCCCCGAAGATAGACCGATATTCTATTTTCCACTTCATTATACAACAACATGATCGTATTGTGAACAAAAAAATCGTAACTTATTAAAAATAAGTTATTGATTTTACATAATCAAAATCATTCATTATATTTTACAATACACTCCATATTTTTTAGTATTCGGCATTTCTCCTATGAATCCCCTAGTCATATATAATTAAAAGTGATAAGATGTTGAATTGTTAAGATAAGAACATTTTCTGGATTATGGAGGAAATGTCATGAAGAAAGAGAAGAGACACTCTATTCGAGAAACAATGAAAAAAAACTTAAGGAAAGAATACTTTTACTTAAAAAAAGAATTACTTTTCTACTGTCCAATTGATTTAGGCACATTCTCAAGCGAGACATACTATGCTGCTTTCGATGAAGATGGCATCAGTATTTATCAGTATGATAAAAAGACAGAAAGTAAATTAAAATTATGTGAGCGTCATCCGTGGAAGAGTTGGAATAAAGTGAAGGTGGATCATTATTTAACAACTTCACAATTTATTTTTCAAGGTGAGCGAAACTGGATATTATCCCTTTTCCAAAAAGGAAAAGAAGCTCAAAAAATAATCGAAGAGCATACATCTTTACAAACTGAAGTTGTTTCCCGCTCTTTCTTAAAAAAACTTCCTGGTTTCCGTTCTAATGCACCGTTGAATAAATACATCGGCAGCATTTGCTATACTGCACTCATTGCATTTTTATTAAAATGGATGATTCCATTTCAAGGACCACAAATCGCCCTGTACTCTATTTCAATCGGTTGTATGCTTCTTGGTTTACTTTGTTTGACAATTGGTTTAATTGAACCGACTATTGTACTATTTCGAACAAACGAAAAAACAAGAGCGAAAGTATTTTACTTATATAGCTACTTAGCTATTTCTGGATTTATATGTGTCTTTATTTTTTGGTAAAAAAGAGCTAGTTACTAGCTCTTTTTTTTACTTTACATATAATTGTTGATTAGGATAAATCAGCTCTTGTTGCAACCCATTTTTTTCTTGAATTTCCTTAACGGACATTCTAAATTTCCGCGCAATGCTAACTAGAGTGTCGCCTTTTTGGACGACGTATAACGATGAAGAAACTGCTTCATTTCTTTGTTCATGTAAAACAAGCAATGGGTTCATCGCATTTTTTTTTGCCATCGTCCATCTTCCTTGATGAACTTCTAAATGTAAGTGTGCACCTCGGGATTCTCCTGTATTTCCTACTTCTCCAATTATTTCTCCCTTTGAAATATAATCCCCTTGAACTACATATCTCTTATTTAAATGTGCATACACAGCCTCATATTCTCCATGTTTAATAAATATAACGTTTCCATAACTACTTGAATAATAAGACTTTGTTACCTTCCCTTCTTGAATAGCTGACACAGGCGCGCCGATCGGTGCCGCTATATCTATACCGTAGTGTTTTCCGTGCCTTGTCCCAAAATAATCACTTATCTGTCCTTCAACAGGCCATGCCCATTGATTTCCCTCTGCGTACACATGTAATTGAGATAAAAACAGTACTGTCAATAACATGACGCCGTATTTTAAAGCTTTCATATACATCCTCCGTTTTCTAATTACGACCATACCTTCTCTATTTTGGTATATTACAGAAAAAAGTATACAAAAAAAGAAAGTGAATCACTCCACTTCCTTCTCTTTCTTATCACGAAAAACGATTGCACTGCGATTATACTCTACATCTTTTACTTGTAATCGAGCGTTTATTACTCTAGCTACTGCAAATAAATAGTCAGATAATCTATTGACATACTTTAGAACAACTGCATTTATTTCTCCTTCCTTTTGCAAGGACACGATACATCGTTCTGCTCGCCTTACAACTGTACGTGCAATATGAATAGCAGCTGCCGACTCGCTTCCACCTGGTAAAATAAAGCGCTCTAGCGGCGGTGCTTCTTCTATATATGAATCAATTCTACCTTCTAAGTTTTCGACCATTTCATTTTTTACTTTATAAGGAATTTTCTTACCTACTATCGCCAAGTCTCCCCCGCAATCAAATAGTTCATGTTGAATCGTTTCAAGTTCATTGTAAATATCTCCGAAAACCCCGCCTTGTAGTTTAGTCATCGCATATCCAATATGAGAATTCGCCTCATCAATCGTGCCATATGCTTCCACTCGGATATTATCTTTATCCACTCTGCCACCTATTACACTTGTTGTTCCTTTATCTCCTGTTTTTGTATATAATTTCATCGCTTTACGACACCCCTCTCATTATTCTTCATTCGACTAAGTTAGAAAAAAAGTTCTACTATTATTTATTTAATTGATTTTACAAAAAAATAAAAAACAGTAGAACTTTATTCATTATCAACTTTAAAAACAAATATCTAAATTATACGATTCGGTAAATAGACATAGAATGTAGTTCCCTCTCCAACAACACTTGAAACAGCAATTTTCCCATCATGACCTTGCACAATATTTTTTGCAATCGCAAGCCCGAGTCCTGTTCCACCTTTTTTTCCACGTGTTCTTGCTTTATCAGCTTTATAGAAACGATCAAATAAAAATGGAATATCTTCTTCTGGAATACCGGCGCCTGAATCTTGCACTTCAAAAATAAGACCATTATTTTTCGTATCAATTACAAGCGTTACATGTCCGCCTGCGTTCGTATGACGTATTGCGTTATCAATTAAATTCGTCAATACTTGTTCCATACGATCTGCATCAAACGGGTATTGCTCAATTGGATCTTTGAAATCAACTGTTAACGCGACTTCTTTATCCTTCGCAATCCCTTGGAATTTACGACCTATTTTTTCAACGAAAGGATGAATATCAACTTCACCTATATGTAACTCTACATTACCACTTTCCATACGCGCTAAATCTAACAATTCATTTACAAGTTTCCCTAAACGAACGGATTCATCATAAATGATTTGAACAAACTCATTAATTTCTTCTTTTGTTTGCACAATATCATCTAAAATTGCTTCACTATACCCTTGAAGCATGACCATCGGTGTACGAAGTTCATGTGATACGTTCGCAATAAAGTCTTGACGCATCTTCTCAAGACGGCGTTCTTCCGTCATATCACGCAATACAGCTACAGCCCCGCGAATTTTCGTTTGATTGTAAAGCGGCGTCATAAGAACTACATAGTTACCTTTTTGTAAATTAATTTCAACCACTTGTTGTTGTTCGCTTTCTACAACGAGATGGAATAGTTCAACAAGTTCAGAAGGCAGTTTTTTACTGAGCTCTATCTCTTTTTCTTCTTGCCAAACTTGTAAGAAATGTTCAGCCGGCGGATTGATTACAACGACTTCACCTTCTTGATTTAATGTAATAACCCCATCTGCCATACTACTTAATATACTAGCTAACTGTTCTTTCTCTTGCTGCAGGGCATTCATATTAAACTTCAACTGTTTCCCCATTTGATTTAAGGCCGTTGCAAGCTCACCAATCTCGTCCTGGGATACCATAGGAGCTTTTGCATCAAACTTCCCACGCGACACCTCAAAAGCAACCTCACGCATTTTACGAAGTGGCGCTGTAATTCGAGTAGATAAAAAGAATGCAAAGAAAGTTGTTAATATAATCGCAATCCCTGCTGATAAGAATATAAAATCAGTCGTTCTTTCCATACCTTGTATCGGTACTTGTAAAGATTCGTATACAAACACTGCACTTTGATTTTTTGACTGCACTGGTTTTCCGACAATCATAATATCATTTTCAGTATTTTTATTCTTTCTACTATTAGAGGCTTTTCTAATGTTATTCTTAATTTCTTTTTTGTCTGTAAAAACAGCCGCTAATTCTTTATCTTCTTTTAAGTCATCCATTGTAAGAGTGACTAATCCTTCTTGTTTCGGTGAAGAAGATATTTCTTTACCATCTTCTACAATAATGATCCTTGAAAGTGGATCAGAGAATTTGTATGCGATATTCTCAATCGTTTTTACATCGGCACCTTCTTCAATTAACTCTGAAACACTTGTTGCAACTTTTTGAAGCCTAGCTTCACTCATATCAACATAATATGTTCTAAAAAACTGTGAAAGTAAAATCGCAACAAATCCAAGCACGAACGAAACGAGAAGTAATATGGTCATCCATAACTTCCCTACTACACTTCTCCAAAGCATCAGTCGTTCACAACCTCAAACTTATAACCTACGCCCCAAACAGTAACAATCATCTTCGCAGCATCTGGTGATTTTTTGCTTAACTTCTCACGTAAACGCTTTACATGCGTATCAACTGTGCGTAAATCTCCGAAGAATTCATATTGCCATACTTCTTTTAACAATTGCTCACGATCGAATACTTTATCAGGCGCTTTCGCTAAGAATAATAGTAATTCGTACTCTTTCGGTGTTAAATTCACTTCATTACCATCTGCTGTAACACGGTGTGCATCATTATCAATTGTTAAATGAGGGAACACAGTAACATCTTTTGTCGTTGTATCTTGTGTAAAGAATGTTGTTGGTACAGAACGGCGTAAGACCGCTTTCACTCGAAGCACTACTTCGCGTGGACTAAATGGTTTCACAATATAATCATCAGTTCCTACCTCAAACCCTTGTACTCGATTTACTTCTTCACCTTTTGCTGTCAACATAATAATTGGCGTCGCTTTCTTCTCACGAACCCCTTTACATACTTCGATACCATCTTTACCAGGCATCATAAGATCTAATAAAATTAAATCATAATCATTTTGCAGCGCCATTTCTAAAGCTGTATCACCATTGTCTGCTTCTTCAATTGTGTATTGTTCTCTCTCTAAATACATTTTCAACAAACGACGAATACGATCCTCATCGTCTACAATTAAAATTCTTGATTCATTTTCCATTTCTACCCGTTGCGTACTTTTACCACAACGGTTCACACCTACCCTTCTATACTATTATGTTGCGCTATTCTCGTTTATTTAAGCAATCTTCTAAATGTTTCACTTCCCATATTATGCTTCACAAGAATAATAAAGTTTGTTCAATTTTTTTCCAAAACTATGTATTTTTTTTGAACAGTATATAATGTCCTCGACATCATTTTACAAAATCAACCGCTACTTTGTCATGTTTTTCTCAAAAAAGAAGAAAAGTTGACAAAAATAAAATAGGAAAGTGACATACACTCTCCTATTTTATTTCTCTATGCGTATGAATGTAAACCCGCGATAATTAAGTTTACTACAATAAAGTTAAACATAATGATTGCAAAACCAATTACCGCTAACCATGCTGACTTCTCTCCATGCCATCCTTTTGATAAACGTAAATGTAATACCGCCGCATAAAAGAGCCACGTTATAAGTGCCCAAACCTCTTTCGGATCCCAACCCCAAAAACGTGTCCACGCTATTTGAGCCCAAATCATGGCAAAAATTAATGCACCCAATGTGAAAACTGGGAATCCAATTGCAATAGAACGATATCCTATTTCATCTAACAAATCGCTATTCGTATTTTTCACTAACGGCTGAAGTGCCGCTGATACTCGTTTACGTAAAATTAGTCTTAATACAATATAGAGTAACGTTCCGACTAACACTGACCAAATAACAGTATTTAATTTTTTCGCATTTACAATCGCCGGAACTTCAACTGTCGGCTCTAATTTATTGTCTGTCAGTAACTTCCCTTCATGCGGCCCCACTAAAGCCGGAAGATTGTATTTCATTTCCACTTGTTGTTCATTTTTATCAATCCATTGAAACTTTGCTTCATATTTCATACTAGAATATACCGTTGTTACTCCAATAAACCCAACTGTACAAACAAGTGTGAATACTACCGTCTCTAGCCAAAATGTACGTTTACTTTTCACTGATTGATCTACATTTTTCAATAAATACATAACGCCCGTAATAAAACTAATTGCTAAAATTGCTTGTCCTGCAGCCGCAGTCGTCACGTGAATATGTAACCAATTACTTTTTAAAGATGGAATAAGCGGTGATATTTCCCTCGGAAACATACTTGCATAAGCAATTAATAAAAGCGCAACTGGTAATGCAAATAGTCCGATTATACTTACGCGGTACATAAAGTACATGACAATAAATGCTCCGACAAGCATCATGCCGAAAAACGTACCAAATTCAAAAAAGTTACTAACTGGCGCATGACCTGATGCAATCCACCTTGTTACAAAATAAACTGTTTGTGCAATAAACCCTAAAATTGTAATCGTTATTCCTACATTTGCCCATTTATGACCCTTTTCTTTAATTGCTCCCCCAAAAAATAGAGTGGCAATTAAATATAAAATAAATGCGGTAAAGAGAAAGTTACTACTTATTTGCACCATATCGTTTCCCCACCTTAACTAATTTTTTTATCGACTACTTTATCATTTGGTTGCGGAATTGCTGTACCTTCTAGTACTCTTTCAATATCTTTCTTTAAACCGAACCAGTTTTTATTCGTATGTCCTGCAATCCACCATTCATCATTAACGCGTTGTATCCAAATACGGCGATGATTCCAATACATTCCTTGAATGACACCAACCATAAATATAAACCCTCCAATACCGAGAATCCAAAGCGTTAAATCTTTTCTTACAGTAAGTGCTGTTGCATTTTGCATTTCCACACCTGCAAAGGACATTTTATATTTGTTATTCCCATCAGGTTCTATATTTTGCTGAATACCAACAAAACTCACTTCACCATCTGGTGTTTCAGGTGTAAACATTTTAAATACAAATGCAGGGTTGTTTGGTAATTTTGTTTTTGTATTTGGTCTTCCATTCTCATCAAAATAAAAATCAGGGAAATAGCTTAATAGTTCTAAAGAATAACCATTTCCTAAATCATATTTTTCTGTAGGGTTTGTTAAATCAACTTTAATCGGTCCCCACTTTTGATTATTTTCTTTATTTTGCAAGTTAAAGGACATACTTTTAAATTCATTTTCTTTATAATCCACTTGATACACTGCAAACTTATCAAATTTCAGTGGTTCATTCACTCGAATTTCCGCTTCTTTTACTTTTTCCAATTTCGGCTTTTGTCCTGCTATATTTTCCCCTACTGCTTTATACAATACAGCATTCGTTTGGAAGTTTTTCGCAATCATTTTATCACCTACACGGTCAATTGCTTCATCAAAAACCTCCTTGTCCTTACTTTTATCATAAACTTCCTTTATAAACTTCTCGTTTTTTAAATAGTATTGACCATCTGTCCCTGGTATTTCTTTCATTTCTCCATCACGTAACCAAATCGCTTCGTCTACGTACATACTTGGTAAAAAACGGAGCATCGCACCGAATAAAAAGATGATGAGACCGATATGATTCACATATGGACCCCAGCGTGAAAACCGTCCCTTTTCCGCCAAAATATTTCCGTCTTCCACTTTTACGTTATAGTTTCTTTTCTTTAAATTCTTTTGAACTCTTTCAAAATCACCATCTTGCGGTGTACCAGTACCGTATAATCTTTGTCTCTTTAAAAAGCTAGGGTGTCTTTTCACCCCTTGCTTCTTTAAAGCTTTATAAAGTGGAATGACACGATCTAAACTGCATATCACAAGTGAAATACCAATTGAAGCAATTAAAATCATATACCACCACGAACCGTATAAATTATTAAAGCCTAATTGATAGTATAATTGCCCTAAAAATCCGTATTCTTGCTTATAATATTCAGCTGGTGCAATTCCTGGAGTTATGTACATTTCTTGCGGAAAAATAGTCCCTATCGCCGATGCAGCTAAAGTGATTACAATGAGCCATACACCGACTTTTACAGAAGAGAAAAAGCTCCAAATTTTATCAATAATCGTTTTTGTTTGCGTGAGAGATCTCCGAGCACTCCCCTCATAGCGCATATCCAATAGTTTTATATTTTCATTGCTTTCAAATGGTTTCCCGCAAGCTTCACAAAAAACAGTTCCTATCGGATTCACATGTCCACATTCACATTTAATTTCTTTCAACACTCTCACCGCCCCTGTATCTATATGTACTATTGTATATTCTAACCTCAAGTTACCGCAATACTCAGAATTTTTAAACCAAAGGCACTATAGGTAAGCGCCTTGTATGTAAAGGTTTTCTTTATTACGGAGTGATTTTCTTTAAATACTCCTCCAATTGTTCCTTCGTTTGTTCACCTTTAATCTCTTGAATCACCTTACCATCTTTATCAATTAAGAAGCTTGTTGGTAATGGTATTACTCCATACGTTTTTATAATTTCTCCACCTTTATCGATTGCAACAGGGAACTTAAGATCGTATTGTTTCACAAAATTCTTAACAGCAATATCCGTTTCATCTGCATCTAACGCAATGATTTCAACGCCTTTTTCTTTATACTTTGGATATAGTTCATTCATATAAGGCATTTCTTTCTCACAAGGTTTACACCACGTACCCCAAAAGTTTAAAAATACACCTTTTCCCTTAAAATCTTTTAGCTCAATTTTCTTTCCTTCTAAATCTGTCACAACAAAGTTAGGTGCTTCTTTTCCAATTTCCATTTTCTCTTCTTTAGAGAAATATCCTTGATAAAGTGTAAATCCTACAGCACCACATAAAATGAGCAGAATAATAACGCGAAATAATAAGCGATTTTTTTTCATATTGTCTCCCCTCTCTTCGACGAGTGATGAATATATGTATTTTTTAATAAATCACCAGCGGAGCATTCCACTGGTGAAATTTTCACAATATCGATTAGCGAGGCTTTGTAGAAGCCAATGCACGTAATTGTTTTACCTCATGTGGTGTCAATTCTCTTGCATCACCAGGTCGCAGGCTTCCTACTTCTAAGAAAGCATAGCGTTCACGCTTTAGTTTCACTACTTTACAATCTAACGCTTCAAACATACGACGTACTTGACGGTTACGTCCTTCATGAATTGTTAATTGTACAATCGCCATTTCTTTACGCTTGTCCCAAGAAATAATCTTCACACGTGCTGGTGCTGTTTTTCCGTCTTCTAACATCACACCGCGTTCTAACATGCGGATTTTTTCACCTGTTAGAGGCCCTTTTATTTTTGCAACATATGTTTTTTCAACTTTATATCTAGGGTGCATTAATACGTTTGCGAAGTCCCCATCGTTTGTCATTAATAATACGCCAGACGTATCATAATCTAAACGTCCGATTGGGAATAAACGTTGTGTAATTTCCGGGAAAAAGTCTGTTACAACACTTCTTCCTTTATCATCTGATACACTTGAAATTACGCCAGTTGGTTTATATAGTAAAAAATAAACAGGTTCTTCTTTTTCAAGAGGGATGTTATTTACTTCTACTTTATCTTGAGGAGTTACTTTCGTTCCTAACTCCTTCACTATTTTTCCGTTAACTTTCACTTTTCCTTGCTGAATTAATTCCTCAGCCTTTCTTCTCGATGCAATACCTGCTTGCGCAATCACTTTTTGTAATCGTTCCATTTCTTTTTTTCACCTCGAATTTATCTTACCTTACATTAGAAAGACTTGGCAACCGCATACGCTTGACGGCTTTTTGCTCCATCTTACTTAAACAACATAGCGATGATAATAAACATATAAAGGTCAAATCATGTTTTTACCTTTTATTATTGTCCATATTTTTCATATTGCTCACAATAAAAGTTCATTATTTTGTCAAAAATACCGCATAAAAAAACCACTATTAAGCAACACCTTAATAGTGGTCGTATACGTATTATAAGCGAAATAGCATAAAAAATGAATAGCATTACTGAAACAATAGAGAAACAAATACAATCGAACAAATAATTCCGATTAAATCGGCAAAAAGTCCTACTTTTAATGCATCTCCCATTTTTCTAATTCCAACAGCTCCGAAGTATACTGTTAAAATATAAAAAGTTGTGTCTGTACTCCCTTGCATCGTAGAAGCCAATCGCCCAATGAACGAGTCCGGTCCATACGTCGCAATTAAATCGGTCGTAATACTTAAACCAGCAGAGCCCGAAATAGGACGTATAAGTGCTAGTGGAACAATTTCTGCTGGGACATGAATTAAATCTAACATCGGCTTCATTACTGATATCATTGCATCTAATGCACCTGAAGCTCGAAATATGGAAATAGATACGAGCATTCCAACCATAAACGGTAAAATAGAGATTGCAATTTGAATCCCTTCTTTTCCCCCCTCAACGAACGATTCATACGTCGGAACTTTCTTTATCGTGCCATATAGAAGGATAAAACCAATGACACAAGGGATTACCCATAATGATATCGTATTGACAATGCTCATTTTTTCCGCCCCTTCCTACTCCTTCTTCGGTAAAAATAGCGGTCAATCCAAATCGCTCCGATCATAGAGAGTACTTGTGCAATGAATGTTACCCCAACAATTTCAGTTGGATTTGCTGATTCATACGTCATTCGAATCGAAATGACGGTCGTAGGAATTAAAGTAATCGCTGATGTATTTAATGCCAAAAACGTTACCATAGAACGGCTCGCCGAATCCTTCCCTCCATTTAACTCTTTCAATTGTTCCATCGCTTTAATGCCAAGAGGGGTCGCTGCATTACCTAAACCAAAAAAGTTTGCCATCATATTTGATAAAATAAATCCCATTGACGGATGATCCTTCGGTATTTCTGGAAACAGCCTTTTTACTATCGGCATAAAAAGTGCCACTAACTTTTTTAACAATCCAGCTTCCTCTGCAATTTTCATTAAGCCGAGCCAAAATACTAAAACACTAATGAGTCCTATACAAATCGTTACCGCATCTTTCGCTCCATCAAATACAGCTTTATTTATTTCTTCCATTGTTCCATTTATCATCGCATACACAATCCCAATGACAGCCATCGCTACCCATACGAGATTAACCATCGTTCCCAACACCTATCATGTAAGAAAAAATTTCTTTCACATTATTCCAGTACATTCCCGTTGTAGCTACTAACTTTCGTTTACTATAAAATAAATTCCGTTCTCCAACTTTCTCATTGCCAACATAAACGTCTGTCTTTCCAACCTTTACTCCATCCACAAGCTTTGCACTTTTATCTAGTTCAACTTTTAATACTACGCTCTTTTTTTCTTCTTCAGTTAAAGGTACTGAAAAACTATTTTTCGTGTAAACATGATTGGCGTATTTCTTTTCGGTTATTTCAGCAAGTGCTCCTTGTCCTAAAACTTTTGTTTGTTCGAAACGGTCAAAACCTTTATCAAATAAATTCATATGATCATCCCAATCACTAGAAGCGCTCAAAGTTACGACAATTAGATCTAGTCCATCTTTTGATGCCGTTGTAACAAGCGTTCTTCCTGCTTTCTTCGTAAAACCTGTTTTTCCCCCTGTTGCAAATTCATAATACGACGTCACAAGTTTATGTTTGTTTTTCCACGGATAATCCCACGAATCTGATTTATACGTTTTTGTTCCAAAAATTTTCTTAAAGGTTTCGTTCCCCATTGCATACCTTGTTAAAAGTGCCATATCATAGGCCGACGAATAATGGGATCCATCTCCATCCAAACCATGTGGGTTTGAAAAGTGAGTATCTTTCATTCCAATTTGTTTCGCCTTTTCATTCATTAAATATACAAACCCTTCTATACTTCCTCCTACATTTTCAGCAATTACTTGTGCTGCATCATTACCAGATCTAAGCATGAGTCCATATACTAAATCCTCTAATTTTACTTTCTGTCCAGGCTTTAAATAAATTGCTGAGCCTTCTACTCTCACTGCTTCATTACTAACCGAGACCATTTCTTTCATTTTTCCTGACTCAGCAGCTAACAAGGCAGTCATAATTTTTGTTATACTAGCAATCTTTTGCGGCTCATGTTCTGCTTTTCCGTATAATACGCGACCTGACTGTTGCTCCATTAATACAGCATTTCGAGCACTAACATTGCTGGTCATCTTTGCATATGTAGGAATTGGCATAACGCTTGCGTACATAATAAGAAGCGTAATGATTACACAAATTCGTCTCATATTTCCCCCCACGTCCTTTTGGCACTTTTTGTACAAGTGTATGCTTGGCCTTTTAAAATATGAACGAAATCTCCCTCTCCTTCCAATAAAAAAGACGCAGAGAACCTGCGTCTAATAAGGTGTCCATTCTATTTGTTTTGCACTTTCAAATCTTTTTTCTACATCCGGCCAATTTACAACATTCCACCAATTTTTAATATATTCATCTTTTCGATTTTGGTATTGTAAATAATACGCATGTTCCCACACGTCTAGTACAAGGAGCGGTATCGTATCCCATTGTGTAAATAATTGATGAAGTGTACTCTGTAAAATTTCTAATCTTCCCGATCGGGGAACCCAAACGAGAATTGCCCATCCTGAACCTTCCACTTTAGAGGCTGCTTCTGTAAAATGTTTTTGAAAACGCAAGAAACTTCCAAAATCTTGTTCAATCCGGTGTGAAAGAGCCCCTCTTGGACTTCCGCCGCCACCTTTTTTCATGTTATTCCAAAATATTGTGTGCAAGTAATGACCTGATCCATGAAAAGCAGCTTCTCTTTCCCAATGCTTAATTAAATCAAATTGATTTGTTTTTCTCGCTTCTTCCATCATCTTCTCTGCCTTATTTAATCCTTCCACGTAACTACGATGATGTTTATCATGGTGTAACATCATAATTTCTCTAGAAATATACGGTTCTAACGCATTATATGGATAAGGTAGTGGTGGGAGTGTATGCCCTCCAATTGGAACAGCTCGTTCACTATCCCCTCTTTCACATAGTTCATATTCCTCTTCCCCCTGCACGAATACTTCCTGCAAATGATGTTGAATATGTTCTACATCATCACTTATTTCATACATAAACTCTGCATCTGTATCATACTCATGCTCTTTCATACGGTCTAATAACGTTTGAATTTTATAAGCAAGCATATGGACATCATAAACTTCCATTGCACGGCTATCTAATACGTGAAGAACACTTTCACACCAGCTTTCTACTTCATGAAAGTAATCTGTGAATACACCTTGCTGACTCATGTTACACCTCCTTAATGCTATCCCCTTAAATATATTCAAAGGAAATCTCTTATATAACTGTACAAAAGGAAAAGAAGCTAAGTCCCCTCAGCTTCTTTTTCGCAGTTAATATTTGTGTAACATCTTTGTTTGATAATCCGTCTCATAATATTCTAATTCTTCACGCATCAATTGGAATTTCCCCTCTAAGCTCTTCATTACTTCCTCTACAGATGCAGGTGGTGTTTGTTGAAAAACGATGGAGTTTTTCCCTGTATAAGCAGACCGACTATTTTCATACCAATGATCACTCTTTGGTGAAAAAAACTCTGCAATTACTTGATGATAAATTTTATATAAAATCTTTTCAGCTGCTGTCTTTCGAAATGGCTGGCTATTTAACAAAACAAAACACGCATCATGCCCTTCTTCACAAAAAACGAGAAGACGTCTTATTGACGCTAATAACCCTTTATAATATTGTTCGTTTCCTGCCGGTGTCTCTTCTAATAAAGAAGGCAACGTATGATAATTTACATAATTGGTTATCAAATGAATAACATCTTCTAAAAACATAGAGACTTGTTCTGTTTGATTTTCCACCATTAGATTAGACATTTTTCCCTCTCCTTTGCCAGTTCACTCTATTTCTACTCTTTTATTTTTATGTAATTCAGCCAATATTTCTTGTACTTTCACGACTATTTCCTCATCAAAATATTGTTGGAATTCTTCTATATTATTTAAATACAAACGTTTTTGCATGCGAAGCTCATTCTCTTTCAGTAAACAACAGATCGCTACAATATCCCGCAAATATATGTCTTGATTTTCTACTTTACATACCGGATTTCCTTCAAAAGGAGTAATTTCTTGTACAACTTCTTCAAAATACCGAACATATAAAACAGAAAAGGTTCTTTCTTTATCATTTAATATATATGTCACTTCAGATCTATTAAAAAAATCTTCTGACGTATTAGGTTTTGCTTTCTCTAGCTCATATCCCGCATAACCTATTATAATCATCTACTTCCCCTCTCTTCCTTCTTTCAATTCATTTTAACTTAATTTTCTGACAAACGAAATACTCTTTTAAATATAACCCTTATAAAAAATAGCTTCCTTATACAGGAATTTACCTTTTTATTTTTCTTGAAGTTTGTCATAATAATATTATTGTCTCAGTTTTCTTATACAAGGAGAGTTGTATTTATGTCGTTTTCATGGAAACGTTTCTTACAAATCGGGAAAATTATCTTCCCATTTGTTGTATTAACAATTGTATTCTTTCAAGCAAAAAAAGAATTAGCAGGCATTTCTTTTTTAGAAGCAATCAATACAATTAAAAACATTCCAACCGGAGGAGTCTTTTTAGCCATTACACTTGGTGCATTTGCCGTATCAACAATGTTCTTTTACGACTATGTTATGCTTCGTTATTTAAAAGCTGATATACCTGTCCAAAAGATTTTTCGTATCTCATGGATTGCTAATACCTTAAATGGATTTATTGGATTTGGTGGTCTCGTTGGAGCAGGTGTACGCACAATGCTGTATCGTCCATACATAAAAGAAAATGGCAAACTTATTAAAAGTATCGCTTGGATGACAACCGCTTTTATTAACGGACTAGCTATTCTTTCGTTCCTCGGTCTTATCGGAATATTAGACACAAGTTTTATTTTGCATGAAAAACCGTGGCTATGGCCTGTTCTTATCTTCTTCGCTCTTTTCGTCCCTATATACATTGGCTTCTCTAAACTAAAAAATAGAAAAACGAAGCAAGCGGAAGGACAAGATGAAGGAGAAGAAGAGAAAAATCCAACTGTTTTATACTCATTAGTTTCATTAGTTGAGTGGGTATCTGCTGGTATTGTTATGTACGTCATATTAATATTATTTGGGATCGATATCGAATTTCAAAAGTTTTTAGGTGTGTATGTAATTGCTGCTTTAGCTGGTGTTGTTAGTCTTGTTCCTGGTGGACTAGGTTCATTTGATCTTGTCTTTTTAACTGGGCTCGGACAATATGGCATTGATACAGGCGTATTACTACCTGCTATGTTATTATATCGCCTCGTCTATTACATTTTACCATTCTGCCTTGGTCTTATTTTTGCAGCTTTTGAAATGACAGGCGTGGCCATTAAAAAGTTTGAAGATAAGCCTTTTATTGCGCCTGCATTAGAAACAACTGGTGTTATATGGACTTTGCAGCGTGATTTTCTAGGAAAACTAGGTTCGTGGGCCTCTGCTGCTTTAACAGTATTTGCTGGATTAATGGTTATTTTATCGACCATTCTACCGACAAGTATAAACAGAGCACACGCCTTACATATTCTAGCTCCAAAACATCTTATTCAATTTTCTTTTAGCTTATCACTAACATTCGGTATTCTCCTCCTGATCCTTTCACGAGGCATATATTATGGAACAAAGCGTTCTTACTATATGACGATTATTTCTTTAATCGGAGCAGCTATCTTTAATACGCTAAAAGGGATTGATATTGAAGAAACGTTTATTTTATTAATTGTACTCGCTGTATTATATATGCTTCGTAAAAGATTTGTACGCGAGAAAATGGAAGTCTCACTTTCTGATATCGTAAAAGTTTTTATATTCTTACTTATAACTTTATATTTATATAAAAACTTAGGTATTTTATTTGCAGGTGCAAAAGAAGCTTTTAAACCCGATTTTGTCGTTCGTAATATTACGCAAGTGAAACGAAGTGCATTAGCTGCTGCCTTTTTCGTTCCTACATTTTTATTGATTGGCTCACTCATTGCTAATCGTTATCGAAATGAATTTCCCGGGCAACCAGCTAATGATAAAAGATTGCAAAACTTTTTAGATGAACATGGCGGAAATGTACTTAGTCATTTAGGATTTTTAGGTGATAAACAATTCTTCTTCAGTAGCGATGGGAAAGCGCTCCTTCTCTTCTCTATAACTGGAAAACGTCTTGTTGTACTAGGTGATCCAATTGGAGATCCTTCCTCCTACCGTACTGTGTTACAAGAGTTTTTAGCTGAAGCTGACCGATTTGGATACATTTGTGTATTCTACCAAATCGAAAGTAAATGGATGAGTTTATATCATGATTTTGGTTACAACTTCTTTAAGCTTGGTGAAGAAGCTGTCGTTGATTTGAATGCATTTACAATAACAGGAAAAAAACGCGCCGGTATGCGAGCAACTTTCAACCGTTTTGAACGAGAGGGCTATACATTCTCTATTCACCAGCCACCGTTCTCAAACGAATTATTTGAAGAATTACGAAAAGTTTCAGATGCGTGGCTCGGTGGAAAAAAAGAGAAAAGTTTCTCACTCGGATACTTTGATCATGAATATATTAGCCGAGCACCTATCGCTACATTATCTGATGCAGATGGAAAAATCATCGCATTTACAACTTTTATGCCAGTATATCAAGACGGATCATTGTCTGTTGATTTAATGCGGTATTATCCAGATGCACCTAGCGGCATTATGGATGCCATTTTCATCCACCTATTCCAGTGGGCAAAAGAAAATGAATACCACTCCTTTAATATTGGCATGGCGCCACTTTCGAATGTAGGTTTATCGACACAATCTTTCTGGTCTGAACGAGTTGCCGCTGCCATCTTTAATAATGTTCGTTATACATATAGTTTCAGCGGGTTACGACATTTTAAAGAAAAATATAAACCAGCATGGAGCGGTAAATATTTAGCATTTAGAAAGAATCATTCTTTACCAATTACAATGCTCTCTGTAACAAAATTAATAGGAAAAAGAAAAAACAGCTAAATAGTTAGCTGTTTTTTCTTTTTTGAACTTGTACAATAAATTCTTTTTCATATTTCTTACCATTTATATAGAAATCTCCCCATATTTTATACGTTCCTTCAGCAGGAAATGTAATGCGATATTGTAATTGCTCATCTGTATCAACAGGGATTGCATATAAAAAGTTTTCTCTCGTTTCGTCCACGATATAGAGCGCCTCCACTTCTCCTCTCTCTGCATGTAGTTTCAATTTCTCACCCTTTTTCGCTTGAAATTGAAATGTTAACGTCACTGGCTCATTCGGATGCAATGCACCAAATAATAGAGAAACTTCATACTCCCCTATTTTTTTTGTAAGTACACTATCGATTGGAAATTTTACTTTTTTCTTATTTTTCTCGTCTATTTCTTTCCCAAAATCTTTCTTCGCAAATGATTGCACAGACTTATTTTTGTCTTCATATAAAAATATTGTATATCCTTCATCTTTCGCTATTTTAGAAGATACTTTATATGATCCATTTCCTGCGAATGTAGGTTTCATTTGTTGTACGTGTTTTAATTGTCCGTCTACAATAACTGCACGAATTTGATCATTCACACCACGAACTTCGCTATTTTTATTATTTAATAATTGAAATGAAATATCCGTTTTCTTATTTCCTTTTCCATTTGATACATCCCATTTTACTTCCTGAACATCACCTACAGTCTCTGTAGTTTCCTGATACTTTTTTATGTAAAATCCACCTACCACAATAAATAACAAAGCAACAAGTCCAATGACAAGATTTTTCAAAACATCACCTACCATTTTTATAGTCTCTATTCATACAAAACTTCTTTCATATATATTCTAGATTATGATTTATGAAATCCTTCTGTTTTGCACATATTACAAAGGATAAAAAAGATTTTAATTGAAAGGATTCATAGTGTATAATGCAAATGATATTGATTTCTATCAATACATTATAAGGAGGACTTTTCATGAGTGTACATATTGAAGCAAAACAAGGTGAAATCGCTGAATCTATTCTATTACCTGGTGATCCATTGCGTGCAAAATATATTGCTGAAACATTTCTAGAGGACGTTACTTGCTATAATAACGTACGTGGAATGTTAGGATTCACTGGAACTTATAAAGGAAAACGTGTATCTGTGCAAGGTACAGGTATGGGTGTTCCTTCTATTTCTATTTATGTAAACGAATTAATCCAAAGCTACGGAGTTAAAAATTTAATTCGCGTTGGAACTTGCGGTGCTATTCAAAAAGACGTAAAAGTACGTGACGTTATTATTGCAATGACAGCTTGTACGGATTCTAATATGAACCGTTTAACATTCCCAGGATTTGATTTTGCACCAGCTGCAAACTTCGACCTTCTAAAAAAAGCTTACGATGCTGGAACTGAAAAAGGCCTACACGTTCGTGTTGGTAACGTTTTAACAGCAGATGTATTTTACCGTGAGAGCATGGACATGGTGAAAAAGCTTGGAGATTACGGTGTACTAGCAGTAGAAATGGAAACAACTGCGCTTTACACATTAGCAGCGAAATACGGTGTAAATGCATTATCTGTCTTAACAGTAAGTGATCACATCTTCACTGGTGAAGAAACAACATCTGAAGAGCGTCAAACTACATTTAACGAAATGATTGAAATCGCTTTAGATGCAGCAATTCAACAATAATACATTAAAGAACTCGTCATACGTCTGTCGAGTTCTTTTTATGTGACTTTTTATTAAAAACTACTTTCGGAAGAGACAGATTTTCTCCTCTACTTTTTTGTACCATTTGTTATAATAAAGAAATCATTTACAGTATTTCTCACAAGAGGTGACGCAGTGAAAAACAGAAGTATCGTCTTTAAACTATTTTTATTAACATCGACATTATTTACAATCATATTCCTCCTTTTTTTCTTAGGACAATCTCTATTTTTAGAGAAATTTTATATTAATAAAAAAGTAAAAACAGTTCAAACTGCTTTTGAAAAGTTCGTAGATACGTACGAAAAAAGTGGGAAAACTTATGAAGAAATTCGAAAACTAAAACAAGAATTTCATGATAAAACAAATGCTGACATGCAATTTTTAAATACGAATGGCATTATTAAAAGCGACAACAATTACTATATTGACGTATTTAATCCTAAAAATAATGAGACATATTCTATTCCTCTCAATAATCTTTTAACACCCGAAGAATATAAGAAATTCGAAAACTTAGGATTGAAAAAAGACGATGTGATAAATGTCGTCGGTTTGCTACAAAACAAAACAATAACACCAATAAAATTGACAACAAATTACAATCGATGGCAAAACGAATATACCAATTCAGATTTTTCATCTATTAATGGTAACCCTTCTAAAAATAGACTTACAAACCGATACAAAACTGTTACTCAAATTGAGTTTACTGGTACGATCTCTAAGTTACAACTTCCATCGAAAGCGGAGGTTCGTCTTGCAAATGATATTGAAACATTGCAAGCCGTTCAATATTTTGCAGAGCTTATTAGAAATGGCACTGCTAACTCGCAGCAATTAAACACTTATATAATAGATAGCGGGGAGAATATAAAGAATAGTATCTTTGTAAAACCTATTATGAAAAATGGAGAGATTACAGAATATGCTTTTGCGATAGCATCCTTGCAACCTGTTAATGAAGCGATGCTCGTTTTGAAAGATTATTATGTCTATGCCTTAATCATCGTATTTCTCGTAATTATTTTATTATCCTTCTACTACTCAAAAATCATTGTGAAACCATTAATTAAAATGAATCGCGTTACAAAAAAAATGGCCAATTTTGATTTTAGCGAGAAGTTACCTGTGACAGCAGACGATGAGATTGGTGGACTTTCCGGTAGTATTAATACATTATCTGTAAACTTAAAAGACCGAATTGATCGATTAAATGTTGCCAATACAAAATTACAACAAGATATTGAACGTGAACGTCAATTAGAGAAAACGCGAAAAGAATTCATTTCTGGTGTATCACACGAATTAAAAACACCACTTAGTGTAATTAGAAGTTTCGCAGAAGGAATTAAAGATGGCGTTAGTAAAGATACGACGTATTACACAGATGTTATTTTAGAAGAAACCGAAAACATGAACAGACTTATTGTTGAAATGTTAGAATTAGCAAAATTAGAATCAGGTACGTACAAGCTAGATATGACGACATTCTCAATCGGTGAACTAATTCAACAAGTCTATACAAAGTTATTATTTAGCATGGAAGAAAAGCATTTACAAGTGAATATAGATGTAGACTCTTCTATATTTGTTCAAGCGAATCGTAGTCGAATTGAACAAGTGGTTGTGAACTTACTTAGCAATGCCATTCGCTATACGCCAGAAGGAGAAAAAATACAAGTTTCCGTTATAGCAATGGAAGATACAGTAAAAATACAAATCGAAAACACAGGAAACCCTATCCCAGAAGAAAGTCTTGAAAAAATTTGGGATCGTTTCTACCGTTTAGATGCATCTCGTAGCCGTCATACTGGTGGTACTGGTCTCGGATTATCAATTGTAAAAAACATTTTAGACCTTCACCATGCGGAGTACGGTGTATATAACACAACTAATAGTGTTGTATTCTACTTTAATTTACAAAAAGTAAAAGAAGTCAAATAATTTGTCTTAATTTCACTAGGAGTTCACATGAAATTCACACTCTCCCTTTATAGTAAGAAACAAGTTAATCCTTTCCTTTACACATATAAAAGAGGAGAGTGCGTGAAATGAAACAAGCAGGACAACCTATTCAAAATGAAAAACAATTAGAAACTATCAAAAATATACTTTTACAATCTTCGAAACGTGATGGCTTATTATTCGTATTAGCTGTAAATTCTGGCTTAAAAGTAAGTGAAATCTTACAATTAAAAGTTAGTGATGTAATCGATGAAAATGAAAATGTTCGCCATTCCATTTTATTTTACAATGAAAAAGTAAAGAAACATAAATGGTTCGCTGTAAATGAAGACTTACAGCACGCGATCGAAGACTACATGAAAGAACGTAAAACTTGGAAACGTAATGAACCATTGTTAAAGTCTCAAAAAGGAACAAAATCTATTACGAGACAACATGCGTGGTACATTTTAAACAAAGCTGCAAAAGAAGTTGGATTAGAAGGGATTAGCTCACATACACTTCGAAAAACTTGGGGATATTGCGCATACAAATCAGGTGTTGATATCGCATTTTTACAACACTTCTTTGATCATAGTACTCCATCAAAAACTTTAAAGTATATCGGTATTGCTTAATAACTCTTATACATAAAAAAGGTTACCATTTATAAATGGTAACCTTTTTTATGTTTCACATTCTCTTTTCTTGTCTCTCCTATATTGTAGTGGTACTCTAATAGTAAGGGGGAGAAATTATGAACACTTTAACAATTGAATTACCGAAAGAAACGGCTGAAAAACTTGATTTATTGAAACAAGCTTATGAAAAGAAAACAGGTGCTTCTATTTCTGAGAGTACTCTTGTTCAAACACTTATCTCAAAAGAATTTATCCAAGCGATAACTCCTTTTGATTTACAACAATTCATCACTAGCAAAGAACAGCATTAATTGCTGTTCTTTTTTTATACTTTATCCCGCATTAACGGGCAGTAAGACCCCCACCTCAAAATTCAGCGGAAGTAAAGAAGTTAGATGGAGGTCGGGCTGCCCGTAAAAGCCCGATTGGTGAGGGCTGATAATCAGTGGGGGATGAACACCCCCCTGATTAAAGTTTCACTTTATCAGGGGTTTGCAGGAAATCTACCTCGAAACAATTCTTTACTTTAGTCAAACTCCTATTAGGGATCTCCCTATCGTTACTATCCCATAAAAAATTTTTTATTTATTTTCAGGAAAACCATTGACAATGATAATGATAACCATTATCATTTATTACGAAGCCAACAATTGATGAATCAACCAAACGCTCAGTAACATTGTTACCCCTCTTTTTCATATAGAAAGGCACTGTACATTCCCCCTGTTTGTACAGTGCCTTTCTTGTTTATTATCACTCAAACAAATTTAATTGCTCAGGCTTTGGCTCACCATATGTAATGTTCATCATTTTCATAAGCTGTTTCGCATTATCAGCTGCATCTCCGCCTGAATTATTGTTAAATAATACGTATATGTCCTTTGTCTTCTTTTTTAATTGTTCTAGTCTTTCTACCCATTCTTCTAATTCTTTATTGTTGTAGCGATATAAGCAACGAACCGCTCTCCAATTTTCCCCTTTATCAAGCCAGCCATGAACATTTCGGCCATGAAAACGTATTAACACCATCTCTGCATTCGTTACTTCTAATACGAGTGGTACTGAACCTATTCCTGCCTGTGGCTCATCACAAATTGTATGAATCCATTTTTCTTGCTCTAGAAACTGTAACGTCTTATCTCTCATTTCTGGATAAAACCATGTTTGATTTCGAAATTCTATTGCACACGGCAAACCTTCCATTTTTTCTTTCGTATATCGAAGAAAATCTACATTTTTCTTTTTACAATCAAACCATGGTGGATATTGAAATAAAATCGTTTTTAATTTACCAGCTTCAATTAAAGGAAGAATAGATTGTTTATATACATCAAACATCTCATCGAACGTAGAAAAAGGAACTTCACCTTTCATATGTCCTGTCATTCCTTGATATGCTTTGACGATAAAAGAAAAATCTTTCGGTGTTTCCATTGCCCATTTTGTATAGTTTCGTGCAGGTTGCATCGCATAAAATGAACTATCCACTTCTACTATAGGGAAATACTCACTATATGTTCGTAATTTATTTCTATTTTCATAGGGGTCTATATATAAAGAATCATGATCTCCCCACCCTGTTACTCCAATGAAAAGCAAATATATTCCTCCCTTTTTAACTTCACCTACTATCCATTCTACTCACTTCCTGAACACTTCGACCAATCAATTTCATTAAGTAGTCCCTTCTTTAAGAGTATCCGTATAAAAATATGATATACTAGATGGAAGAATTTTTAAATTGAGGGGTTATTTATTTATGCTTCCAAAAGATGATATTGTGTCTCATGAAAAACGAATAGAAGAATTAGAAAATAAAGTACGTTTTTATGAAGAACTTGTGAATCAATTACCACATCATTTCACATATAAAAATCCACAGATTGGTTTACAAATAAAGAAAACGAGATCAACTCATTCTATTCAAAACATACAAAAAGAGAATAAAGAGGCTGATTTTCAGCTTACTTGCGATTCATTATTTTTATTTAAACAACTTGAAACATACTTTGTTCATATTTTTGATGCTTTTTCACATCATGTAACCTTTGTTGATAATAAAGGAAATATAACTTTATGTAATCAGGCTGCGGCAGATGATTTTGGTGTAGTACGAAATGATATAATCGGAAAGCCAATTCAACAATTACTAAAATTACCTGAAGAAAAAATTAAAGCTCTTGAAACATTAAGAACAGGCACAGAAATATATAATGAAGAAGTTTTAGACAAAAACTATGGTATTTTAAATAACCGAATTATTCGTGATTATAACGGAGAAATTTTTAGAGTTATTAGTGTCTTTCATTATTTAAACACAGAACGTGATGCAGAAAAATTTTCGTTAGCAGGGCGAATCGCAGCTGGTATTGCACATGAAGTCCGTAATCCTCTTACAACCGTACGAGGTTATTTACAATTTTTACAAGAAACTGTTTCTCCATCTAATAAAGAACTATTTAAAAACTTACTTATTCCTGAATTAGATCGCGCAAATAGTATCATTACAAAATTTTTATCTATTTCAAAAACACGTGAATTTACAAGAGAACCCTTTCAAATTAATACATTTTTACGTGAGTATATTCAACAGTTACTAGCTAGCGAAGTCTTTTTACATAACATTTCAATTAATTATAATTTTTCTACCGAATTAGATGATATTTTAGTTCATATTGATCGTCATGAACTTGTGCAAGTTTTTTTAAACTTATTCCAGAACGCTGTCGATGCTCAAGGGGAAAAAAAACTTTCTATCCAAATTACTAGTTACCGCCTAGATAATTTTGTTCGTATTACTTTCACTGATAATGGGACTGGTATTCCATCAGCGATTCAAGAATATATCTTTGATCCATTCTTCTCAACAAAAGATTCCGGTACAGGACTCGGCTTGGCAGTAACGAAAAAAATTATTCAAAATCATAACGGTACATTAAAAATGACTAGTAATGAAGATGGTACTACTTTTACTATTTCAATTCCAATCTTACCTAAAACAGCCCTTGAAAGATTAAATCAAGACAAATAAAATCCAATCCACGAACTGCATGTCAATTGTTAAATCCCTTAACAATTGACATGCAGTTTTTTATGTTGAACTTTTCTTCTTTACATTATATGAAACCTTCTCTATATCTTACTTATTTGTTTGCCAAGCGGGCCAATTTCTTATTTTTTTAGAAATGGTAGTTTGTCCATCACGAATTCAGTATAAATTTCATTTTAATATATAGTAATGACTATTGATTCTATGAAAGAAAGGAATGAAAAGATGAACAATAAAAATAAAGGAAAAGTATTTTATGGTAATGACTGTTGCGAAGTCAGAGCTTGTAGTCATATTAACATCTCTAAGTCCGAACTTACAGAATTTGTTAGACTTCTTCAAGCTCTTGGCCAAGCTATTCAAGCTGTCTTTCAAAACCCTTCTCAAAATAATATCGATAACTTAATCGCTGCCCTAAATAACTTACAAAAATTTCTCAATTGCTTAGATTTATCTCCAGCACAAAAACAAATTGGAAATTCTATCATTGCTAATCTATTAACTATTTTAAGAACAACACCTTTCTCATGCGGAGCGTTGTACGTTGAACTACAAAGCCTGCTTAATTATTTATTGTATATCGCTAAGTTATTCAAAGTAGATTGTTGTACGACCGACAAACTAGTTAAACTCATAACAGAGATCCAAGCTATCCTAGTTCAATACGGATCAGGTTGTCTTGGAGGCGGAGGCGCTACCGGTGCTACTGGTGCTACCGGCGCTACTGGCGCTACTGGGCCTCAAGGACCGGCGGGGGCTACTGGTGCTACTGGGCCTCAAGGACCGGCGGGGGCTCAAGGTGCCACTGGACCTCAAGGACCTCAAGGACCTCAAGGCGCTCAAGGACCTGCAGGTGTTCAAGGCGCTACTGGACCTCAAGGGCCTCAAGGTATTCAAGGGCCAGCGGGGGCTACTGGCGCTACTGGTGCTCAAGGACCTCAAGGCGTTCAAGGACCAGCGGGGGCTACTGGCGCTACTGGTGCTCAAGGCGTTCAAGGACCAGCAGGGGCTACTGGCGCTACTGGTGCTCAAGGACCTCAAGGTGTTCAAGGACCAGCGGGGGCTACTGGCGCTACTGGTGCTCAAGGACCTCAAGGCGTTCAAGGGCCAGCAGGGGCTACTGGCGCTACTGGTGCTCAAGGCGTTCAAGGACCAGCAGGGGCTACTGGCGCTACTGGTGCTCAAGGACCTCAAGGTGTTCAAGGGCCAGCAGGGGCTACTGGTGCTCAAGGACCTCAAGGTGTTCAAGGACCAGCGGGGGCTACTGGCGCTACTGGTGCTCAAGGACCTCAAGGCGTTCAAGGGCCTGCAGGGGCTACTGGCGCTACTGGTGCTCAAGGACCAGCAGGCGCTCAAGGTGCTACTGGTGCTCAAGGACCAGCAGGCGCTCAAGGTGCTACTGGTGCTCAAGGACCAGCGGGCGCTCAAGGTGCTACTGGTGCTCAAGGACCAGCGGGCGCTCAAGGTGCTACTGGTGCTCAAGGACCGGCGGGCGCAACAGGTGCTACTGGTGCTCAAGGACCAGCAGGCGCTCAAGGTGCTACTGGTGCTCAAGGACCGGCGGGCGCAACAGGTGCTACTGGTGCTCAAGGACCGGCAGGCGCTCAAGGTGCTACTGGTGCTCAAGGACCAGCAGGCGCTCAAGGTGCTACTGGACCTCAAGGACCGGCGGGCGCAACAGGTGCTACTGGTGCTCAAGGTGCTACTGGTGCAACCGGACCAGCGGGTACACCAATTCCTGTAACGATCGCGGCAATCGGAAACTCAAATCCACAAACTATATCACCTGGAACAAACCTTCAATTCAATCAAGTGTTTGAATTAACTAATATCTCTTTCAATGATACTTCAGATACTTTAACGATTTTAGAAACAGGCGTATATGATATTAGTTTCTCAGCGTCTACAACTTTCCCAGGGTCTTCACCATTTGGATTCGGTATTTCATTCAATGGTCAACCACCTACTCGTAATTTCTCAACTAACGTTATCGGTAGTGCTGTTTCTTTCTCTACAATTGTTACTTTACAAGCTGGTACAACGATTGCTATACAGCCTACAGCAAACACTATTTCTATTCCTAACACAGGCGATACAACAGCAACACTATCTGTATTCCGAATTTACTAATTTTCGCTTAAGAAGTATATTTATAATAATATGTATCGTTTAACCGTGCATTAAATCTCTCTTTATATAGAAAGGAGCACTTATTTGGGAGGATAAGTGCTCCTTCTTTACGTTTCTTTACCTCAAATTTACTCTATCTTAATCCTTATTTTGTATGATAAATAGTGAAGTCAAAGATATGAAAGAGGGATGAAAATGAGAGTTATGTCACTAATACGCATTTGGTTTGCACTTATGGTATGCATTATTTTATGTGTAGGATTTTTTTTAACTCTAAAATATTCCACTATATCAAAAGCAGAGAGAAAAACTGCTCCATACAAACTTTTGTATACAAAACAAAGCAACATCCCTTATTCCAATTCCACAAATAATGAAAAAAGGGTTATAAAAGGAATGCTTATTACGAAAGCTTCTAGTTCCGAGGCGTTACTCCAAATTGCTGAAACGATTAAAAATCAGTATACAAATAAAAAAATCGATGAAATTACACTTTCTATCCACAATGAAAATAACGGTAATTACGAAGAAGAATTACCTTACGAACCTATTAGTAAAGGCAAAATAATCGTAACATACGATTCCGAATCCTTTGGCAGTACGAATATTGTACTTAACGAGTAATCTCATGTATCTCAACGGATATGGATTAATAGCTAATTAAGATAGACAAAAATCTCTACCGATTAAAATTTTATTTTGTTTTCATACAAAATAAGAGGCGAATTTTTTTATTCGCCTCTTTCTTTTACCAAAATGAAGGAATCCATTCTTTCACTTTATCAAGCCACTCTTGTTGCTCTTGTTTTCGTTGTTGTTCCTCTTCTTTCCTTCTCTTCTCTTCTTCTTTTCTTCGTTTTTCCTCTTCTATTGTAGTCAATTGTTTTTTATAATCAGCCTCAGATATGAGCGATAACTGAAATGCTTTTTGAGCTGGATTTGCGTTCGCTTTTTTCATAATATCCCGGAACATTGTCGTCGTAATTTGACTACCACCCGGAACATAATGATCGCTATCGGTTTTATCATATCCTACCCAAATCGCACCTACTAAATCTGGTGTGTATCCAACAAACCATGAATCCTTTGCACCGGTGCTCGGGCCATTTACAATTTGAGTAGTTCCTGTCTTACCTGCCGTATCAACATTATTAACTTTTGCCTTTTCGCCCGTTCCCTTTTCGACAACACCTTTTAATAAATATGTCATTTTTTGAGAAACTTTCTCACTCGTCACTCGTGTCTCTTTCTTATACCACTTTCCAAGCGTTTCACCTTCAGCATTTTGTATCTCCCTAATTGCATGAGCTTCCACTTGGACTCCGTCATTTGCAAATGTACTGTATGCTTGAGCCATTACAAATGGAGATGTCCCCACATGCATACCGCCTAAAGCAATCGGATACGTACGATCTTCTGGCACTAATGGAATACCAAATCGCTCTAAAGATTTCAATCCTTTATCTAATCCAATTTGTTCTAATAGCCACACAGCTGAAACATTATACGACTTTGCTACGGCTTCATACATTGTCACATCACCGTGAAAAGTATGATCGCTATTTTGTGGTTTATATTCTTTAATGTTAAATGGTTCATCTTTTAATATATCGTATACTTCATATCCTTGTTCTAACGCTGGTACATATACAGCCAAAGGTTTTAACGTTGAGCCCGGTTGTCTTTTTAATTGGGTTGCATGGTTAAACTGTAAAAACTGATACGGCCCTCTGCCTCCAACTAAAGCTGGTATACCACCTGTTTTGGGATTCATAAGAACTACACCCGTTTGCATGAGTTGGTCTGAGCCACTATCTTTGAAATAACTATCATTATTCACAACGTCTTCTACGGCCTGTTGTTTTTTCGGGTCAAGCTCTGTATAAATACGATAACCACCTGCTAAAATTTCATTTTGTGTTAATTCGTACTTGTCCATCGCCTCTCTAACAATATAGTCTACATATTGAGAGTATTTTCCCTTGTATTTATCATCAACGCCACGTTTTAACACAAGTCCACTCTCTTTTTCTTTATTATACTGTTCGTCCGAAATATACCCTTGCTCTTTCATTAAACTTAATACGACATTACGTCTTTCAATTGACTTGTTAAAGTTTTTATAAGGTGAATACGCAGATGGTGCTTTAATCAAGCCCGCAATCGTTGCTGCTTCTGAAATTGTTAAATCTTTTACATCTTTATCAAAATAAGATTTAGCTGCTCTTTTTATACCCCAAGCACCTTCACCAAAATAAATTTGGTTCATATACATTTCAATGATTTCATCTTTCGTATACGTACGCTCTATTTTTTTTGTTAAAAAATATTCCTTAATTTTTCGAGAGTATGTGCGGTCTTGTGTCAGAAATACATTTTTCGCAAGTTGTTGTGTAATTGTACTTCCCCCTGCTACAACTTCTCCTGCTGTAATATTTTTAAAAACTGCACTTATAATTCCACTATAGTAAATCCCGTGATGGTTAAAAAATTCCTTATCTTCTACTGCAACAATGGCCTGAACCATAATATCAGGAATATCTTTCTTTTTTACGCCTTCTGTTTTAGAAGAAGCTAATTTAGTCGCAACTTCATTATTTGCATCATAAATTAAGGTCGGCTGCGGAACAGCTTGCTTTAATTCAGATATGTCTTGAATAGAAATTATTATATTTATAGCAATAAATAGAGTAGCGAGCAAACTTCCTAATACAATTAATGAATTACGAAGCTTCTTCCTCTTGTTGAACCACTCCTGCATTTTTTTTAAGTGAGTGTTCTTCAATTTCATTCGTTCACTTCCTTCGTTTGTTTACACTCTTCTTTTCAAAAGGAAGAATATACCTCCTTTTAAATTTATTATAATAACGTAGTCTTTCCTGTAGTGTAAAGCTTTTCTTTCACATTCATACTTTTTGCAAGAAAAGGACATTCTACAAGTAAGATATTCAATATTGATTATTAATATTATTAATACAACAATAAGAGTTATGTTAAGTTTTTGTAAACTTTTCGATAAAATGTTTTAAAAAACGACAGTTTTTTGTTAGAATTGACTAGCCAATATATTTTACATATATTACTTTTGTGGGGGTAACTAATAATGGTCTTTAAATCAAAAAAAGATAAATTTTCTGAAATGTTAATGAATGTTTCCGAAAATTTAAAAGAAGGCGCGCAGTTTTTCGTGGAGTATAAAATTAAAAATGCTAGCGATTTAAAAGAGTTTTCTATGCGCATGAAAGAGTATGAGTCAAAAGGTGACTCATTTATTCACGAAATCATTATGGAGCTAAATAAAGCGTTTATTACTCCTATTGAACGTGAGGACATCCTACAGCTTGCAATGAGTATGGATGATGTATTAGACGGATTAGATCATAGTGCTGGTCTATTCGAAATGTATTCTATTACAGAAGCTGATGAATACATGATTAAATTCGTAGAAGCAATTAATCAATGTGCGATTGAAATTGCAAACTCTGTTGAATTAATGTCTAACAAAAAATTAGTCGACATTCGTACAAATGCGATTAAGATTAAAGATTATGAATCACAATGTGATGATATTCGCCGTCACGCGATTAAGCACTTATTCTCTCGTGAAAAAGATCCAATTAAGATCATTCAATACAAAGAGATTTACGAAGAGCTTGAAGAAGTAGCGGATAGCTGCCAAAGCGTTGCAAACGTATTAGAAACAATTATTATGAAGAACGCGTAAGGAGTTTGATCATGGATACACTCTTGATACTGACCGTTTTAGTAGTCATTTGCGCTTTAGCTTTTGACTTTATTAATGGATTTCACGATACAGCAAACGCTATTGCAACGGCTGTTTCAACGAAAGCTCTAAAGCCTAGACATGCAATTATTATGGCAGCTATTATGAACTTTTTAGGTGCGATGACATTTACAGGTGTAGCAAAAACGATTACGAAAGATATCGTTGATCCGTTCGCTTTACAAAATGGTTCTCTTGTAATTTTAGCCGCTTTACTTGCGGCAATAGCATGGAATTTGATTACTTGGTACTACGGTATTCCAAGTAGTTCTTCGCATGCAATCATTGGCTCCATCGCAGGTGCAGCTATCGCTGCTGCTGGTTTTAGTTCATTAAACTTTAAAGGATTCATAAAAATTATTGAAGCTTTAATCATTTCACCAATTATCGCATTTGTTATTGGTTATATCGTATACAGTATTTTTAAAGTCGTCTTTAAAAACTTTAATTTAACGAAGACGAACAAAAACTTCCGTATATTCCAGATTTTCACTGCTGCATTACAAGCTTATACACATGGTACGAATGATGCGCAAAAAGCAATGGGAATTATTACAATGGCTCTTATGGCGAATAGTTATCATACTTCTAGCGACATTCCGTTCTGGGTACAATTATCTTGTGCCATTGCAATGGGTCTTGGTACTTCTGTCGGCGGATGGAAAATTATTAAAACTGTCGGTGGACAAATTATGAAAATTCGTCCTGTAAATGGTGTAGCTGCTGATTTATCATCATCTCTTGTTATTTTCGGGGCAACATTCATTCACTTACCAGTTAGTACGACGCACGTTATCTCCTCTTCTATTTTAGGGGTTGGTGCTTCTCATCGTGTAAAAGGTGTAAAATGGGGAACTGCAAAACGCATGTTAATTACTTGGGTTATTACACTTCCTATTTCAGCTTCATTAGCTGCTTTATTTTATTCTTTATTGCACTTAATCTTTTAATTAAAAGTCGTCTTCCTTATTTTTCTAGGAAGACGACTTTTTTGTGAACAAAGCTTTTTCTCATGAAAAAGCGTGTATAATAATTAGTGGATAAGTTATATAGAGGAGTTGGCAATTTTGGAATACATCATGTTACTTTTCATCGGGCTAATCGCCGGGACAGTCGGGAGTCTAGTCGGACTTGGCGGCGGAATTATTATTGTTCCGTTATTAATCGGATTACATAGCCTGTCACCACAACTTGCAGTAGGAACTTCAATGGTAACAGTCGTTTTTACGGGACTATCTTCCACCCTTACTTATATGAAGCATAAACGAGTAGATTACAAAAGTGGACTTATTTTATTTATCGGGAGTGGCCCTGGTGGTATCATCGGCTCGTGGGCGAATAAATTTTTAAACCAAGATACATTTTCTTTATATTTTGGGATTTTTCTTATTTTTGTCTCCATTCTTCTTATGTTACGAGACAAATTAAAACCCCTTTCTTTATCAAATATGACTGTAATCAAGCGCTCTTTTACAGATAACGAAGGAAACACTGTACACTATCAATTCCCACCGCTTCTCGCTATCTTTATCGCCTTTATAGTTGGTTTTATATCTGGATTATTTGGAATTGGTGGCGGTGCTTTACTTGTTCCAGCAATGATGCTACTTTTTGCATTCCCAGCACATATTGCTGTAGCAACTTCGATGTTTATCGTATTTCTATCAGCAATTGTAAGTTCTGCAACTCACATCTCCCTTGGAAATGTCAGCTGGATTTACGCATTAATTCTTATTCCTGGTGCATGGATTGGTGGAAAAATCGGGGCATATATTAATACAAAATTAAGCGGTAACGCCGTAATTAATTTATTGCGTATCACATTAATTATTCTTGGGACTAGATTAATCATTACTTCTTTTTTATAACGCGTTCTTTTTAGAATGCGTTTTTTTTATACACATGAATATAAAAATCCTCCTAAGAGAACAAATAAAATTAGACAAACACATAATAACATGTAATTGGAAATATGTACTTTCTTCACGTTGACCACTCCTATGACTGCGACTGTTATCTTTATGATAGCGAAAAAATAATTCAGTTGCAGTTACAAAGTGCTAACAATGCAAAATCATTTATTACAAATTTTATCCTTATATTTCATTTCTTTGTATATTCTATCGGTTTAATAAAAAAAGATGTCATATTGACATCTTTTTTAATGAAGAAGTGACCATCCCATAAAATCTTCATGTACTTGGCACGCCCTCTTATCGTTTCGATCATATAATTCAGCATAACTATCTGTTTCTTCATCATAAGCCATCGTATAAATAATTTGGCCGTCTACTTCAACGGATAACACGACTCCACCTTTCATCTCTTCTACATGAATGATGGCATTCGCTGGAATTCTCATATCCGTCATTTTTATCGCATCTAACAATATACTAAACCCCCTACAGCGTATTCATTGCTAGTACTATTACACACTAAATAGTATACTACTGTAATAGCATATATTTCGTCAATGAAATTGCTGTTGTAAAGTATATTATCTTTATACATATACGCTAAAATAAAAGAAATAGAGATGTTTAAATGGGGGGCTAACATTGATTTTACACAAAGGAGATGTACTATTCCGTCAAGGTGAGGACGGTCCTTTATATTTTATAAAAACAGGTTTATTAAAAGTAGTAAGGTTAGAAGAAAATGGAACACCATTTCTATTCAATATTATCGTTCCAGGAGAAACGATACCTCACCATTCTTTAATTTCACCGAAGGAATATCACGGTACAGCAATCGCTTTAATGAAAACAGAAGTTGAACCTATAATGAGTAATGAATGGTATGATCAACTTCAAGCGGATCCTGCATCATATGCAAATATCGCCATGCAATTACAGTCAAAATTAAGAATGATGCAGCAACGTATCGACCAATTGACGACCGTCTCTCCGAAAGAACGCCTTCATCGCTTACAAGAATGGTTCACACTATATTTAGGTGACATTCCTATATATGAAATATTAACGCAAACTGAAATTGGTCAACTGATCGGTATACGCCGTGAAACAGTAAATCGACTATTACGAGAACAAATAAAAAACGAGGTAAAATAACACCTCGTTTTTTTTGCTTCTTAAAGCTCAATTTATTGTAAACTTGCTGCTGGACCGAAAAATTCATAATGAATATGTTCTTGTTTCACACCTAAATCAGTTAGTACAGCATTTATATGTTTCATAAATGGTATTGGACCACAGAAATAAAACTCTGCTTCAGTTGTCGGAATAATAGTTTGTAACCATTCTCTTTCAACAAAGCCTTCTTTATCAAAGTTCTTCATTTCTAAATCTTTTTCAGTTGGTGCAGAATAACAAGTATATGCTTTAACTTGTTCATATTCATTATCTACTGTCTCAACGTGTTCTTTCATTGCATGTGTATTACTATTTATCGCTGCATGAACAAAACATACATTACGTTTTGAATCTTGTTCAATTAACGTATTTAGCATACTCATCATTGGTGTAATACCTACTCCACCACTAATTAAGACAACTGGTAAAGTTGAATCCATATTTAATACGAAATCTCCTGCTGGTGCACTTACTGGTAACATATCGCCTTCTTTTACATGATCATGTAAGTAATTAGATACTTTCCCATCCGGCGTATCTATACCTTTTTCTTTCTTTACACTAATACGATAATATTCTTTTCCAGGAGCATCTGATAAGCTATATTGACGATTATGTGTATATGTTTCACCTTCGATATTTATTTGAACCGTTACATATTGTCCTGGGATGAATGAAGAAACTTTCCCTCCATCTTCAGGTTTTAAATAAAATGACGTAATAACATCGCTTTCCTTCACTTTTTTAACAACTACAAAGTTACGGAAATCTTTCCATCCACCTTCTTTATGTGCCGCTTCTTCATACATCTCTGCTTCAATGCTAATGAATGCATCAGCAATGACACCATACGCTTCTCCCCATGCGTTTAATACTTCATCAGGTGCACCTGCGACCTCTTTAATTGCACGTAATAAACATGTACCCACAATCGGATAATGCTCTGCTTTAATACCTAAACTTCTATGCTTATGACCAATTTGTTTTACAACTGGAATAATAGCTTCTAAATTATCAATGTACGTTGCAGCTGCATAAACAGCATTCGCTAACGCTTGTTGTTGTCTTCCCTTTTTCTGATTTGTATGGTTGAAAATATTCAATAACTCCGGATGTTCCGAAAATAAAATTTCATAAAATCTCGTTGTAATTTCAACGCCTTTTTCCTGTAATAATGGTACTGTTGACTTTACGATTTCAATTGTTTTTTCACTTAACATTGTATCCCACTCCTCTATTTCCTTAACTGTTTTTAGTTTAACTGAATTGTATAATACAGATTGTGATTTTAATCACTATTAACACGGTGTTTTTGTGAAAAATATATGAACATTGAACTTACAAAATAAAATAAGCCAACTAGAATGCTAGCTCGCTTATTATTTAGACTGTATCGCTTGTTCAATTACCCTTATATCTTTCCCATCTCCAACTTCTGTATACCCCCAGATGTTCGTTTCACCCCTATATTTATTTACAATAATGTCTAAGTCATGGTATACGCGATGTGCATACACTACATACTCAATATTTTGGAGCTCCACACCTTTTTTTACAATTTCATAGCTTCTATTTACATCACGTTTTATTTTTTCATTCTTTATGTCTGTATGTATATTTTTTAACGATGATTCTTGTTGTTGAAACCATTGTTTAAATTGGTTCCAGTCCCCTTCTGTATAATTCTCTGCTTTGCCATAATTTAAGAAATTATTATAACTTTCATGTGTCATACGAATAAAATCTAGTACTTTTGTCTCTTCTTGCACATCTTCTATTTCAGCTGTTGTACTTACCTCAGCGGGCTTATTCGCATAATGTAATAATACTTTCATAAGACTATAGCTCGCAATGATCATTACGATAATAATCACGAATACATTTAACAATTTCTTCATATACAGAACTCCTTCTCTACTAAAGATATTACAATGTATGACTATACTTGTAACATTCTCTCGTAGAAATATAATTCCTGTATAAATTCTTCCTATCATTTCGACAATATTCTTTTATACATTTCTCGTTGGCAAATGTTCTTGTAAAACAATATATCCTTCATAAGCTGCGTAGCCAAGTATAGCCATTAATCCGATATAACAAGCAAATACCGTCCATTTCGTTTTTGTATCCACTTTATAGTAGTTTTCCTGTTGTCTCTTTTCCGCATCCCATTCCTCTAATTTTCTTTCTGACATTTCAAATGCTTCTCTTATATGAATGGTATGTGTTTCTTTTTCATCTTCATACGGGACGTAATCCAGTGGCTCAAACTTCGGTAACAAATACTCTAACACTTGAATCTTTTGAAATTCTCCTGTTTTTAATTCTTTCTCTCTTTCTTTTTGCCTTAATACATTTATTTCATGTTGCATCATATATATATTTCGATGCACAGCACCAGTTTCTTTTAACTCCTCTTCAAGCCTTGCAACATATTCTTTCATTCCATCAATTTTATATCCTAATTCCTTAATTGGCTCATCTCTTTTTATTACTCTATACAATTCCATACAGCCGATAATAACAATAAACCCTCCCAAAATACTTTTAAAATAAATTGAATACCCAAGTAATAAAACAAGCCCCGCTCCCCAAATTTTCGTACTTACAACTGAAATAATCCGTCCCCCGTCTAACGGAGAAACCGGAATTAAATTAAAGAAATTAATCATACTTCCGAGTAAAATAATGAGCGTCCAAAACGGCTCTTTCGTTATCATATAAAGTGGAATAGCCGGTAAAAATGAAAGTAATCCGAAAAGAGGTCCCATATAGGCAATATATGCTTCATCTTTTGCATTTTTAGGCATCTCTTTCATCCCAATAAGAGCGCCCATAAATGGAATAAATATTGCTGGCGATGTTGGTATACCTTTTCTTTTCGCAGCCCATAAATGGCCCATTTCATGAATAAACAACAAATAAATGAGCGCTACCCCAAATTTCCAACCATATATAACCGCGTACGCACCAAGTGATAGAAACATACTAAATACCGTTGAAAACTTTGCTAATTTAAAAATTGCAAATACCCACTTTAACTTAGAAAGTAAAAATAGCCCTATTGCAACAAGAATTCCCCATAATCCTTTTTTATTATTTTTCATATTCCTCTCCTTTATCTTTCATTAATGAATCATATACATTCATCAAAGCTTGTTCTTTTCTCTATTATGACATATTTTTTTCTATTGTTAGAAATAATGTTTATATAATCCATTTTTAGCCAAAAATATAAATAAAAGGAGGTGCACACAATTGAATTTACAATCTCTCATAATAGGCGCTCTATCGTTTTTAGCTTCAACTCTTATTTTTTATACCGTTAGTTACGTATTATTAATAGATTTGTTGCCCAATCACGTATTTATTGCCCTTATCATCCTTTCCGCTCTTATGATTTCTTTCCTTATTACACGAAAATCAATGAATGAGCCATCTGCAAAAGCAAAGTAATAGAGAGGGGCGTCCCCTCTCTATTATCATTTCCTAGGAAAGTACATATAAAATTGACAAATTTTTATTCACCCCAATCCGTAAGGACTAAATAAAGATTCACTTTATCTTTGTAAATTCATTTTTTCACCATACTCTTTAACAATTTGAATAATATTTTGAAAAACACCTATTTTTTCTTGTTTACTATTTAATATTTTTAAATCATAATTTTTATAATATGTTTCTAATGACTTTAATTGTGATTCTGAAGCACCTTGTACCGGAACAGTAGCATGCAATTCATACTGTTTATATCCTTCCTTTACCTTTTCTCCTAAGATTTTTTCACTCTCTTTTGCTCCAATTAATTTTTGAACTTTTTCTGGAAAAATAACCTGCAAATAGTATTTTTGTTCCTTCTCTAACTTGTTGTATAGTGATTGTGAAATCGTATACCGTACTGTATAATTCACTTTTTGATAGCCCGCTTTAATATGAAACGCGGTAATCTGCAAATCTTTTTTCGTTACTTCCGTTAAAGGACCTACTTGTATCTCACCTTCTTTTTGTTCTGATACATTTGGAAATATAGCCAAAAGCTTTTCTGTATCTTTTTTATCCAGCATATACATAGCTTTCTTATGTTGTATCCATCCTCGTCTATCCTCTCCTCTTAGCCATGCATAATATGTTTCCTTTTTCCCATCTCTACTAATTTGTATTTCATATTCAGGTTCACCGAAGCTACCTGTTATTTCTTGTTTTTCAGCTTTATCTATAATGTCTATTACTACATTAGCTTCAGATTCCTGTAACTTTTTCTCTTTATCTTTTTTTTGTATAACGGTTACCTCTATTGTTTCTTTCACTTCATTCACCGTCTCTTCCACTTTTTTTGTTTCTTTTTTTTGCTCAACTTGACTACAAGATGCTAGTAACATAGCAAATAACAACAATACATATTTCCTTTTCAACTGAATCCTCCTTTTACAATAAGAAATTCTTATAATCTTCATATAAAAAACAAAAACGTGACACACTATAAAATACGCTATACTAAGCATTGAAAGGAGGTCTTTTTCATGCCCATTAATTTTCACGATGCAAATAATAAATACACATACGCACAGCGAAACGCCCATATTTCTTGGAGAGAAATGATAAAAAATATTACAGACATACAAAACAAAAGAATAATTGATATCGGCTGTGGTGGCGGGATTTATACGAAAGAACTTGCTCTTATGGGAGCAAAAAGTGTTGTTGGGCTTGATTTTTCAAAAGAAATATTACAAGCTGCAAAAGAAAACTGTAGTGGATTTTCAAATATTTCATTCATTCACGGTGATGCACATAGTACTCCATATCCTAACGATACATTCGACATTGTTATTTCGCGTGCGGTTATTCATCATTTGCAAGACATTCCTACATTTCTACGTGAAGCTTCTCGTATATTAAAGAAAAACGGTGTACTTATTGTACAAGACCGAACCATTGAAGATTGTACAATTCCTGGAAGCCCTGAACACATTCGTGGATATTTTTTCTCTATATTTCCGAAACTTATCGAAATAGAATCAAAAAGACGACCAAAAACCACCACGATACAACAAGAATTACAAAAATATTTTCTTCACGTGTTCCCCACTCAAACACAATGGGAAGTACGAAAAATACATGAGTCTGTCGAAGCATTATTGCAAGATTTATCCCCCCGAACAGGTCGATCCATTCTATACGAATTAACAGATTATGAACTTTCTCAACTTCTACAACAAGTACAGACTGCCTTACAAAACGTCTCTCCTATTATCGAAAGGGATCGGTGGACCATTTGGAGCGCCATGAAGTTGTAAGGAAGGAAGCCTCACAAAATAATGTGAGGCTTCCTTCTTTCATAATCTAATTTTGCAACACTCTTGATACCCTCCACTTCTGGCCTGTGCACTTCCACACTTCGGACATACTAAATATCTAGACTGATTTGTCAACAAACTACCTTTTTGAAAGAGTAAAACTTCTGCTTGTTTAAACGAACGCGAATAATATAACCACATAAAACCAATTATAGCAATAATGCCAAATAATACTCCCATCGCAAGCATTCCAGTCACCTCTTTTGGTTTGTTCTTTCCAGCAAGTGGATTGTTGTATTATTCTCTGTAAATTCAAATAATCCCTTCTTTACTCCTATAAATATCAACTTTCTCTATAATTTTTACAATTCTCCGCAAATTTTTACTTCTGTTTTACAATTCAATTTACATCAACTATTCATTTCAAAACAAATAACATTTCCGCATATATATATTTTATTAAAAAATATATTGACTTTCTAAAAAAAAAATGTAACAATACTGTCAGAATACTTGAATAAAAATTCATTGACGAGAACGAGTACGTTATAGAACTGTTCCCCAGAGAGTTGGCGATTTGCTGAAAGCCAACGTTCAGTGCGTAGCCGAAAATCATCTCCGAGAAGTAGAACCGAATGTTATAGTAAGTTCTTACCGGCTGTCCCCCGTTACAAGGAACACGTATCATGTTGTACGTTGCAAAGCCGTATACATATAGAATTATTTCTACATGTATAAATTAGGGTGGTATCGCGGGTAAATATAACTCGTCCCTTTCTTTAGGGACGAGTTTTTTGTGTTCTTACAAATGAATTTTAAAAAAGGAGGAAAAACAATGAACACTGTATCAAAAAAACATATTTTTTTCACGGGTCTTATGCTATTTTCTTTATTTTTTGGGGCAGGTAATTTAATTTTCCCTCCCATGCTTGGACAAAATGCAGGTGAAAACTTTTGGCCGGCAATGATTGGATTTTTACTAACAGGAGTCGGTTTACCACTACTAACAGTTATCGCAATTTCTTTATCAGGAAATGGTATGCAACAACTTGCAAGTCATGTTCACCCATTATTCGGAATATTCTTTACGGTAGTTGTATACATCGCCATTGGCCCTTCTATGGGTATTCCACGCGTTGCAAATGTCGCTTATGAAATGGGCGCTAGTTCTTTCTTACCAGAAACGATTCGCTCTAGCAACCTCGTACTTTTTGTATATACAATCATCTTCTTTGCTATCGTATATTGGCTGAGTTTGAATCCATCTAAACTTGTAGATCGTATTGGAAATATATTAACACCTATTTTATTACTCTCTATTTTCTTATTATTTGTTAAAAGTGTATTTACACCACTTGGACAATCCGGACCTGCAATGCAAGAGTATCAAACTTCTCCGATTTTCAAAGGCTTTATGGAAGGATACTTAACGATGGATACCATTTCAGCACTTGCATTTGGAATTATCGTTGTAAATACCATTCGCTCTAAAGGTGTAAAGGATCGTAAATCCATTGCCATCGCAACAGCCAAAGCTGGACTTATTGCTGCTACTGGCCTCGTACTTGTATATGGTGCGCTTGGCTGGCTCGGTGCAACTAGCGTCTCGCTCGGATATGCAAAGAATGGTGGACAATTACTTACTGTGATCGTACAACAATTATTCGGTCCATATGGTCTACTTTTATTATCTCTTATCGTTACACTCGCTTGCTTAACAACATGTGTTGGACTTGTATCTGCATGTAGTCAATATTTCTCGACATTATTGACTAAATTTTCATACAAAACGTTCGCAAGTATCATTTGTGTATTGGGATTATTAGTTGCCAACTTAGGTTTAACAAAAATCATTTCCATCTCTGTTCCAATTCTACTCGTTGTATATCCAGTTGCGATTGTACTTGTTCTACTATCGTTACTTCATAAATATTTTGGTGGATATCGTTCTGTTTATGTAGGTGCTTTAATTGGAGCAGCTATAGTGAGCGTATTTGATGGATTAAAACAAGGGGGTATTTCAGTTTCATTTATCACATCATATTTTGAATTTATCCCTTTATATAATGAAGGCATAGGCTGGCTAATACCTGCATTATCCGGAGCTCTTATTGGCCTTGCAATCGCTAAGCTAAGTGGCGCGAAAAAAGTTCCCTTACTAACCGAATCTCGTGAAGTAAAAGCATCCTAAAAAAACTCCCAAAAGGGAGTTTTTTACTTTTGATAAGCAGTATGATTAAAACTGCTTATTTTATACGCTTTCGTATAATAGTCGATATTTGTATCCACTGTTTCTACTTTGACAACATCGTAGCACTCTTCTTGCTTTATTAAAAATAAATAGTACTCTTCTGTCGCCTCAACAATTGCAATTTTATCTGTTTCAACATTATATTGTTCACAAAGCGCTTGTAATGCGTTCACATAATCCCCTAATTTTTTTGATTTATCCATGCCAAATATCGTTTGAACTAGCATATACATTCTCCCCTTTGTATGTACTGTTAACAACTAAATGATAACGCTTACATTTATTAGCGTCAATAAAAAGATTTTGTACAAACTAATAACCAGTGGGGATCACCCCACTGGTTAAAATTTCACTTTATCATTTCGTCAATTGATGTCGAAAAGCATAAATAACCGCCTGTGTCCGGTCACTTACATTTAGCTTATTTAATATATTGCTCACATGTGTCTTTACTGTTTTGAGGGCAATAAACAACTCGTCTGCAATCTCTTGATTACTTTTCCCCTCTGCAATTAATAACAAAATTTCAGACTCTCTTTCTGTTAACTCCTCATGCAAAGGTTGTTCTTTCTTCTGACGCATACGAGACATCATTTTACCAGTAACTTTCGGCTCTAATACCGTTTCTCCATCATAAGTAGCTCGTACAGCGTCTGCTATATCACTCGCTCTTGATGTTTTTAATAAATAACTTGTCGCTCCGGCCTCAATAACAGGATACAATTTCTCATCATCTAAAAAGCTCGTTACAACTACAATTTTTGCTTCTGGCCATTCTTGAATAATAGCACGTGTTGCTTCAACACCATCCATCTCATCCATGACAAGGTCCATCAAAATAATATCCGGCCTTAATTGCAAAGCTAACTCTGAACCTTTTCTTCCATTTTCAGCTTCTCCAACTACTTCAATATCTGGCTGCGTTGATAAATATGCTGATACACCCATTCGAACCATTTCATGATCATCCACTAGTAATACTTTAATCATGATTCTCCCCCTCTCTCAATCATAATCGGTACTTTTACTTCTATTTGTGTACCTTTATTCGGAAAACTAAGTACCTTTAATGTCCCACCAATTTCATGAACACGCTCTTGTATTGACCTTAATCCGTAAGAACCAGCCTTATTCACTCCTACTTTAAAACCTACACCATCATCAATAATTTTCAATATTGCATATTGATCAATTTTTCGAAGACGCACTTCCGTTTTCTTTGCCTTCGCATGACGTAAAGTGTTAGATAGCGCCTCTTGTACAATGCGGAATAAGTGATCTTCTACACCTTTTTTTAATTGAATCGGTTCAATTAACCATTCAATTTTCATATGTTGCTTTCTAGATAGTTCTGTTAATAATTCTTCTATACCTTCTGTTAGTTTCTTACCTTCTAACTGTACTGGGCGTAAATGAAGAAGCAATGCTCTCATCTCTGATTGTGCATTTACAACCATATTTTCAACGAGCTGTAACTGCTTTTTCGTCGTTTCTGGAAATTCAGCTACTTGTTCATTAATAGCCGACATCATCATCGACATTGCAAAAAGCTGCTGACTTACAGAATCATGCAGCTCCCTCGCCAATCGATGCCTTTCTTGGGAAATCGCTTCTTGTCTCATCTCTTCATTCCAATGAGCTCGTTCATTCGTTACTTTTTGAAAGAGTCCAGCTTGCTCCTCTAATCGACGAGCCAGACCGATTACTTTTCGTTCCACTTCATGAAATTCATCATCTGCAGTAAACGAAACATCGCTTGGAAAATTCCCTCGCTCCACTTCAAATAGAAACGTATTTAACCCTTGTATACGCTGCTCTATATAGTAACCGATTGCATATCCTACAATTCCCCCGATAAGTAAACTTGTAGTCATAATAAACAAGCCAATTGGAACAGAAGCGATGGATTCCTTCCATAATAAATCATATACTTGTTGCTCACTTTTCCATACATATACAATTGTACAAATGAGTGCGATACTAACTGAGGACAACATAGAATAACGAATATACATCCACGAAATATTTTTTTGTTTCTTCATTATACTTTCCTCACTTCCGTATCGCCTACGACAAGCGAAGAAATAATTTTAATACGACGAGGAGCCTCTTTATACTGCTCTGTTCTAAATGTAACATTGCGGTTAAACCCTGTCTCCTCATGACCTGGCAAGAGCACACGTCCGACAATAACAGAATGATTTAAAGACAGTTCAATATCATATGGCACATATAAACGAATATTACCAACGACACCCCGAATAACAATTACCGTTTCTCCTTCTGGAATCATGGCAGTTGTTAAATCTATTTCCACATCACAAGCACCATATTGAACATTTATATCCTCAAGTTCATAAATATGATCCATCATTCGTACATTGCCTACAAACATATTTTTCAAATATGGTTCTGTACGATATATTTGCTTCTCTTCGTCTATAATCCCTTTTTCTTTAATTTCAACCTTCATTGCCTTTTGCTTATGTCCTTGTTGAATCAATTGATAACCAATTAAAGCTAAACAAGCAAATACGACAAGAACAAATGCTGCTGATGAAAATAAGAAGAATAAAAATACGATACCACCAATAAATAAAAATACATTTCCCCGTACATAACGATTCTTTTTACGATAATGTCTTCCAAACATAAGCATAATAAATGCAAAAATGAGACCACCTGGTTCAAAATGTCCAAGTATCATATCAAGAAAAAGACCGAATCCAAATATGATGAGGAGCATCCCCATTAATTGTGTCTTTGAAAAATGTTTCTTCATTTCAGCTCCCCCCTTCTTGTCACATATACATAGAAGAAAAGGCATTGCTTTCCAACACCTTTTCTCCTATCACTATATCATAAGCCTGTTTTATAATATACTACTATTATTTTGTTAACTCTTTCGTTAACGATACATCATTCTTTTCTTTCATTTCACGCTCAAGCTTTGCAATTTTCATATCAAATGTGTCACGTTCATGCTCCTCATTCATACGAGTTTCTAAGTCACGAATATGCTCTTCAATTTCCTCAAAGCGTAAGAATGGATTATTTTCATCCATTTTATGCATCGCAGTATTCATACGACGATTTGCATGTGCCATATTTTCACGTGCCATTAATTCCATACGTTTTGCGTGCATTTCTTTTAATTTATTTTTCATTTCAGAAAGACGACGCTCTAACTCATCGATTTGCTCTACAACACCTGCATACATTTCTTCTAATCGAGTTACTTGCCCTTCATAGTAAGCTACTTCTTCTAATGCACGCTCATGTAGTTGTAATTCGCCTGCTTCTTGCGCGATAAGCGCTTGCTTTGATCTTTTATTTACGAAATAACGAGCTTGCTCAAGCTCACGGGCAAAGTTAGATTTTAATGTTTTATGACGCTGAATTAACTTCTCAATTTTTGTTATTTCACGCTCACTATCACGTAAATATTGGTTTAACATAGCAATTGGATTTTTTCTTTCTTTCTCATCTAACACATTATGAAAATCTGCTAAAATTGCATCGCGTACACGTCCGAATAAAGATTGTTTCATTATAATCTTCCTCTCTTCTACTTTATAAATTTGATTGATTTTATATTAGTTTTTCATTAACTTGTTCCACTCATCTTCAAAGTTGCTATATGGTTTAGAACTTTCTGGAGCAGAATCAACAACTACATCTTTTTCTTTTTTCCACTCACGGTATCCGTAGTATAAAACTACTAATGCTGCAATACCAATTAATGCTGGGGAATGAGAAAGGGCGATGGACAAGCCGATCAAACCAACAATACCCCAAGCTAACTTTCCAAAAAATGATTGTGCTCGCACAAATGATTTATAGCTCCAGTACACAACTCCTGCTCCGATTGCGAATCCTACAATACCAGCAAGACTACCAAGAGCAATTAAAGCTAAAATACCAGCCGCGATAAACGCTAGAAATTGTTTCATCTTGTGCTTGCCTCCCTTCGATTTGATACTCTTATCTTAACTATTTTTTCTTTTTTCCATAACGAGCTTAAGAACCGTTTTTAACTCAGACTTAAGACCGAGTTGCATTCAGCCTTTTGTAAAAACATACGGTAACATGGGATCATTCACTCTTTTCCCGCACATAAAAAGCCGTACAGAGAACATTCTCTGTACGGCTTTCGTTACTTTTCATACACTTCATTTTTATTATGCTGTTTTATGATACTCTTTCTTTTCCGCTACTTTAGAAAACCTCGGGAAACCAATTAATATAGAAATGATTCCACATACTCCAACTAAAATCGGATAAAACGCATATGGTAACAATTCAATTGGAGATAACGCCGCAAATCCTGCTGCCGTTAACATTTGTGCACCATACGGAATTAATCCTTGCACACAGCATGAGAAAAGATCTAATACACTCGCTGATTTACGAGGATCAATTTCATATTGATCTGCAATGTTTTTTGCAAGTGGACCTGTAAAGATAATAGAAATTGTATTATTTGCTGTACACATATTCGTCATCCCTACTAAACCAGCGATACCGAACTCTGCTCCTTTTTTAGAACGAATGTTACGCGTTAAAAGATTCATTAAATATTGAATACCACCATTATATTGGATCAATTCAACCATACCGCCAATTAAAATAGCGAGTAATACTAACTCCATCATGCCGCCCATTCCAGTCGTTACACTTTTAAAGAAGCTCTCTAACGTGTAACTTCCATCTAAAAGACCGATAACCCCAGATAGTACAGTTCCACCAGTTAATACAATAAGTACATTCCAACCAAGTAGCGCTGTAATAAGTACTCCTGCATACGGTAAAATCTTTATCAAGTCAAAGCTATGCGCTTTAACTTGCGTGTCGCTTCCTAAAGTAAGAATTACTAATAGTACAATTGTAATAATAGCCGCTGGTAATACAATTAAAAAGTTCGTTTTAAACTTATCTTTCATTTCTGTTCCTTGTGAACGTACAGCTGCGATTGTTGTATCTGAAATAAATGATAAATTATCACCAAACATCGCCCCGCCAACAACGGTAGCCATTGCAAGCGCAATGGAGATATCAGTTTGCCCACTAATACCTACAGCAATCGGTGCTAATGCGGCAATTGTTCCCATTGAAGTTCCCATTGCTAATGAAATAAATGCCCCTATAACAAAAATTCCAGCTATAATAAATCCTTGCGGTAAAATTGATAACGCTAAGTTAACTGTAGAATCAACGCCGCCCATCCCTTTTGCCGTTTCAGAAAATGCTCCTGCAAGTACAAAGATTAGAACCATAATCATAATATCTGGGTTTCCTGCACCTTTAGCAAATCTTTCTACTTTTACATGAAAGCTTTCTTTACGATTCATCGCTAAAGCGACTCCTACAGCAATGGAAATCGCTACAAGTATCGGCAATTTATAAAAATCACCTGTAATAATTCCAGAACCTATAAATAGCGCCAAAAATATCCCAAGTGGTAATAAAGCTAAACCATTTCCTCTCGTTTCTTTCAAAGTACCATCTCTCCCTAGTTTCAACCTTTTTTCTAATGAATAACAAAAGACCTCTTCCAACGAGAAGAGGTCTTATACATCTATAAGAAACGCTCTTCTCATCTTTCAAGCACATGCTTGCTGGATTTGGCACAGCACTCTAAAATCGAGTCCGCTGCCGAGGCATCGTAGGGCCAGTCCCTCCGCCTCTCTTTATAAGAAGGTTTCATATTTATTTTTTAATAATAATTTCTTCCCTAACTTTACTCGCTTACAAAACAAAAGTCAATTATTTTTTGTATAGATTTTTTTGGTAATTATACAAAAATTTGAATACAATAATCATTTTAACTTTTTGATTTCTTCTTCCAATATTGAAATCCAATAAAATTCACTATTTTTTATTGCAGCTATAATCCACTTTGTAGTGTACCAAGCTAACTCATACTCTTCTTTTGTAACATCGCCACTTTTATAAGCATCCTCTAACTCATCTTCATCCAATACATAGATTTTACCATTCGGTAATAATACTACATCTAAATATAAATCATCAAAATACGGTAAACCACGCTCGTCTATTTCATAGTCTTTCGCCACATCGATATAATATTGCACTAATTCCTTTTGATCATCTAACATAGCGGTAATCGCAAAGTTTTTCTCGTCTATGAAATATTGAATCCACGTATACTGATTGCCAGCAATACATAGCTCTTTACCGTCATATTCTTTACAACTAGGTTCTCTCACCTTTTTTATTTCCAGTATTCCTAGCATTCCCTCTTCTATTTGCTTAACCGTATAATCTTTTTCTATTAATCGCTTCCACGAAGAACCGTCACCATATTTACGTTTCACTACGTCCGCTTCCCTTCTATATAGAAAAGCCCCCACATATTATGTGAGAGCTTGTTCAAATTATAATTAAGCTGCTTGCTTATTAGAAATTTCTTTCAAATAGGCTTGTCCTTTTTCAGCGTCATATTGACCTTCCCATTTAGACATAACTACAGCTGCTAAAGAGTTACCTACAACGTTAACTGCTGTACGAGCCATATCTAGAATACGGTCAATACCTGCAATAAACGCTAAACCTTCAGGTGGAATACCTACTGTACCAAGTGTCGCTAATAATACAACGAACGATACGCCCGGTACACCCGCGATACCTTTTGATGTAACCATCAATACAAGTAATAATGTGATTTGTTGTGTAATGGATAAATCAATACCGTACATTTGCGCTAAGAAAATAGCCGCAATTGCTTGATATAAAGTTGATCCATCTAAGTTAAATGAATAACCTGTCGGAATAACGAAAGATGTAATTGCTTTCGGACAACCGAACTTCTCCATCTTCTCCATGATTTTCGGTAAAACTGTTTCTGAACTAGCTGTAGAATATGCTAAGATCAGCTCGTCTTTTAAAATCTTAAAGAATTGGAAAATGTTAATTCCAAATATTTTTGCTGTAATCCCTAATACGACTACAACGAAGAAAATCATTGCTCCGTATACTACAATTAATAATTTCCCTAATGGAATTAACGAAGCGAGACCAAATGTAGAAACTGTAACTCCAATTAGCGCAAACACACCAAATGGCGCAAATTTCATAACTTGATTTGTTACGTAAAACATTGCATCAGCTACACCTTGGAAAAATTGAAGAACCGGTCTTCCTCTTTCACCAATTGCTGCTACACCTAAACCAAATAATACAGAGAAGAAGATAATAGCAAGCATATCTCCGTCAGCTAATGACTTCACAATGTTTGTTGGAACAATATTTACAAATGTATCTGCAAATGAATGACTTTGTACTTGCTCTGTCGTATGTGTATATTTCGAAATATCTGTCTTTGTTAACTGCTCCATATTTACGCCTTTTCCTGGTTGGAAAATATTCGCAATTAATAGACCGACAATAATTGCAATTGTTGTAATAATTTCAAAGTAAAGAATTGTTTTTCCGCCTAGTCGACCTAATTTTTTAACATCGCCAACACCAGCAACCCCAACAACAATACTTGCTACAACAATCGGTACAACGATCATTTTAATTAATCGGATGAAAATATCACCAATTGGTTGTAAGTACTTCACAACAGCTGGATTATCAAAGAAAATCGCCCCAACTGCAATACCTAACGCAAGTCCTATTAATATTTGCCATGCAAGTCCTATTCTTTTCATATTTGTTGTAACCCCCTCTTCGATGTGTCACTCTACCTCTCATTCTATATCTATAAAACTTGAAATTAAGAGTATTACATATTATTCGACAATTCACTACATTTTGTCCCTGTTAAAAATCATAAATCAAAATTTAAAATCTGACAACAAAATAAGTTTGCCCGAACGCAAATAATTTTCTTGACAAAAATAAAACCCATGTCAGAAAACCTAACATGAGAACGATTCCTTACTAGTATTTTATTAAGTTTCCAAATTAAATTTCACTACATAAAATAGACCTGTTTATTCCTTTATTTAACAAAACGCAATCCAGAACACACCTTTGTTACACAAATTAAGAAAGAGAATCACCATTACAATTACCGTAAAAAAATGATAAATTCCGACAAAACTTAGCAATTTTATAAAATTTTCTTTACATTATGGTTACAACGATAGACACTCTTCTTCTTATGATATATAACATTCATAGGGAAAGGAGCTAGACAACAATGAAAAAGAAATTTGCAGCGTTTAGTGTTTTAGCAGCAGGAACGATTTTTGTTTCTCCACTACTTTCACCCGCATACGCTGAAACAAATCAAGATAAATTATCTAATATTCAATCTGAATTAGAAGGAAAACAAAGTGACTTACAAAATAAATCAGCCGAGAAAGAACAAATAGAAAAGGAAATTCAAGAATTACAAAAGAAAATTGACGATTTAACTACTTCTATTAATAAAAACGAAGCTGAATTAAACGATACAAAAAAAGAAATTAGTAAAACACAACAAGTAATTACTGAAAAAAAGAAACATATAGAGCAATTACAAACAAATATAGATACGCGTCAGGAAGTTATTAAGCAACGACTGCAATCTATGCAAGAAAAACCTCGCACAAATATCATTACGGAAGTATTAACAAATTCTGCAAACATTGCTGATCTTGTTGATAATATGTACTCTGTCAGTTTAATTTTAAATAATGATACTGATATTGTGAAAAAACAAACAAATGACCAAGATGCTGTGACGAAAGAAAAAGAGGCTGTTGAGAAAAAAGAGCAACAACTGAAAGAATCCGAGCAAAAATTAGAACAAAAACAACAAGAATTACAAAACAACCAACAACAGCAACAAACTCTTATTAGCGATCTACATACGAAAGTAGCAAAAGTAGATTCAGAGATTGAAGGATTAGAAGAATCTAAAGGCATTTTAGAAAATCAGCGTCAAGCTGTTCAAAAGGCAATTGAAGAAGAAAAACGCGCAGAAGAAGCTCGTAAAGCTGAGGAAGCTCGCAAGGCGGAAGAAGCTCGTAAACAAGCTGCTACATCTGCTCAAACAGCTCAAGCGGCCCCAACACCACACGATACAAACATCGGAGGATTTATTAAACCAGCAGCTGGATCAAAAACTTCTGGTTTTGGCGTACGCTCTATAGATAACCATAAAGGAATCGATATCGCTGCTTCAGGAACTGTTCCAATTATTGCCGCTGCAGATGGCGTTGTTATTCGCTCAGAATTATCATCTAGTTACGGAAATGTTGTGTACTTATCTCACCGTATTAACGGAAAAACATATACAACAGTATATGCTCATATGAGTAGCCGTTCTGTATCAAATGGACAAACTGTAAAACAAGGAACTCAACTTGGATTTATGGGGAATACTGGCCAATCATACGGACAACATTTACACTTCGAACTTCATCTGGGAGAATGGAATGTCGGCAAGACAAACGCAGTTGATCCATCTCCTTATATCGGATTATAAAAAAACTCGGTGCATACCGAGTTCTTTTATTTCCACTTCACACACTATAGGCATTCTACATAGACTATAACTAAATGCCTATAGTTTACGAGGTGAATTATATGAATACACAATTACAGCAAGAAATACAAGAAGCTAAAGAGACTTTTATTGGCCGGATATTTACATTTGGTGGCTCAGTTTTATTTTTAATCGGATCATTCCTCGCAGTCATCACAGCCTACAAAGCATATAATCGCTTACTAAATACACCTACAACATAATAAAAAGACGGAGATTTCTCCGTCTTTTTATTATGCAAACATTTTAAATACACCTATCACATTTAAAAATACAATAATTACAGTTACTGGAATAACATAACGAAGTAAGAAGAACCAAATATTAAATAATGTTTTCCCTTTCGTTTCCGTAACTTCTAATTCTTTCATTAACATTTCTTTACTCATTTTATTTGGTACGAATAGCGAAATAGCTAGTACCCCTAACGGCAGCAATACGTTACTTACTGAGAAGTCGACTAAGTCAAAGAATGTTTTCCCAAATATTTTCACATCACTCATAATACCAAACGATAACGCTGACGGAATTCCAACCGCAAAAATTAGAATGCCAATTAATAATGATGCTGACGGACGCTTTTTCTCATTATCTTTCGCAACAGATGCTACTACAATTTCAAGCATGGAAATCGCAGATGTTAGCGTTGCAAAGAAGAATAACACCAAAAACATAATGAAGAAAAATTGTCCAAATGGTATTTTCGCAAATACCGCTGGAAGGACGATAAATAGTAACCCCGGTCCTTCAGTCGGCTTAACACCTAATGCGAAAATCGCTGGAAAAATTGCTAATCCTGCAAGTACTGTAATAAAAACAGTTAAACTTACAATAGATGTTGCTGATTTTGCTAAATGTTCTTCTTTCTTCAAATAAGAACTATACGTGACCATTACCGAGGCCCCAACTGTTAGCGAGAAGAATGATTGTCCCATCGCGTATAAAATCGTATCTGCTGTCAGCTTTGAAAAATCTGGTTTTAAGAAGAACTCTACCCCAGCAAAAGCACCATCCAGTGTTAACGCACGAACAATAATTGCAATAAACAAAATAAATAATAGCGGCATCATATACTTACTTGCTTTTTCTATCCCTTTCTCTACACCTTTACTTACAACAAAAATCGTACAAAGCATAAAGACAAATTGCGCTCCAATCGCGCTTACTGGATTTGAAATCGTCTCACCGAATAATTGCCCATAATCAGTCACTCCATTCCAGAAACTTCCTGTCACACTATAGTATAAGTAAAGTAAAATCCATCCACCTACAACACTATAAAAAGATAGTACACTAAAACAAGTAACAACTCCCATACGACCAATCCAAGGATATAACTTGCTATTTGGCACCAATACTTTATACGCTGTAACTGCCTCTTTTTGCGTACTACGTCCAATAACAAATTCAGCTAAAAGGAGTGGCATACCTATAAATAAAGTTAATAGTAAAAATACAAGGAAGAATGCGCCTCCCCCGCCATTACCTGCAACATATGGAAATTTCCATATTGCACCAAGACCTACTGCGGCTCCGGCTGCTGCGAGTACAAAGCCTATTTTCGACGTCCATTGCTGTGTTTCTTTCATCATAAATTCCCCTTTTCTGAATATTTAAACTTTTATCAATTATACACTTTCATTTCATACTCGCACACCTCCTTTAGAAAATAAAAAAGTCCCCTACACGCAAATATGCATGTAGAGGACGATATATGTAATGTTAATACCGTGGTACCACCTCAATTGGATTGATAAATCCCACTTGTTCAAGTACAGGAAAAACTCCGATACTCTATCCTTTTAACGGCGGAACCCGGGTTGCCTACTACAATGTTCAACATACCTCTCGCAAGCCCATTCTGTATATCTTATCGTACCGGGCTCACACCTTACCCCAGCTCTCTGAACGTATCAAATATACATACTCTTCTTGCTCATCGATTTCATCTATTGAAGTTACTTGTGATTATAAATTATATTTTTATAGTTGTAAAGTACAATTTACTCATTATCCTATATGAACTCTTCTCTCTAATTCTTGTAAAAACAATTCTCTTTTTTGTTCATTTTGAACATATATCGACTTCAATACCTCTTGCAACAATATATTTTTCTCTCTTTTCTCTATTTGTAATTCTTTCACCTTTATTCTAACTTCGTATAAAAAATCAAGATACGATTCATACGTCTCATCATATTTATTTGCGATATCATCTCGAATTTTTTTTGCAAGTTTTGGGCTCGCTCCGCCAGTAGAAACAGCCACATTCAGTAATCCACGATGAATCGCTGCCGGAAAATGAACATTACCACTTTCCGGATTCGTAATAACATTTACTAATTGATTCTCTGCGACATCTTCAGCAATTTGTTCATTCAATACAGCATCACTACTCGCTGCAACAACTAAAAAGGCGTCTTTAATATCACTTTTTTCATACTCCCTTTGATACCAACGAATTTTCTTTTCTTCTACAAGTTTCACTAAATTTGCATCCAATTCAGGACTTACCACGACTATATCTGCACCTTGTTTGAGTAAAGGAATAATTTTGAATCCCGCGACTTTCCCTCCACCAATGACAACAACACGTTTCTTCTCAACTCGCACTGTAAGTGGATACATATTGATCTCCCTTCAATAATTTCTTCGTTTTCTGAATTAACATATACTGAAACGCTTCATTCTTCCCTAAATATGGACTTATTTTTATCTCATCTAGCTCATATTGGCGTACTTCTTTTTCAATATGCTTCATAAGCAAACCTGTAAATAACAAGTAAGGCAGTACAACGATATTCTTTTCTTTTCGTTCTACAACTTCCTTTAACTTCTCCTCAAATTTCGGCTCGGCAGCTGCTAAATAACAAACTTCTACTTTTTTAATTTTCTCTTCCGTTTGAAATAAAGAAGCGATCCAGTTTATATCTTTTAGTACTTCAGGATCACTGCTCCCTCTTGCAACGAGAAGTAACGTCACTTCATTCTTATCTTCCTGTTCAATGCCACTTCCGCTATACACCGATTTAACAAGTGTTTCTGATACACCAAACGGATTACCATAGGTCACTTTAACATTCAAAAATTGATTAGTTAACTTTTCCAATTCAAACGGGATATCTTTTTTCACATGACCTGCCGCTAATAAAAAAACTGGAATAACAATAATCTCTGTAGCACCACGCTTCACACATGTACGGAACCCTTCATCAATAGTTGGACTCGCTAACTCTAAAAAACAAATTTCTTGAATACTTGCCTCTACACGGTTCATACATGACGTAATAAATGCAACCGCTTCTTCTTTCGCTGCTTTCAAGCGACTTCCATGACATATATATAAGATGGCTTTCATTTTATAACACTCCACTTACTTGATACGTACTTTCTGTCTGTTTCTCAAACCAATGAATTTTTTCTCTAAAACGGACGACTTCTCCAATTACAATCATGCTTGGATTTTGAATTTGTTCTTTTTTCGCAACATCTACAATTGTTCCTAACGTCCCAACAACTGTGCGCTGCATAGATGTCGTTCCCCGCTCAATAATAGCAGCAGGCGTACTTTTATCTTTTCCATGCTTTATCAGTTGTTCACATATGTAGGGTAAATTGCTAACCCCCATATATACAGCTAAAGTCTCTACACCTTTCGCTAAATTTTCCCACTTCACTTCCTCTTCAGCATCTTCTTTTCTATGCCCTGTCACAATAGCAAAACTTGCACTTGCATCACGATGTGTCACTGGGATACCAGCATAAGCAGGAGCAGCTATTCCAGCTGAAATACCAGGAACGATTTCAAACGGTACACCTTGCTTTGCTAACGCTTCAGCTTCTTCTCCTCCTCTACCAAATACAAATGGATCCCCACCTTTTAGCCTCGTTACAACTTTTCCTTTTTTCGCATATTTGATAAGAAACGTGTTAATTGTCTCTTGCTTCATCGTGTGATAATTTGGTAGTTTTCCGCAATAAATTAAATCCGCTTCAGGCTTTGCATAAGAAAGCAATTCTTTATTCACGAGACGGTCGTATAAAATAACATCTGCTTTCTCAATGCATTTCAATCCTCTTACAGTAATTAAATCTGGATCACCAGGGCCCGCTCCAACGATATATACTTTTCCCATCATCTCTCCTCATTTCTACTATTAAAGTGAAACTTCCATCCTTATATAGGAATGGAAGTTTTCATTTCTTCATATTTCAATGTTCCTTACTCATGAATAACAAAGGCTGCGCTTTTTCGAATCTTCTTTTTTTCAAATAAAGCAATCTCCTTTACTTCTGGTAACGGTAAAAAATGTTTTTCAAGCTCAATCTCCGCCATCTTAAATGCCTTTTCTTCACTTTCAGCAACAACAACAATTGGAACAATACTATTCCCTAATACCGCTTCAAATCGATATAAATCCATATTGCCCCTCCTAAGACGCTATTACTTCTTCTAACACGTTATTTAACGCTGTTTGTAATGTCTCTACACCAACACGGCCTACAAAATCATAAAACGTTTCAGCTGGTAATTTATTTTCTTTGAAATAACTTATAAATGATGCGAGTACATCAGGTAGATCCTCGCCATCTATTTTTCCTTTTAACTTTTGATTATAAGCACCACCATCTAACAGCGTTCCACCTACATATATTTCAAAGGCTTCAACAATTCCTTTTTCCTTCGTTTTCATTTTTACACCTTGTAATCCAATGTCAGCAATTTGACGTTGACCACATGAATTCGGGCATCCTACCATATGAATACGAACCGGAACATCGAGTGCAATTTGTGTATCTAAGTATTCGGCAATTTTTCGTAATCTTTCTTTCGTTTCTACTAATGCAAGATTGCAATATTCAATACCAGTACAAGAAACCGCGTGACCAATAAACGATTTCGGATTTGCTGATATCGCTTCAAACAACGGCTCATTTAGTAAGCCAGTTACATTTTCTGGCGGAACATTCGGAATAATGAAATTTTGTGAATTGCATGTACGAATTTGTCCATTTCCATATTGTTTAGCAATTCTTGCAATCTCAAACATTTCTTCTGCATGTAGGCGTCCTACCGGCACATTAAAACCTACATATTTTAGTCCCTCTTGTTTTTGGTCTTGGACACCATAAAAGTATCCCGCATTCCAGCCTTTAAGAGCACTTTCTCCTTTACTTTGTAATGGTCCTGTATATTCTATTAGTTTCTCTTTAAACTTCTCTGCTCCCCAGTCTGCAACAAGAAATTTCAAACGAGCTAAATGACGTTTTTCACGATATCCAAAATCACGGAATATCGTAGCAATTGCAATCGCTACCGCCTTCACTTCTTCTGGCAAAACGAATACATCTAATTCATCAGCTAAATATGGACGAGCCGATAACCCACCGCCTACTTTTATATGAAAACCAACTTTTTTCTCACCATCTATTTCTTTCGTAGCAGGTGTAAATGCAACACAGTTAATCTCTGCGTTTGCTGAATTATAAATGTTAGAACTAATAGACATTTTAAATTTACGTGGTAAGTTAGAAAACTCTTCATTATGTTGGAAGTAGTCATATACCTCTTTCACAATATGCGTTGTATCAAATAATTCATTTGCATCAATGCCAGCAAGTGGATTTCCCGTAATATTACGCGTTATATCACCACACGCCCCAGCTGAAGATAACCCAACTCTTGCTAATCTTTTAAAAATATCTGGAATTTGATGAATTTCTAACCAATGAAACTGAATCGCCTGTCTTGTCGTAATATCGATTACGTCACGTCCATAATCCTCAGCGATAGAAGCAAGCACTTCTGCCTGTGCATTCGTAATAATTCCAGAAGGAATATTTACGCGCATCATAAAATAACCCGCTTCTTTCGGTCTTTGTAAATACAACCCTGCCCATTTGAATGCGTCCCACTCTTCTTTCGGAATAGATTCGAAGCCATTCTCTGCATAGTAAGGAATATCATTAAAGATTTCCAATCCATCTTTTTTTAATTTATTTTTCTCAGTTTGATTTAATTTTTCATTGTTAGCCCATACTTTTTCATAACTCATTTTTTATCCCCCTATATAAAACTACGCTCTTGTAAGTATTTCACGATTTGTTCTGCACATTCTTCAATAGAATACTTATTCGTTTCTACAATTAATTCCGCTTTTTCTGGTTCCTCATACGGTGAATCGATACCTGTAAAGTCTTTAATATCACCTTTTCTTGCTTTTTTATAAAGCCCTTTCGGATCACGTTTCTCACACTCTTCAATTGGACATTTTACAAACACTTCTATAAATTCATCTGCAGCTAATAGATCTCTAACTTGTTTTCGGTCTACTCGAAACGGTGAAATAAACGCTGTAAGAACAACAGTCCCTTGATCTACAAATAACTTCGCCACTTCGCCAATCCGTCTTATATTTTCCATACGATCACTTTCAGAAAAGCCTAAGTCTTTATTTAAACCGTGGCGTATATTATCTCCATCAAGTACATAGTTTCCAATATTCTTTTCAAATAGTTTACGAGCAACCGCGTTCGCTACTGTAGATTTACCCGAAGCTGATAAACCAGTAAACCAAATTACAAAACTATGATGCCCATTCTTCACTCTTCTCTCATCTTTTGAAACAGAAGTTGTATGCCAAGTAATATTCGTATCCATCTCATTCTCTCCCTATTCTGTTACTACTTCTTTTTTCAAACCTTTAATTAGTACCTCTACTACCTCTTTACGACTAAATGTACTTGGCGGAATCTCACCGTTTCTTAATAGTTCTCTTACTTTCGTACCCGATAAAATAACATGATCTTCTTTTCCGTGCGGGCATGTTTTCGTCGAAGCCATCGCTTCACATTTCGTACAGTAAAAACTATGTTCAAAAAATAACGGTGTAATCCCTAACTCTTCCACTGTAAAGTTTGTAAAAATTTCTTGTGCTTCATAAGTTCCGTAATAATCTCCTACCCCAGCATGATCGCGCCCTACGATAAAGTGGGTACATCCAAAATTCTTTCTAACTAATGCATGGAATATTGCTTCCCTCGGTCCTGCGTAACGCATTGCCGCAGGGAATACACTTAAAAAGACACGATCTTTCGGATAATAGTTTTGAAGTAATACTTCATAGCTTTCCATCCTTACATCAGCTGGAATATCGTCCGATTTTGTTTCCCCAACGAGCGGATTTAAAAAGAGTCCATCTACAATTTCAAGAGCAGATTTTTGAATGTATTCATGGGCACGATGCACCGGGTTCCTCGTTTGAAATCCTACTACTGTTTTCCAACCACGTTTTTTAAATTCTTCTCTCGTTTCAATTGGGTCTAAATGATAAGAAGGAAACGGATTATTTTCAAAGCGTTTCGTCAGAACAATAGCTCCTCCGACGTAAACGTTCGGTCTTTCGTATAATTTTTTCACTCCCGGATGAGCCTCATCCGTCGTTTTATATACTAGTAACGCTTCTTTTTCCTTATCAGGCACAAAAATATCTTCTATTTGAATGACACCATATACGTTTCCACCGTTAACAAGTTTTACTTCCTCTCCAACTTTTAGCGTCTCTGCTACTTCTTCTGTTACTGGTAATGTAATGGGTATACTCCAAACGCTCCCATTAGCTAAACGAAGCGTTTCTACAACCGAATCATAATCTTTCTTTCCTAAAAAACCAGTAAGCGGGCTATATCCCCCTGTCGCTAATAGTTCTAAATCACTTAACGCAATGTTATCTAGCCCAATTTCTTTTTCAATTTGTAATACGTCATATGTCTCGTCTACACGGTTTACTAATTCGTTTACTGTACTCATGTTCTATATCCCCTCTTAGTTTTATTTCAAGATTCATCTTATTGATAATGAAGACCACATTCAGTTTTCACTTTCCCAGCCCATCTACCATCTCTTGAATCGCCACCCTCTCCTACAGGCAACGTACACTTCTCACACCCAATACTTGGATATCCAATATCATGTAATGGGTTATACGGCAAGCTATACTTGTATACATATCGCCATACCTCTTTCCACGTCCAATGAATGAGCGGACAAACTTTAATAGATTGAAAGCGATGATCTTGATTTATAAACTTTGTATGCTTACGCGTTTCTGATTGTTCTCTCCTCAATCCCGATATCCACGCTTTTTCATTCGCTAATGATTCTTCTAACGGTAAAATTTTCCTAATCTTACAACAAAGATTAGGATTGCTTTCCCATAGCTTGTTACCATGCAAGTTAGCTTGTTCATCAAGTGTAAGTTTTGGCTGTTTTTCTATAATATTTAATGAAGGAAATCGTTCCCGCACTTTTTGAATTAATTCATACGTTTCTTGAAAATGAACATTTGTATCCAAAAATACAACTTTAGCAGATGGATTTACTTGGTTAATAAGATGCAGTAGTACCATCCCTTCCACTCCGAAGCTACATGCGTATACAATTTCACTTTTATATTCTTTATAAGCCCAACTCAATACAGATAACGCGCCTTTCGTTTCATCTTCTTCTGAAAATAAAACATCATTTTCTTCCCACGTTTCATACGTCAACATGTTTTTTCCCCCTGTAAAAGCAAAAAGACGGTTTTAACCTAATGAAATAGGTTAAAACCGCCTCTAGTTTTTCTAGTCAGCGCTTTTTACTTTAAACGTACTTTTTCACTTTTCTCTAATTGAATGACTTTTCCATCTTGCACAACAATTGTAATTGAACCATATTTCATATCAGCAAGCATCGCTTCAATTTTCTCAGATACTTCCTCAAAATGTTCCCGTACGCTCACGCGAACAGCCCCCCCTTTTTATTCATAAAAAAAATCTTTCCCATTTCGAAAAGACTGTTCGGTAATATATTTTACCTTATCTTTCAAAATGGATTCCATTTTGCTGGATTTAGCACCTTGCTTTCTATAAGCAGGTTGCCGAGCTTCGCCGGGCCAGTTCCCTCCGCTTCTCTTGATAAGCTTTGTATTTGTATTTTATCACAATTCTGATTTTTTTCAATCCTAGTTTTCCGATATATTTTAATTATTTTATTTTACAAAAAAGGAATTGCCCATCCGAACAACTCCTTTTTCCTCATTTAAACAAGTTCTTTAATACGTATGCGATCGTTCCCAATAATATTTTCATATGTTTCGCGCTCTACAACAATTTGTGATGTACCGCCTTTCACGAAGACGACAGCTGGTCTACGAATCCGATTATAATTATTCGCCATCGAGTACCCATATGCCCCTGTACAAGAAATCGCTAGTAAATCGGCAGAGGCAACTTTCGGTAAAGTAATATCCCAAATTAACATATCTCCACTCTCACAGCATTTCCCTGCAATCGAAACAACTTCCTCGTTCTCATCATTCCCTCGATTGGCTAACATTGCTTCATAACGAGCGTTATATAAAGCAGGTCTTAAATTATCAGTCATCCCACCATCCACTGATACATATTTCCGAATACCTGGAATGTCCTTCACAGATCCGACTGTATAAAGTGTCGTTCCAGCATCACCTACAATGCTACGACCTGGTTCAACCCATATTTCCGGTAGTGGATATTCACATACTGTAAATTGTTCTCTCACCGCACTTGTTACAGCTCGCACATATGTCTCAAGAGTTAATGGTGTATCGGACTCTGTGTAGCGTATTCCGAATCCTCCCCCCACATTTAGCACTTTTACTACATAGTTTGTTCGCTCTCTCACTTCTTCTAAAAATTGACGAAGAACTTCAATCGCTCGCACAAATCCGGCCGTTTCAAATATTTGTGATCCGATATGTGAATGAATTCCTAACACGTTATAATTTGATTTTTGTAAAGCAAGCTCAATTGCCTGCATCGCTTGACCATTTGACACGCCAAATCCAAATTTTGAATCATCTTGACCTGTTGTAATATATTCATGTGTGTGCGCCTCTACTCCGGGCGTTACACGAATTAATATGTTCACAAATTTCCCATGTTGCACTGCTAAATCATGCAAAATTTCTAATTCTAAGAAGTTATCTACGACAAAACAACCAATATTCGCCTGAAGAGCCATCACAATTTCTTCATCTGTTTTGTTATTGCCATGAAAATGAATGCGCGATGCAGGAAATCCTGCTTGTAGTGCAGTATATAATTCTCCTCCAGAAACAACATCTAATGACATATTCTCTTCACGAGCTACTCGGCACATCTCCATGCACAAGAACGCCTTGCTTGCATATGCTACTTGATAAGAGAACCCACTTTCTTTAAAAGCACGATGAAACGCGCGGCACTTTCCTCGAATTGACTCTTCATCGTATACATAAAGTGGTGTTCCATATTGTTTTGCTAGCTGCGTCGTGTCGCACCCTCCAATTTCTAAGTGTCCTTGCCCATTGATTCGGCTTGTGCCGTGTAAATACATTTGAATTCCTCCCTTATTTCCTCTAAAACTCATAACCCCAATCTTCTATTCATTGCAGCACGCTTTTAGATAGACAAAAAACGCGCGGAACAATGTTCACACGCGTTTCTTATTAGGAAAAATATATATTGAAAAAATAAACGAGTTGTTATCTCCTCAAAATAAGAAACCGCATCAACATCTCCAAATAGCTCTCCATAAAATAAATCTTATGACAGTACTACATTTATTCAATGCAGTCCCAATATATGAATAAGATGGTTATTCTTATATTTCGGCAATAGTCCCTTTCAACCTATGATCACAGATTCCATTAAATCTCCCATAGCTTACTCTTTCCTATCGCGGCCTCTACCTTTGAGAGTAGATGAGGTAAGTCTATTTAATTTTCAAACATCTAATTGTTGCTATTAACAATACCAAAGGACCATTTTATTTGTCAAACAATTTTTTATATTGTTTTTTTACAGTTTAGTTTCGTATCGTTTGGTAAGCGCTTTACTGAAACCTTTGTCACTTCCCATTCACCTTCTTCGTTATTAAATGTAATCGTTACCTTCTCAAATGGTGGCGCAATTTTCCCTGCAACACGTTCATACTTAGTCACTTCAATACTCGCTTGAAATAAATATGTACCGCTATACACTTTTTTTAAACTAATAATTTTCGGGCATTGATAAGGCTTCAAGCTCCCATATTGTTTTTCGATTGCTTTATTTATTTTCGGAAATAACACAGAATAAAGGGCATCTTCCATAAGAGGTGCATCATACTCTGCTACCGACACACTTGGTGAAGCAAAAAGTATAACACTACTGCATACTATAAAATATAATAATTTTCGCATTATAACCTCCGTATTGTTACACGATTCTTTCCGCGCACGATAATAATCATACATAGACACTCCATTTTATTGTCTCCTACTGCCCTTTTTCTACTCAATTGTTATAAAAAAGTCCACAACTCTCTTTTATTTTCGTATAATGATACTCATAGTATAATAAACATAATAATAAAGGACTGTTCGTATATATAAAATGAGGCGCTAATCAAATAGGCCCACAAGAACCGTCATGCTTTTTAGGAGAGGAGTATATTATGCTACAACGTCTGTTTCCAAAACTGCGATTCGCACTCGTTGCAGTCGTTTTATTATGGATAAAAACATATATTGTGTACAAGCTAGCGTTTGATATTAAAATTGATAATTTCTTTGAAGAATTTATGCTTTTTATGAATCCACTAGCTGCTTTACTTTTATTTTTCGGTTTTGCATTATTTGCATCTAAACACCGAAATCGCATTATAGTTGGAATTAGTTTTATACTGTCATTCATTTTATTTGGAAATGCAATGTTTTATGGGTTTTATAACGATTTCGTTACGTTCCCAGTATTATTTCAAACAAATAATATGGCTGATTTAGGGACGAGTATAAAAGAACTCTTTACGTATAAAACATTACTGTTATTCGCAGATGCGATCATCTTAATGTTTCTTTCGCGTAAATTCCCATCATTTTGCGACAAAACGCCGCTTTCTCGCTCTGAGAAGAGAACTTTCTTTAGCGGTGTAACAGCTCTATTAGCACTACAAATTGTTGTTTCTGTTATTTATAAACCACAAATGTTCTCACGCTCATTCGATCGTCAAACTGTCGTGAAAAATTTAGGTTTATACACATATCATCTATTCGATATTACACTTCAATCAAAATCTTCAGCTGAACGTGTATTTGCAAGTGGGGATGGGTTCTCTGAAATTAAAAACTATACAGACTCAAAAGATAAGCAAGTTGATAAGGGTTTATTTGGAGCTGCAAAAGGTAAAAATATCATTTTGATTTCAATGGAATCTACACAAAGTTTTGTTATTAATAAAAAAATAAATGGAAAAGAAATTACTCCATTTTTAAACGAATTTATTAAAGATAGTTTTTATTTCGATAACTTCTATCATCAAACAGGACAAGGTAAAACTTCTGATGCTGAATTTATCGTTGAAAATTCACTTTATCCGTTAGATCGCGGTTCTGTATTCTTTACTCACGCAACAAATGAATATACAGCGACACCCGAACAATTAAAAAAATACGGATATTCTTCTGCTGTCTTCCATTCAAACGATAAAGCGTTTTGGAATCGTGATGTAATGTATCCTGCACTTGGATATGATCGTTACTTTAATTTGAATGATTACGTAGGCACAGAACAAATGTCTGTCGGTTGGGGATTAAAAGATAAAGAGTTCTTTGAACAATCTATTCCAAAGCTAAAATCTTTACCACAGCCGTTCTATACAAAGTTCATTACTTTAACAAACCATTTTCCATTTCTTCTAAATCCAGAAGATCAATATGTTGATGAGTTTAATTCGGAAAGTGGCGTTGTAAACCGTTACTTCCCAACTGTTCGTTACACGGATGAAGCTCTTAAACTATTCATTAAACAATTAAAAGATGAAGGACTGTATGACAATTCAGTTATTGTCATTTATGGAGATCATTACGGTATTTCTGAAAACCATAACGCAGCTATGGCTCAGTTCCTTGGGAAAGACGCTATTACACCGTTTGATTCTATGCAATTACAACGCGTCCCTCTCATTATTCATGTACCTGGTCAAGAAGGAAAAGTCATTTCTAAAGTATCTGGTCAAATTGATATTAAACCAACGCTACTCCATTTACTTGGTATTAAAACAAATCAATCAGTTGAATTTGGAACTGATCTATTTATTAAAGAAGAAGACCCACTTATGGTAATGCGTGATGGTAGCTTCGTTTCGGAAGATTATGTGTATACGAAAAACATGTGCTATAAACGAAATACAGGTGAAGAAGCAGACATTTCATTATGTCAACCGAATATTGAAAAAGCAAAAACTGAATTAAAACTTTCCGACAAACTCATTTATGGAGATTTATTACGTTTCGATCCTAACAATCGGTATAAAACTGGAACTATGACAACAAAATTTGAATAGTACAAGAAGCAACTTTATAAAGTTGCTTCTTTTTTCACTTATTTTTCAAATCATTCTTCCATGAAATCTTTCACAAATTGGGAATTTTTTTCGTATGAGGAATAAATTTATGGTATGATAAAATAAGTAAACTTTCATACACTAATTAAGAATTTATTACAGAAAGCAAGGGATCAGATTTTGTATAGAGCAGCTATTCCAAACTTATTTACGCTCGGAAATTTATATAGTGGATTCTTGTCAATCGGCTATGCATCTTTAGGATATTATAAATCAGCTGCTATTTTAGTACTTATCGGGATGATGTTAGATAGTCTTGATGGGCGCGTTGCTCGTTTATTACGTGTTGATTCACAAATGGGAAAAGAGCTTGACTCGCTTGCAGATGTCGTAACATTTGGTGCAGCACCTGCTGTTCTCATGTATTACACATCTTTCTCTAATTATGGAATCATCGGACTATACATAGCGGGGCTATTCCCTCTTTTCGGAGCATATCGTTTAGCACGATTTAACGTAACACCATCTTCTACTTCAATGAAATATTTCACTGGGGTACCGATTACAGCAGCGGGAGGGCTTGTTGCTTTCTTAACATTATTTTCACATACCATTCCAAAAATCGTTCTTATTACAGTATTTGTAACGTTCGCATTTTTAATGGTAAGCCGCATTCGTATCCCAAGTTTAAAAGATGTACCAATTCCACGATATAGCATCATTATTACACTATTTTTAGTGGGAATCATTATTACAATGTACCAAACAGGGTTCGGTAATTTTTCTGTTTTCTTATTCATTGCTATTCCACTATATATTTTGTATATGCTATCTCAATTCCTTAGACAAAGACCATCTAAAAGAGCAAATAAAGACAAATAAAAAAACCTTCCGATTCCGGAAGGTTTCTTTTTATTTTGTAACGAATACTTTTTGATTTATAGGTGTTACAGGTTCTTCACCATTTAATACAGCTAAAATATTTCTTACCGCCGTTTCGGCCATCGCATCACGCGTTTCGAATGTTGCATTTCCTACGTGAGGAGCAAGTACCACATTCTTTAATCCTTTTAGCTCTTCAGTAATTTTCGGCTCAAATTCAAACACGTCAAGAGCTGCCCCTTCAATTTCATTTGTTTTTAAAGCATGAGCAAGTGCCGCTTCATGCATAATTGGTCCACGTGAAGCATTTATAATATACGCTGTTTTCTTCATCATTTTGAACTGTTCTTCATCAATCATATGGTGCAATTTCGGATTATACGCACAGTTAACTGTAATAAAGTCTGCGGTTTGTAATAATTCTTCCAATGTTACATATGTTGCTTCCAGTTCACTTTCAGCTTCAGGCTTTCGATTTGGTCCTGTATATAAAACATTCATTCCAAACGCTTTCGCACGCTTTGCAACTGCCTTTCCGATTTCTCCAAGGCCGATAATTCCAATTGTCTTACCATGTACTTCGCGGCCTAAGAAAAATAACGGTGCCCATCCGTTAAATCCAGTTGTACGACATAGCGTATCACCTTCAGGAATTCTACGTGCCGCTGCTAAAAGAAGTGCAAATGTTAGTTCTGCAGTAGCTTCCGTTGATACTTTCGGTGTATTCGTTACCGCAATCCCCTTTTTTTCGGCATATGAGTAATCAATATTATCGTAACCAGCACCGTAGTTTGCAACAATCTTCAAATTAGGTGCCGCATCAATCACTTCTTTTGTCACCTTTGTAGAAAGTAGGCTTAACAATGCATCTTTGTCTTTTACACGCTCTGTTAATTCATCTAAAGAAATTAACTCCTCTTTATCGTACATTTCTACATCATGATCCTTTAATAGTTCTAATCCGATTGCTGGAATTTTCCCTGCTACTAATATTTTTGCCACTACTAACACCTCTTCTATAGAAAATAAGATCTCTCTTATCTTTCATTGTAAGAAATCCACATATAAAAACCAAGGAATTTGATTATAGTTTTGAAAATCGACACTTTTCCACAAAAAAAGAGGAGATGCAAGTCTCCCCCTCTTCTTATGCTTTTTCTTGCGATTGTTTTCCAAGCTTCACATCGATCGTTCCTTCTGCAACCGTATCACTAATTTGTTCCTCAATAACGGATTGAGATGTAGCATTCGTTTCAGAAGTATACGCTTGTTGCTGTGCACCTTGTACATTTTGTTTATTTTGCTGTTTCGACATTTCTTACCCTCCTTTTTATTCTTTCTTATTTTGAACAAAAAGATGGGTTTTCATCAAAAAATCGTGATCATTTTGAAATTGTTACTTCTTCTAGTAATCTCATCGTTCTAACTCGTTTCGTAAATGTAGCTAAGTGAGCAATATCATGATTACGTAACGTCTTTATATTCTCTTCCACATATTTTCCTAAATCATTCGGATAATGAGCATCTGAAGAGAGTGTGATCGGAACTTCGTGTTTAGCTAATACTTGTAAATATAGCGGACTCGGACACATTTCGCGCACAGGATAGCGATAGTACAATCCCGCATTTATTTCCGTTGCTGTATTTGTTTCTACTAATGCACGCGCAATTTTCTTATAATAAGAAAGTTGTTCATTCTCATTTAATCGATAATTAAATACTTTTATGTTGTCAAGATGAGCAATAATATCAAATAACTCAGAACGAACTGCGCACTCAACCGTTTTGAAAAACGTATCATATAAAGCATATAAGTCATGTTCCTTAAAATATTCTTTCGTATCTGGATTATCAAATCCCCAGCCATTTAAAAAATGAACAGAACCAATTACATAATCAAAATCTCCTAATGCGAGTAAAGATTGTAATTGTTGTTCACCACCAATAAAATAATCTGCTTCAATTCCAAGTTTAAGCGTAACACCTCTTTTACTCCACCGTTCTTTCGCCTCTTCAATTGCCTTTGTAAAATCATGTAGTGAAGCTACCCTTACTTGGTCTAACCATTCCTTTTGTAAACGTCCAAGCCCCGAATCACTAATATCAACATATGTTTCATAGTATTCTTTCGCTTCATAAAAACGGTATAAATGATCGACAATACCAACTTCTTTTATCCCTTTTCGCAAAGCTTCTTCTAAATATAAATCAATCCATTTTATTGTAAATGGCCCTTCATTCACACGTCTTTGCAGGCGTTCTTGTGTTTTCACAAGCCATTCCATAGAATGTTTTTCTTCTTTTAGCGGTTCATAATGTTGTAATGATTCATTTATTTTAGCTAGCCATCCTATTGAATATGGCCCTTCTTCTAAATGAATGTGATAATCCACCTTCATACATATTCCCCCTATAATGTATCTATTTCTCTTCTGTCCCCTACTCTCGAAAGCTTCCCATTTCTTTCTGTCACTTCCTCCATAATATCTTCTAATGATATATTTTTTTCGGCTAATAAAACGAAGCAGTGATACATTACATCAACCATTTCTTTCACTAGCTCTTCGTTATCATTATTTTTGGATGCAATAATTACTTCCGTACATTCCTCACCAATTTTCTTTAAAATTTTATCTTCTCCTTTTGAAAACAAGTAATTTGTATATGATTCAGAAAGTGGATTTCTCTTTCGTTCTTTAATTGTTTCGAATAGTAATGTAAAGGCGTTTTTCATATGTATCCCCCTATATAATTTTGTAATGAAAACATGTTTTTTCTCCCGTATGACATGCAGGCCCTACTTGCTTTACGACAACAACGATTGCATCTTGATCACAATCTAAATAAAGAGATTGCACATGTTGGACATTACCTGATGTTTCTCCTTTATTCCATAACGACCTTCTTGAACGAGAATAAAACCATGTTCTTTTCGTTTTTAGCGTTTTTTCATATGCTTCTTCATTCATATAAGCTAGCATTAAAACTTCTTTTGTACCTTCTTCAATTACAACTGCTGGTAATAGTCCTTTTGAAAAGTTAGGTTTCATAGCCGCACCTCGACGTTTGCATTTCTTAACTTTCTCTTTACGTCCCCTATTGTCGCCTCACCGTAATGAAAGATTGATGCCGCTAACGCTGCATCAACTGTTGTCTTTTGAAACACTTCTATAATGTGATCAGCATGACCACATCCACCTGACGCGATGACTGGTACGGAAACACTTTTTGAAATTTCTTCTGTTAAACGAAGGTCATATCCGTTTTTCGTTCCGTCTGCATCCATACTCGTTAATAAAATTTCGCCTGCGCCTAGCTCTGTAACGCGCTTTGCCCACCCGATTGCATCCATTCCCGTATCAACTCTTCCGCCGTTCACATATACATTCCACTTATCCTCTGCTACTTTTCTAGCATCAATTGCTACAACAATACATTGTGAGCCAAAATGCTCTGCCCCTTCTTCGATTAATTTTGAATTTCGCACTGCTGCTGAGTTAATTGAAACTTTATCTGCTCCAGCTCTTAGTAAATTGTACATATCTTTCACACTTGAAATTCCTCCTCCAACTGTAAGAGGAATAAATACTTTTGAAGCCGTTTTTTCTACAACATCTATAATTGTTTTTCGTCCTTCATGCGTTGCCGTAATATCTAAAAATACTATTTCATCTGCTCCTGCATCATTATATAAAGCTGCTATTTCAACAGGATCACCGACATCTTGTAACCCTATAAAATTCACACCCTTTACCACTCGCCCTTCTTTCACATCTAGACATGGAATAATGCGTTTTGCTAACATAACTTTGTTACCTCTAGCACTTCTTCTAAATCAATCGTTTTCTCGTAAAGAGCCTTACCAATTATGACGCCGTATATATTCATATCATTTAATTTCTTCACATCTTGAATAGATGCAACTCCTCCAGAAGCAATAAGTCGAGTAGAAACACTTTTTTGTAGTAACTCCAATTGCTCTACATTCGGTCCTGCAAGTGTTCCGTCTTTCGAAATGTCTGTAAACACAATTGTTTGAACACCTATCTTCTCCATTTGTTTTGCTAAATAAATGTAAGAAATTTCAGACACATCAAGCCAACCTCTCGTTGCTACGAAACCATTTTTCGCATCAATTCCGACGATGATTTTTTCTTTATATAGACGAACTGTCTCTTCTAAAAATGGCTTATCATAAAGAGCGGCTGTTCCTAAAATCACTTTATCTACCCCTACTGAAAATAATTTCTCTACGGATACAAGTGATCGAATTCCTCCGCCAACTTGCACTGGAATACGTACTGCCTTGCAAATTCTTTCAATGACGGACAAGTTTAACGACTCACCAGCAACTGCACCATCTAAATCAACAATGTGTAACCGTTTCGCTCCAAATGTTTCAAATATAATCGCTTGTGCAACTGGGTCTTCATTCATTACCGTTTCTTTACTAAATTCTCCTTGATACAGTCTAACGCATCGCCCTTCTTTTAAATCGATAGCTGGGAAGATTTCCATGTTTCTACCACTCCTTTAAAATTTTTCAACATTTGCATGCCAATGTCACCACTTTTTTCAGGATGAAACTGCGCACCGTATATATTTCCTTTTGCTACAAAACCAGGTACTTTCACTCCATAATCACTTATTCCATACACAATTTCATTTGGACAATCTGCGTAATAAGAGTGGACATAATATACGAAAGAACCGTCCTCTACTCCATTCCAAAGTGCTATTTCTCCCTCTTTCTTTAACTCATTCCATCCCATATGTGGAATCTTATAAGGAACCTTTAACTTTCGAATAACGCCTGGCAATAAACTTAGCCCATTACAGTCTTGTAGTTCCTCACTTTTTTCAAATAAAAGCTGCATTCCTAGGCAAATACCTAGAAGTGGTTTTCTGAAACGCCCGATTTCTTGTAACACACGCACTAAATCTTTTTCTTCCAATACATCCATCGCTTTTGGAAATGCACCTACTCCTGGTAAAATCACTCCATCACTTTTAAAAATCTCTTCTTTATCACTCGTTACGATATACGCTGCTCCAATATACTTTAATGCTTGTTCTACACTACGAATATTTCCCATTCCATAATCTATAATGGCAATCAATTACAACATCCCTTTCGTTGAATTTACACCAGTAATGTTGGCATTTCTTTCGACTGCTTCTCTAAGCGCTCTACCAAACGCTTTAAATAACGCTTCAATTTTGTGATGTGTATTGCTTCCGTATAAAATACGAGCATGTAATGTAATATTGGCAGCATGAGCAACTGCTCTAAAAAATTCTTCCGTTAGTTCTGTATCAAAATCCCCAAGCTTCGGATTCGTTAATTCTCCTTGAAATACAATATATGAGCGTCCACTTATATCAATTGCAACAAAGCCTAAAGACTCATCCATCGGTACATATGCTGAGCCGTACCTGTTAATCCCCTCTTTACTGTGCAATGCTTCTTTCAAACAATTTCCGAGTACAATCCCAACATCTTCAACTGTATGATGTGCATCAACGAATACATCCCCTTCTGCCTCCACTTGCAAACCGAATCTTCCATGCCTTGCAAATAAAGTTAGCATATGATCAAAAAAACCAACTCCCGTTCGTACAGAAACGTTCTTCCCATCATCAAGCTGTAAACTTAATTTTATTTTTGTCTCTGTCGTCTCACGTATTTGACTAGACTCACGCATTATTCTTCCTCCTCAAATCTTATTTGAATTGCTCTCGCATGCGCATGTAACCCTTCTTTATCGGCAAGCTCTACAATATGATGTTTTACATCTCTTAATGCTTCCTCTGTATAAGACAGAAAGCTTGATTTTTTCACAAAATCATCGACTGATAACGGTGAGAAAAACCTTGCCGTTCCACTTGTCGGTAACACGTGATTCGGTCCTGCTAAATAATCCCCGAGCGGTTCTGGTGCATATGGTCCAAGAAAGATAGATCCTGCATGTTTCACATAAGCTAGAGCATTCATCGGTTCTTTTATATGTAACTCTAAATGTTCCGGGGCAATTTCATTCGATAAATTTAGCGCCTCATCTAAAGAAGGAACGATAAAAATGGCCCCATTTCTCTTTATTGATTCACGTGCAATTTCGCTTCTTGGTAATGTTTCTAACTGCCTTTCTATCTCTTTTTCTACTTCTTTTGCTAACTCTATATTTGTTGTAATACAAATTGCTGTCGCTCTCTCGTCATGTTCTGCTTGTGATAATAAATCAGCAGCAATATATTTTGCATTGCCGGTTTCATCTGCAATAACTACAATTTCTGACGGTCCAGCAATCATATCAATATTTACTATTCCATATACTTCTCGTTTCGCTAGAGCGACGTACAAATTTCCTGGTCCAACTATTTTATCCACTTTCGGAATCGATTCCGTCCCGTATGCTAAAGCAGCAATTGCTTGCGCACCACCTATCGTATAAATTTCATCTACTCCTGCAAGACTTGCAGCAACTAAAATATGTGGATCAATTCCTCCTTCTCTTGGCGGTGTTGCCATTACAATCTTTTTCACACCAGCGAGTTTTGCTGGCAATACATTCATTAATACTGACGAAGGATACGAAGCAGTTCCGCCTGGCACATATACGCCTACATTCTCTAATGGCCGAATGATTTGTCCTCTAATGATGCCTTTACTCGCGCAATCGAACATCGATTGTCTTTTTTGCTTTTCATGGTACGAAATAATGTTTTTCTTCGCCTCTTGTAACGCTTCTAAAAATGAATTCTCTACAAACATACTCGCTCGTTTTATTTCTTCTTCACTTACACGAAACTCTTTCATCTTTACACCATCAAACTTTTTTGTATAAAAAGATAAGGCCTCATCCCTACTCTCCCTTACATTTTGAACGATTTCACTTACATTTCTTTGAACAGTTTCTTCTATTATATTAGCGTTTTCTCGTAGCAATTTTATTTTCGATAACGCCTTTTGAAAATCTTCAAAAACGATCTCCATTACAAGTCCCCCTATTTTCCTGACAAAATTTCTTGCTCCATCATATTTATAATACTGAATATTTCGTCTTTTTTAGTTTTTAATGCAGCCTTATTTACAATCATTCGAGCAGATATAGAATACATTTCCTCAAATACAATGAGTCCATTTTCTTGTAATGTTTTTCCTGTTTCAACAATATCAACAATCGCATCTGCCAATCCAAGAATAGGAGCAATTTCTACAGAACCTTCTATTTTAATAATTTCTACATCCTCTCCTTTATCATGAAAATAGTTAGAAGTAATATGTGGATATTTCGTCGCAATGCATTTCTTCCGGTAGCTCTTCGGATTATAAGTAGGAATAGAAGCGACACAAAACTTACACACGCCTACTCCTAAATCTAGCATTTCATAAATATCTTTCTCGTTTTCCATTAAAATATCTTTTCCAACGACTCCGATATCCGCTACTCCATGTTCTACATAAGTAGCAACATCTACTGCTTTCACTAAAATAAATGAGATATCCGTATTTTTACTTTGAAAGACAAGTTTTCTTCCTTTATTTTTGAGCTCTGAACAATCAATTCCAATCTGCTCAAAGAGCGGAATTACATGTTTTTCTAATCTCCCTTTCGTTAACGCAATTTGAATGTTACGCATGAAGTTTCTCCTTCTTTCTGGACGATCCATTTCTCTTTCCATACATATTCCACTAATGATTCGTTCTTTGCCTCAACGACCGTTACAATTTGATTTTTTCTAGCAAATTGAAAAGTATCATTTAAATTAGAGAATAAAGATAGCGCTACTTTTTTCCCGTCCTTTTGAAGTAAATTTCGTAATCGTTCCGCTTCTGCTAATCTATTTAACTCGTAATGAATCATAATATCTATTCTCTTTCGTTCATATGGCTCTTGCTGCTCTTGCAGCGCCTTTACAATTTGATTAACTTGCACCGCGAGTCCAACAGCCGGTAACATTTCTCCAAAATTTCCAATTAACTCATCATATCTTCCTCCACTAACAATTTCTTCTCCAATTTCATATATATACCCTTTGAAAATAACACCTGTATAATAGTCCAAATGTTGAATCATTCCTAAATCAATTGATATGTAAGATCCATAGCCTAGTTTTTCAATTGCTTCATATATTTCTTTCACTCTTGTAATAGCCATTTTCATTTCATTACTTGAGGCGAGTTTTTCTGCTTCCTCAATCACTTCTAAATTCCCAAATAACCTCGGTAATTTCTCCAGTAACTTTACTGTTTCATCACATCGATCTAATTTCTTATCTCTAATAAAATTGGATAAAGCGGCATAATTTTTACTTTCAATATATGTTCTAAGAACTTTCTCTTCTTCCTCATGAATGGAGAGCTTTTTGACAATACATTTATATAACTGTACTTGCCCAATCTCTATTGTAAAAGATTGCACCTTCAACTTTTGAAGTGATTGAATGACGCTTATAACACATTCAATTTCAGCTCTTACATTATCAATACCGATAATTTCAATACCACTTTGCACGATCTCATTATATTTTCCAGTAAGGGACTCATTCGCTCGAAATACATTTCCGCTATACGTCACTTTAAGTGGTGTATCACACCTCTGCGTTCCGATCACTCTCGCTAAAGGAATTGTCATATCTGGACGCAATACGATAATCCTTCCCTTTTCATCAAAAAATTTATACATCTTTTCTTCATCTATCGGCCTGCTTTGAAAGGCGAACACATCATAAAATTCAATTGTTGGTGTCCTTATTTCTTCATAACCTCTCTCTAAAAAAGTACGCCTTAATTTTTGCTCCACTTCTTCAATTAACATACATTCTTCGAATAAATAATCTCTCGTTCCATTTGGATTTGCCCGTTTCCATTTTGTCATCGAAATTCTCACACCTTTCCCTTTCTAATGTATGCTTATTTCATGCACCTAAACCGAAAATAAAAAGAGCCTTGTAGATAAAATATACCTACAAGGCTCTTTAGTAGCGTGTAGGTACAACGGGAATAACCCTTGCACCTACACGTTTTCACGCTAGGTTCAAGGGCTTTATGTATGATGATGTAGTTGTGTAAGCATTTTAATAGATTGCATTGTTTTCATAATACTTACTCCCTTTCTCCTCTAATTTTTACATAGTATATAATACTTAATTCTGAATGTAAATACATTTTAAATATTCCGTTATCTTTTAATATACAGCTATCCTTCTTTCATACTCTTTTATTTCTTGTTCATATTGCATTGTAATACTAATTTCATCTAAACCATTTAATAATTTCTCTTTCCACATTTTCTCGATTGTAAAATGAAACCTGTGCGTACTTGTTGTAATTACTTCATTCTCTAAATCTACTTCTATTTGTTCTCTTGCATCCGTTTTGGCAAGCTTTTCTCGCATTTCTTTATCCATTACAATTGGTAACATACCATTCTTCATACAATTCATATAAAAAATATCTGCAAACCCTCCCGCGATAATTACGCGGAAACCATAATCAGCAAGTGCCCACGGTGCGTGTTCTCTTGAAGAACCACATCCAAAATTATCACCTGTAATTAATATACTTGCTCCTTTTCTATCTGGTGCATTTAGTGGGAAATTAGGGTTTTCGTGTCGTTCATTATCATATCGCCACTCATCAAATAAAAACTTTCCAAACCCAGTTCTTTCAATTCTCTTTAAATATTGCTTCGGAATAATTTGATCTGTATCAATGTTATCATTCATAAGTACTGCGGCAGTACCTTTATGAATACGAAATGGCTCCATCATAACTCTCCTTTCTAGTATCAACAAAATGACCATATAACGCAGCTGCTGCCGCCATTGCTGGGCTAACTAAATGTGTTCTTGCTCCTTTTCCTTGTCTTCCTTCAAAATTACGATTTGAAGTGGAAGCGCAATGCTCTCCCTCAGGTACTTGATCTGGATTCATTCCAAGACACATGGAACATCCAGGTTCTCTCCATTCAAATCCCGCTTCTTCAAATATGTGATGTAGTCCTTTTTGCATCGCCGCGTCCCTTACTCTTTTCGATCCAGGCACAACGAGTGCTCGCACACCTTCTTTTACCTTTCTCCCTTTCACAACAGCTGCAGCAATTTCTAAATCAGAGAGCCTGGAATTTGTACAAGATCCAATGAAAACATGCTGAACTGGAATATCATACGTACTTTGTCCAGGGCTTAATCCCATATAAGAAAATGCTCTTTCGTCATTTACATCATGTTTTTCTGGCAATTTCTCATCAATACGAACTCCCATACTCGGATTTGTTCCCCACGTAACGTATGGCGCTAAATCTGTAACATCTATCGAAATATGTAAATCATAAATTGCATCTGCATCTGTATAAAGTTCAAACCATTTCTTCTCGAAAGTTTCATAGTCTCTCGGTGCATATTTACGTCCTTTTACATAAGCAACTGTTTTTTCATCCGGCGCGATAATACCCGCTTTTGCTCCTCCTTCAATCGCCATATTACAAAGCGTCATTCTCTCTTCCATCTCCATAGCCTGAATCGTCTCTCCGTAAAATTCCATTACGTATCCAGTTCCAACTGCTACACCGTACTTTGAAAGGAGATGCAAAATAATATCTTTTGCATAAACGCCTTTCTGTAATTTTCCTTTTAACTCAATTCCCATCGCTTTCGGTTTTCTTTGCCATAACGTTTGCGTTGCCAATACATGTTCCACTTCACTCGTACCAATACCAAATGCTAGCGCGCCAAACGCACCGTGCGTTGCTGTATGACTATCACCACAAACAATTGTTTTTCCTGGCTGCGTGAGCCCAAGTTCTGGTCCGATAACATGAACGATCCCTTGCTCTTCATCTCCGATATCTGCTAACGGCACCTGAAATTGTTTACAATTTTCCCGAAGTGTATCTAATTGCTGCTTCGCAATGCGATCGGTAATATTCCAAACATCTTTCGTTGGAATATTATGATCCATCGTTGCGAATGTTAAATCTGGTCTGCGTACCGTTCGATTTGTAAGCCGCAAGCCTTCAAAGGCTTGCGGTGACGTTACTTCATGAACAAGGTGCAGATCGATATATAATAAATCTAATCCATTTTCATTTGTCGCAACTACGTGTCTTTCCCAAAGTTTATCTAGCAACCTTTTCCCCATTATCTTCCTCTCCCTACTAGCGCTTGCTCTTCCATTTCTTGCATTACTGCCTTCGTAAATGAAGTTGTCGTTTCAGTCCCCCCGATATCTGCTGTACATTTTCCTAATTTAAGGACTGCTGAAATCGCTTCTTCAATTGCACACCCTTCTCTCGTTAATCCGAACGATTGTCCAAGCATCATGGCAACAGAGCGCATCATCGCAATTGGATTCGCCTTATTTTTCCCGGCAATATCCGGTGCCGATCCGTGAATAGGCTCGTATAATGAAGGACCCTTTTCCGCGTGACTTGCTGACGGAAGCATTCCTAATGATCCAGCTAATACGGAAGCTTCGTCACTTAAAATATCCCCAAATAAATTTTCTGTTACAATTACATCAAACCGTCCTGGATTCCGAATTAACTCCATAGCAGCTGCATCTACTAAAATATGTTCTAGTTCAACATCTGGATAACGAAGTGCTACTTCTTCTGTTACAGTTCTCCATAGTTTACTAGATTCTAAAACATTCGCCTTATCAATAGATGTTACTTTTTTCTTCCGTTTACTCGCTAATTGAAAAGCATAAGAAACGATACGTTCAATTTCATGGCGATGATACGTAAGTGTATCCGTTGCTACTTCGTCGGTTCGTTCTTTCGGATAAGAAAAATAAATCCCACCTGTTAATTCACGAACGACAACGAAATCAATTTCATCAGCCTTTTTTAATGGCGATAAATGTGCCGTTGCACTTTCTACCGTTACAGGGCGAACGTTCGCAAATACACCGAGCCCTTTTCTTAAAGCTAATAATCCTTTCTCTGGTCTTTCTTTCGCACTATCCCACCTTGGTCCACCAACTGCTCCTAGTAAAACCGCATCACTTGCTAAACAAGCGGCAAGCGTTCGTTGTGGTAATGGTTGCCCATTTAAATCGATAGCACTCCCGCCGAAGTACTCATCTTGCAAATGAAAATGATGACCATATAACCTTTCTACCATATGCAATACTTCCTTCGCACTTTCCATAACTTCCGGTCCAACCCCATCACCAGCTAAACAAACGATACGTTTTTCCAATTTCAACACTCCTTTTAACTGAATTTTCAGAACTTTAATTCGATAGGTGAGAATAGCCCCTCTCACCTATCAAACACTTATTTCACAAGCTGGATAAAAGATTTCAATTTCCCCGCTGCGTGGACATATGCTCTCGCCGACGCTTCCAATACGTCTTGCGCAACACCAAAACCTGATACTTGATGTGTTCCTTCTTTTAATTCAACATGAACATGAGCCAGTGCATCTTGACCTTGTGTAATAGATTGTATGCGATAATCCGCCAATTCACATTCTAATCCTAAAATTCTTTGGATTGCATTATAAATTGCTTCAATACTACCAGAGCCAGTAGCTGCATCTTCGAATACATTTCCTTCCTCATCTTTTAGTACAACTGTCGCACATTGTGTACTATTTGATACGAAATGTACTTGCAGTTGCGTAATATTAAATTGCTGAGCCGCAAATGCTGCTTCACCAAGCATAAGTGCTCGTAAATCTTCCTCCGTAATTTCCTTCTTACGATCAGCTAATTTTTTAAACGCTTCAAACACTGCATCTCGTTCTTCCGTTGTAAATTCATAGCCAAGCTCTTTCATTTTTTCTGTAAACGCGTGACGTCCAGAATGTTTTCCAAGTACAAATAGATTTTGAGATTCGCCTACTAACTCTGGTTCAATAATTTCATACGTTGTCACTTCTTTTAGAACGCCGTCTTGATGAATTCCGGATTCATGAGCGAATGCATTCGCTCCCACGATTGCTTTATTTTTCGGTACAACCATACCTGTTAATCTGCTTACTAATGTACTTGTCGCTTTAATTTCTTTTAGCGTCATAGAAGGCTCTGCTTGATAGAAATCTTTTCTAATATGAAGAGCAACTGCGACTTCTTCTAATGCCGCATTCCCTGCTCTCTCTCCAATTCCATTAATTGTTCCTTCTACTTGCAATGCTCCCCCTTCAACTGCAGCTAACGAATTTGCTACAGCCATTCCAAGGTCATCGTGACAATGACAAGAGAAAATTGCTTTTTCATATGAAGGAACGGATTCTTGTAAGTACTTAAAAAGAGAATAATATTCTTCTGGATTCGTATATCCAACTGTATCTGGAATGTTAATTACATTGGCTCCTGCACGAATCGCAACTTCTACTGCCTCAGCTAAAAAATCTCTTGCTGTTCTTGTCGCATCTTCTGCAGAAAATTGTACTGTTGGAAATAATGATTTTCCAAGTGTAACAGAACGATGAATACTATCTAACACATCCTCTTTTGACATACAAAGTTTATATTTCATATGAATATCACTCGTAGCTAAAAATACGTGTAAACGAGGAGATACCGCACCTTTCACAGCTTCATATGCTCTTCGAATGTCGCTTTCTTTCGCTCTAGCTAAACTCATAACTGTAGCATTTTGAATTGTATTCGCGATGCGTTTTACCGATTGAAAATCCCCTTCGGAAGCTGCTGCAAAGCCAGCTTCCATTACGTTAATACCAAGTCTCTCTAATTGTTTCGCAATTTGCAATTTCTCTTGTTCATTTAAATTCACTCCTGGTGATTGTTCGCCATCACGTAGCGTCGTATCCATGAACAAAATCTGCTTCATATTATTTCATCCCTACCTTTACTCGTGGCTGTACGAAAGGCATCATTTCACGTAATTTACGTCCAACTACTTCGATTTCATGTTCATTTTCTTTCTCATTTGTCGCATGGAAATTCGGTCTTCCTGCTTTATGCTCTGCAATCCAACCTCTTGCAAATGTACCATCTTGAATTTCTGCTAGTACTGTACCCATCGCTTTCTTCGTATCTTCCGTTACAACACGTGGTCCTGATACGAAGTCGCCCCACTGCGCTGTATCTGAAACTGAATATCTCATATTTTCAAGTCCACCTTCATACATAAGGTCAACAATAAGTTTCAGTTCATGTAAACATTCAAAATATGCAAGTTCCGGCTGATATCCGGCATCAACTAACGTTTCAAATCCAGCTTTCACCAGCGCAGTTACTCCGCCGCAAAGTACAGCTTGCTCTCCAAATAAATCTGTTTCCGTTTCTTCTTTAAATGTCGTTTCTAATACACCAGCTCTCGTCGCTCCAATTCCATCAGCATAAGAAAGTGCCTTTTCAGTCGCAACTCCTGTTGCATCTTGGTATACTGCAAATAATGCAGGAACAGCTCCGCCTTCAACAAATGTACGGCGTACAAGATGTCCTGGACCTTTTGGCGCTACTAGAAATACATCTACATTCGCTGGTGGTTTCACTTGATCAAAGTGAACATTAAATCCGTGTGCAAAAACGAGAGAATTTCCTGCCTGTAAATTTGGCGCAATTTCCGCTTCATATACTTCTGGTTGCAGTTCATCCGGTAGCAAAATCATTACTACATCAGCCTGCTTTGCTGCTTCTGCTACTGCATATACAGAAAATCCATCTTCTTTCGCTTTATCCCAAGACTTCCCTTTTCTCAGCCCTACTACTACATCAAATCCGTTATCACGTAAATTTTGCGCATGCGCATGACCTTGCGAGCCATATCCAATGATTGCTACTTTCTTTTCCTTTAATACATTTACCGTTACATCTTTCTCATAATAAACTTTAGCCATTTTCATTTCCCCCTATATTTAAATGATTATTGAATTAACATAACTTGCTTATCTTGTTTTTTCATACTACGCGTAAAGGCTGTTACCCCTGTTCTTGCAATTTCTTTCAAACCGTATGGACGAAGCAATTCAATTAACGCTTCTACTTTCTCCTGCGTACCTGTTACCTGTACCACTATGGAATCCTTCCCAACATCTATTACAGCGGCTCGAAACGGTTCAATTAAACTATATAATTCCGCCCTCGCTACTGAAGTTGCTACTTTAATAAGTGCAAGTTCTCTTGCGATCATCGCTTCTTCTGTAATATCTGATACTTTCAAAACATCAATTTGCTTATGGAGTTGTTTAATTAACTGCTCAACTTGCTGTTCATTTTCAACGTGTACAACAATCGTCATACGCGATATGTCCGACGATTCCGTATGACCTACTGAAATACTTTCAATATTAAAATGTCTTCGTGTCATAACACCTGTAATTCGGTTTAACACACCACTTTGATTTCGAACTGTTGCTGTAACAATTCTCTTCACCTTTTTTCCACTCCCTCCATTTGGTGAACACCTTTCCCTGGCGCAACCATCGGCATTACCTTTTCTGATTGAAGTACACGGCAATCAATTACAACTGGCTCTTGTAATTGAATTGCATGCTGCAATTGTTTCTTTGCAAGAAGTGGATCATCTATGCGAACCCCTTTTATGCCATACGCATTCGCAAGAGCAACGAAATCTGGTTGACACGATAGTAAAGAGTGCGAATATCTTTTGTTATAAAATTCATCTTGCCATTGTCTTACCATTCCTAAAGCTTCATTATTTAAAATAAATACTTTAACAGGTAAAGAGTGTTCTTTTAACACACTTAATTCTTGCAGAGTCATTTGAAATCCAGCGTCACCAACAATTGCAATAACTAATTCATCAGGCTTTGCAATTTGGGCACCAATTGCTGCTGGAAATCCGAAGCCCATCGTTCCTAGTCCTCCTGAAGTTACCCATTTATCTGGAGTTTTCAGCGGATAATATTGGGCTGCCCACATTTGATGTTGCCCCACATCTGTTGTTACAATCGCTTCTCCTTTCGTAATTTCATATAGCATATCAATTGCATATTGAGGTTTAATACTTTCAGAATTTCGTTTATAGGAGAATGGATACTTTTCTTTTCTATTCTTTAATAAAGAGATCCACTCATGATGATTTTCTTTCCTTCCTTCTGGTTGAAGTAATACTTGGAGCGCTTGCTTAGCACTTGCAACAATAGGAATTTCAGTCGGCACATTTTTTCCGATTTCTGCTGGATCAATATCAATATGCGCGACAGTCGCCTCTTTCGCAAAATAAGCTAAATTTCCAGTAAGACGATCATCGAATCTCGCACCTATATTAATGAGTAAGTCGCATTCATATAACGCCATATTAGCTGTGTAAGAACCATGCATTCCTCCCATCCCTAGAAAAAGTTCATCATCTGGCGGAAAGCCACCAAGACCAAGTAATGTATGCACAACAGGAATTTCATATTTACGAGCAAAACTTGTTAATTCCTTTGAAGCTTTCGCATGCAATACACCTGCTCCAGCTAAAATTAATGGCTTGTTTGCAATCTGAATTGCTTGTAATAATTTGTTTATTTGCAGTAGATTCGGTTCATAATTAGGGTTGTATCCTGGTAAATCCATTTGCACATCACTACATCGTTCGCCTTGCTCTACTACCATATCTTTCGGAAGGTCAATAACGACTGGGCCTGGTCTTCCTGTTCTAGCAATATGAAATGCTTCTTTAATAATTCGAGGTAAATCTGAAGCCTTTCGCACTTGATAATTATGTTTTGTCACCGGCATCGTAAGTCCCATAATATCGGCTTCTTGGAAAGCATCACTTCCAATTAACGTTGTCGCTACTTGCCCTGTAAATACAACAAGTGGTAACGAATCAATCATCGCATCTGCTAGACCAGTAATCACATTTGTAGCACCCGGTCCACTCGTTGCAATGACAACCCCTGGATTGCCAGTAATTCTGGCATATCCTTCAGCAGCGTGAATAGCACCTTGTTCATGCCTTGTTAAAATATGCGGAATTTCACAGTCATAGAGTGCATCATAAAGAGGTAAAACAGCACCACCAGGATAACCAAAAATCACTTCTACTCCTTCCTTTTCTAGCGCTTCTAACAATAGCTGTGCACCAGTTGCCAGTTTCTCTTCCGTTTTTGAAGACATTGTTCTTATAAGCCCCCTTTTAAAAACTTTTATCAATAAAAAAAATCCTACGTCCACACTCCAGCTATGTGCTGAAGGGACGAAAGATTTCGCGGTACCACCCTTCTTTGCAAGAATACTCTTGCCTCAGTGACCCATAAAATGAGTCTAGCTAATAACGGAGCTACCGTCTAAGCCTAGACAAATGCTTCAGCTTAGCACTCAAGGGCGATGTTCGTCGACGTGAACCATCGGTTTCCAGCAACCACCGACTCTCTGTGAGGCTTCACAATCAACTACTCCTCCCTATCAACGCTTTCTTATGTTATAAAAAGTTGTTATCCAGCTTTATTTTCTTCGTAAATTTTCTCTCCATCTTCTATAACTAACTTTCGGAATTCTTCTAATAAACGATTCGTATGTGGACCCGTTTGCCCTAAACCAATCGTTCTACCATCTACTGTCGTAACAGCAATTACTTCCGCTGCTGTTCCTGTTAAAAATACTTCATCAGCTACATATACGTCATGTCTTGTAAATAACTCTTCTCTAACGTCATATCCAAGTTTTTCACCAATTTCTAAAATAGCATTTCGTGTAATGCCTTCTAACGCTCCAGCAGAACTTGGTGGTGTAATTAATTTATTTCCTTTTACAATAAATACGTTATCCCCTGAGCCTTCAGCTACGTATCCTTGATCATTTAACATAAGCGCTTCTTGTACTCCAGCCAATTTCGCTTCGATGCGAACTAAAATATTGTTTAAGTAATTTAAAGATTTTACTTGAGGCGACAATACATCTGGACGGTTTCGGCGCGTTGCAACTGTTACAACTGGAATCCCTTTTTCATAATATTCTTGTGGGAATAAAGATAGTTGTTCTGCAATTACTACTACATTCGGTTTTTTACAAGAATCAGGATCTAACCCAAGATTTCCTGCTCCTCTCGATACAACTAGGCGAATGTATCCATTAGATAATTTATTTTGTCGAATCGTCTCAACAACAATATTCGTTACTTCATCTAAAGAATATGGAATTTCTAACATGATGGATTTTGCTGATTCATATAACCGGACAAGATGCTCTCTCAAACGGAAAACATTACCGCTATAAACTCTAATTCCTTCAAATACTCCATCTCCATATAAATAACCATGATCATATACTGATACTTTTGCCTCGTCTTTTGGAACAAATTCTCCATTTAAGAAAATCCATTGCTCGTTCACTGGAAAGCGCCTCCTATGTTCTATGAATTTTTTATTGTTTCCTAGTTTACTCTCCTTTCTAAATAAATCAAGTGAATTTTTAGAAAATTTATAATTTTTATTCGTACGTACATCTTTAATTATATTGATTTAACAACATTGTTAACGTTTACAAAAAGTCAAAAAATTTTTTTCGTCAATTTCCATTAAAAAAATATTTGTTTAAAAGAAGGATTTTCGTCAATTGATACGAATCTATTGTATTCAATAAACGGATGTCCGTTTTTATAAATTCGGGAATATACAACGACTTTTGCTGAAAAAGGGGGAAAATAATAAAAATAACGCTGTCTAAAAATAACATTCATATTTTTCATTTCGGAATCATAATCCTATTTTTAAAAAACAATTTGTCAAAATGAAGGAGGAAATCAATATGGCGTGTGTACAAATTAAAGGAACGAGACAAGAGGTAGTAGAAATGCTTCAACTATTTGATCTAATGGATACGAAAGGTTTTTGTAAATTCGATAATTATGTAGAGGTAGAACCAAATAATAAAAAACATAACAATTTTATTGCTTCAATCGACATTCATTCAAATACTTCTTCCGCCCAAGATACTCTAAACGATCAATTCGTAAGTCAAATGCTTACTGGTGTATATAACGACTAAATAAAGTCGTACTTTAATCAGGCTACCCGTAAATAACAGATAAATATATGCTTCCTACCGTCTTTATATAAATATATACGATGAACTTGAGCATACTAACAACTAGATGGTAGGAGGTGAGAATTATGGCTAAAATTGGTGTTGAAAATTCGTTAACAGATGTCCAACAAGCTCTTCAGCAACAGGGGCATGAAGTCATTACAATTAACTCGGAACATGACGCACAAGGATGCGACTGTTGCGTTGTAACTGGGCAAGATTCTAATATGATGGGTATTGCAGATACATCAATAAAAGGATCGGTAATTAACGCCCACGGTTTAACAACAGATGAAATTTGCCAGCAAGTTGAGAGCCGCATTTAAATTCAATACAAAAAAGAAAGAGGACCCCTTTTGAAAAGGAGTCCTCTTTTTTATATTCACCTAACGGGAAAGTAACATATACTGGATGAAAGCCCTACCTCTCTCTCATCATTACGGTTCCACTGACCGCTCCTTGATTCACTAGTATACCTATAAAGCCTATAATTATAATTTATAGGGTTTGTTCACAAAAGTTGTTGGTAAAACTACCCGATCTTTCGCAAACTTTTCGTATTATATTTATAAGATTTATTTACTTTACACTAGCTGTAACCGAGACACGAATTAAAATTTTAACATCAATATAGCAACTTGTCAACATTTTTCACAAATTTAAAACAGACAATAACGGTTTGTCTGTTTTAGAATGGAGCTTTTTCTTTTATTACATATACAACAAAACCGCTTACTAACATACATAAGCCAACTACTAAGTTTTTGATATTAATCATAAATTCCTCTCCCTTATTCCACACATCATATATATTTACAGTTCAATTATTCCGATCATCCTAAAGCGCACTTTTTCTAATATATCATAATTCCTAAAAAATGCAAGTTCACCTTTAGCGACCATTTACAAATTTATCTACAGTGCTTGGTACGGTATTTAAAGCTTTTTCAATTAAATGTGTACTACTATTGAGATGCAATACTTGCACACCGTTAGAACCAACTACTAAAAAAGCAACTGGGCTAATAGAAACCCCAGCCCCGCTTCCGCCTCCAAATGGATGACTTTGCTTATTCTCTTTATGCTGCCCTTGTCCATTATTATGTTTTTCGGAAATAAATTCACCTTTAAAGTCACTTCCTCCAGCTCCAAAACCAAAGGCCACTTGAGATACTGTTAATACTACATTTCCGTCAGCTGTTGAAACTGGACTTCCAACAATCGTATTTACATCTACCATCTCTTTTAAATTTGTCATTGCTGTTTTCATTAAATTTTCAATTGGATGTTCCATTATGTATTGCACCCTTTCCTCATTATTCTTTTTTATACTTTCCAAAATAGAGGAAGTCATACTAACTTTTCCTATTTCAAAAAAACAATCTTCACCTTTTAAATGGATATTACTCCCTGTACATACTCGGATAAAAAGGAAAAAGAGATACATACTACTATTGAACCTTGTTATGAAAGGAGTCATGACTTTGACTGAGAAATTTGATGAGTATAAAAAAAGAGATAGAATAGATAGTGATTATAGTGACTATAAAGAAGAATATGCAGCTGAGGTTGCACCACAGCGCATTGATTATGATTACGATGAGAAGGAACATAAAGATGATGTAAGATCGTCCGCTGCTGGATCAACGGCTGGCTTTATCGCTCTTGCCTTATCTATCTTATCACTTTTCACCTTCCCAACATTATTCGGTCTTGTTTCTGTACTACTAGGTATTTACGCTTATAACCGCGGAGCTACTGTAACTGGTGGTATCGCTGCGATTGTCGGTGGAATTGCAGCACTCATTGCAATTTTATTCCGAGTAGCGCTTATCGGCTTATTGTTCTCCCTCTTTTAAAAAGAAAAAGGTATCTCGCTTATGCGGGATACCTTATCCTGTAAATACATCTTCTGACGGATATTTAATTTTTTGTTTTGCTGGTCGCGCTAAAGAAAATACAAGTGTTAACGGTCCGATTAATCCACAAAACATAACAAACATAATCATACATTTTCCAAACGCTGATAACTTTGCAGTAATTCCCATCGTTAATCCTACTGTTCCAAACGCTGAAATTGTTTCAAATAGTAACTGAATAAAACTGAAGTCTTCTGTAAGCATTAACATAAATACTGCTGCAAAAATAAGGATTTGACTAGCAACGGCAATTGCTAATGCTCTCGTTACTGTCGACATTTTAATTGTGCGCTGAAATAATACGATTTCCTCTTTCTTTCTAAAGAAAGAAAGAACAGATGTAACTAAAATAACAAACGTTGTTAATTTAATCCCTCCACCTGTTGATACACTTCCTGCACCAATAAACATTAAAACCATCGTAAATAATATAGATGATTCTTCCATTCCCCCGTAGTCAACTGTATTAAATCCAGCCGTACGAGGAGTAATCCCTTGGAAAAAAGAAGCCCATAACTTTTCATTTAACGGTAAATTCCCTAACGTCTTCACATTATTATATTCCAATACAAAAATCACAATCATCGCTATCACATTTAGCGCTACCGTTCCAATAATCATGATTTTGGAATGAAGCGATAGTTTTCGAAAACTCCGGCTATACCATATATCAATTAGTACGGTAAATCCGAGACCGCCTATTACGATTAAAGAGCAAATCCCAATATTAATAATCGGATCGCCTACATACCTTGTTAAATTATCCGGCCATAGAGCAAATCCAGCATTATTATAAGATGCGATCACGTGAAAAATACTATAGTATACACCTTTTCCAAAGCCAAACTCTGGAATAAAACGAAATGATAAAAAGATGACTCCAATAAACTCAATACAAATTGAAAATATAAAGACACGTTTTACTAATTTTACGAGACCACCTATATTTGTCTGATTAAATGCCTCTCCAATTAATAAGCGATGACGTAATCCGATTTTTTTACCTAATACCCAAACAATTAAAATGGCAATTGTCATAAGACCTAAACCGCCCGTTTGAATTAAAAACATAATTACAATTTCGCCAAACATCGTAAACGTACTTGCAGTATCTACTACTCCCAATCCCGTTACAGTTGCTGCTGATGTTGCCGTAAAGAAAGCATCTACCCAACTAATATGTACTTTCGTTGCGAATGGTAACTTTAATAACAAACCGCCAACCACAATTAAGCAGAAAAAACCTAATGCTAATATTTGTGGTGGATTTAATCGTATAATACGATTATACAGCCTTTGTCTTTTTGTTACTTCCATATTCACTAGCTCCCTTTTTCCCCTCATAACTAAAGGCTTATAAAAAACCTTAAATAGCAGGATAAACCTTATATTCTTATAATATAGTTGAGCATAATCCTTTTTTTCATAGTTTTCAACTTTTATTTATACTCGAACTTCACTTCATTTATGAAAAGACTCTTTCTATTATAAATACCCTTACTCTATAACTCTCACAACAATCATTTTATATGTATCATTGCTTAAATCCTCATACCTTTCACTCTATGTTCACATAGGGGTCACATCTATCTTTTATAGTATATGTATCGGAGCTGTTCCTCCCTAATTTATAAGACATTCCCCAGTGTCTTGAACAGCTTTCCATCCCTAATTAAATTGACATAAATTGTCCCCTTCCTTAGGCCATCATATGTGATGGTCTTATTTTTTGTCTTTTTATCTTCTATTTAAAACTCCCTCTCTCTTTCACTCTATGTTCACACCCCGGTCACATCTATCTTTTATAGTATATGTATCGGAGCTGTTCCTCCCTAATTTATAAGACATTCCCCAGTGTCTTGAACAACTTCCATCCCTAATTAAATTGACATAAATTGTCCCCTTCCTTAGGCCATCATATGTGATGGTCTTATTTTTTGTCTTTCTATCTTCTATTTAAAACTCCCTCTCTCTTTCACTCTATGTTCACACCCCGGTCACATCCATCTTTTATAGTATATGTATCGAAGTTGTTCCTCCCTAATTTATAAGACATTCCCCAGTGTCTTGAACAACTTCCATCCCTAATTAAATTGACATAAATTGTCCCCTTCCCTAGGTCATCCAATGTGATGGCCTAATTTGTTTTTCAAATACAAAATGTAATCCTCTCTACATTAAAATAAAGTGAAACTAATAATCAGTGGGGAGTTTTTCATCCCCCACTGATTATCAGCCCTCACCAATCGGACTTTAATGGGCAGCCCGACCCCCACCTAACTTCTTTGCTTTCGCTGAATCTTGAGGTGGGGGTCTTACTGCCCATTAAAGCGGGATAAATATTTTTGTACAAAATATTCAGAAAATATTGTCAAAATAGGTATTTTTTCGGTACAATTAATGTAGAAAGCTATTTTACAAAAAATAAGGGGGGATTTTATTGAAACAAACAAAAGCAATCTTAATTGCATTATTTCTCGGTTTAGTTGTCGGACTCACTTTAAATTTAGCTGCACCATCCATTTTTGAACCATTAAATCAATATGTGTTCAATCCACTTGGTCAATTGTTTATTCGCCTCATTAAAATGCTAGTTGTCCCTGTTGTATTCATTTCTATCGTACTTGGAGCTGCTGGTCTTGGAGATCCGAAGCAACTTGGAAGAATTGGTTTAAAATCAATTTCATTCTTTCTTGTAACTACAGCCGTTGCCATCTCTATTGCAGTTACATTTGCACTGATTATACAACCAGGATCTGGTGGTAATTTTAAAACCGAAGGGCTTAAATATGAAGGTGCAAAAACCGAAACATCTTTCGTCGATACATTGCTAAATATCGTACCAGATAATCCAGCAAAAGCGATGGCTGATGGAAACATGTTACAAATTATTGCCTTTGCCGTATTAATTGGACTTGGTATAGCTATTTTAGGAAAACGTGTCCAAGGTATTCATTCATTACTTGAACAGGGCAACGAATTAATGATGTATCTCGTTAATCTCGTTATGAAATTAGCTCCAATCGGAACATTTGGGTTGCTTGCTTCATCCGTTGGTAAAATGGGTCTTGCAGGCGTCGCTGCGATGTTCAAGTATATGATTGTCGTTATGCTAGTACTTATTATTCACGGTGTCTTCGTATATGGTGGCTTATTAAAAGTATTGGCAAAAGAAAGCATTGTCCGTTTCTTTAAACATTTCGGACCAGTAATGGCGATTGGATTTAGTACATCTAGCTCTAATGCATCTCTTCCATTTGCAATGAAAACCGCACAAGAGAAGCTTGGTGTTCCAAAAGCAATTAGCTCTTTTGTACAACCACTAGGTGCAACAATTAATATGGATGGTACTGCCATTATGCAAGGTGTAGCAACTGTATTTATCGCTCAAGTATACGGCGTTGAACTTACTATTTCCCAACTAGCTGTAGTCGTATTAACTGCTGTACTAGCTAGTATCGGCACTGCTGGTGTACCAGGTGTTGGGCTTGTAATGCTGACGATGGTTTTAAATCAAGTAAATCTACCGGTAGAAGGTATTGCCTTAATTATCGGTATTGACCGCATTCTAGATATGTCAAGAACAGCTGTAAATATTTCTGGTGATGCAATTTGCGCAATGATTGTCGCAAAATCAGAAGAAAAATATAATACAGATCAATCTGCCGCATCTTAAATCAAAAAAGGAGTGAAATGATTCACTCCTTTTTTGATTTACTTCCCTTTTTCGAACGATATTCTTTTCCTTTATTATCGTTACCAGTTTCAAATTCTGCACTAAACTCTTGTTGAAATTGCCCTGATTTCGGTGAGCCTTGATTTCCGCTCCCTTTACTACCATTTCGATTTGTCATATTTCTGCCCCCTTCCTTTATTAGTAGTATGTTACATATTTTCTTTTTTATAATCTTTTACATACGAAAAAAGACCTTCCTCATATAAGGAAAGTCTTCTTTTCCGAAGCGTAAGCGTTTTCTTACTTGTAATAACTTAAATAAGTTTTTTAGAAATAGATATCATTATATTCATTTCTTCTTCTGAAAGCGTAGAAAATCTTTCTTGTAAATATTGTTTTTTCGCATCTTCCATTTTCGCAACTAAATTTTTTCCTTGCTCTGTAATCTCCAAATATACAACTCGGCGATCTGACGTAGAACGTGAACGAGTTACAAAACCTTTATTAATTAATTTTTCTGTAACAGCTGTAATATGACTATTCGACACATTTAATTCATTCGCTACACGTGATACCATTTCTTTATTCGTACGATTCAATATTCTAAGGACGATGAACTCATTCCACGGTATGTAACCACCAAATATTTTTCCAATATCATTACGCAACGTGCGGAACATAGCAAAAACATTTGTCGATAGTTCTTCCATTAATTGCTCTCGATTTTGAGACAACTTTGACAGCCCCTTTTATTTCATTTAGTTAAATAAAAACCTTATTAATAATTCTACATGAAATCTTACTTTTTGTCACCTTATTTTCCCATAATTCGTAGTTTTTCAATATGTATTTTATGATAAAATGAAGTTAACTTCCAGAAAAAGGGGGTATTTTAATGCATGAGGAGGAGAAGTTCTCAAATCTCAGCCTAAAAGATAAGACCATTATCATTAGTATTATTGCTTTTTTTCTCATTATAGTTTTTGCATTTATATTTTTTGTATATGTAGGAATCTTTCAAATTACAGGTATAGAGTACAATTCACGTACTGCTTTACTTCTCTTTTTTTTATTAATCACTTTCTTAGACGGTATTACATTTTTCATCTTCAGCTTCTTCAAAGCACTGCTATATCCACTGACACAAAACATGCAAAATTGGATTTCTATTACGCTTTTCTCATGCATTGAAATTACACTAGATTGGTTCGTCATTCATACTGCTGATGATTGGATAGAAAGCGTACAAATGTCCAACATAGCTGAATTATGTGTCGTACTATTCTTTTTCCTATTAAGTAAATTATTAAGTGACAAGAAAGAGTAAGAATACAAGCTTTTCTATATAAAAATTGGTACAATGAAAACAAATCATACTAAAGAGGTGTTACTTATGAACTTACAAAAATGGGCTGATAAAGGTATGTCCTTTGATACATATGTGAATGAAATGAAAGTAAATCAATACGAGCTACTGCACATTTACAATAACTTTTTAATTCCAAATGAATTACTTCCTGTATTAGAAGAACGTCAAAATGATGGCTGGCGTGTTATCGTATTAACAGCTGATTGGTGTGGCGATGCTCTTTTATGCGTGCCTGTTATGAAACGAATTTCTGAAGTTGCAAATATTGATATGTCATTATTAATTCGCGATGAAAACTTAGAATTAATGGATCAATATTTAACAAACGGAACAGCACGTGCGATTCCAATCTTTATTTTCATTGATAAAGATGGAAACGAACAAGCCGTTTGGGGACCACGTGCTCCAAAAGTACAAGAGTTAGTAACTTCAATGCGCGCTACATTGCCTGAAAAAGAAGATCCAACATTCGAAGAGAAACAAAAAGAAATGTACGCTAATTTCCGTGCCACATTAGCTGATGACACTTCTCTTTGGGAACATGTAATGGAAAGCATGATGGAAAAAGTAGTAAAATAAAAAAACTGCCGAACTCGGCAGTTTTTTTATTACATAATGAAGAAATAGAATACCGCAGCTAAAATGAAGCGGTAGTAAGCAAACGGTGTTAGTTTTACACGAGATAATAATTTTAAGAATGAAACAATTGCAAGCATTGCAACAACGAACGCCGTAATAAATCCCGTTGCAAATAGCGGTATATCAGCCGCACTTAATATATCCCAGCTTTTAATTAAATCTAAGCCACTTGCGGCTACCATCATTGGTACTGCTAAAATGAATGTATATTCAGCTGCCGCTGTATGTGACACGCGAGCTAATAAACCACCACTTATTGTAGAACCAGAACGAGAAAATCCTGGCCAAAGTGCTAAACATTGGAACATTCCGATTGTAAATGCTTGCTTATATGTGATTTCATCTAATGTTCTTGCTGTACTTGGTTTTGAAAACTTCTCAGCAACAATCATTAAAATACCACCAGCCACTAAGCTAATGACAACTGGGCCTGGCCCAAATAAAACTTCTTTAATCGCACTATGGAACAATACGCCAAGTACGCCGGCAGGAATCATTCCGATAATAATATGTAATAAATTTAACGATGGTCCGTCTGTTACTTTCCCTATACCTACTAAAGACCATAGACGCTTCCAAAATATAACTACAACTGCTAAAATCGATCCCAATTGAATAACAACTTCGAAAACTTTCGCTCTCTCATCGTCAAATCCAAGTAAATGACCTGTTAAAATCATATGCCCTGTTGATGAAACTGGTAAAAACTCTGTTAAACCTTCAACAGCACCCATGATTATTCCAATTAACCAATCAGCCACGAGTAGTGCCTCCTTAATAACTAATAATATGTAATTTTTTCATACCTTACCATAATACCTTATCCCCTTTCAAAGTGCATCCTTTTTTATAGTCAAACCGTAGTTTTAATAAGCTTATTCCTTTTCTATTTTTTGATTAAATTGTATGATAGTAAGAGTTTTCTTTTTTACGTAGAAAGGGGATTTTATGAAAGAAACTAGTACATTCTCACAAAAATTAAAGCAATTTGTATTACTATTTTTCCCGATTTTTGTTACACAAATGTCATTATTTGCAATGAGCTTTTTTGATACAACAATGTCAGGACATGCAAGCCCTATTGATTTAGCAGGGGTTGCTATCGGAACGAGTATATGGATTCCAGTTAGTACGGGATTAACAGGTATTTTGATGGCTACAACTCCAATTGTTGCGCAACTCGTTGGATCCAAGAAAAAAGAAGATGTTCCCCAAGTCGTCATACAAGCAGTCTATTTAGCAATTTGCGCTAGCTTCGTCGTTATGCTTATTGGATTTTTCGCTGTTACACCCATTTTAAATGGCATGCGATTAGAAGAACCGGTAGAACGTATTGCAGCACAATTTTTAAGTATTATTGCAATGGGAATTATTCCTTTATTTACTTACACTGTTTTACGTGGATTTATTGATGCATTAGGAAAAACTCGCACAACGATGATTATTACGTTACTATCATTACCTATTAACGTAATATTAAATTATGCATTAATTTTTGGGCATTTCGGTTTTCCAAAACTCGGTGGTGTCGGAGCAGCAATTGCTTCTGCAGCAACCTATTGGTGCATTTTAATTATTACCGTTATGATTATTCGTACGAAAGAGCCTTTTGCATCTTTCCATATCTTTAAACAATTATATCGCCCTTCTCTTTCGAGTTGGAAAGAATTCTTAAAACTTGGCGTCCCTATCGGATTTGCTATCTTTTTTGAAACGAGTATTTTCGCTGCAGTAACACTTATGATGAGTAATTTTAGTACGACAACAATCGCAGCTCATCAAGCAGCTATGAACTTCGCTTCCTTGCTATATATGACGCCTTTAAGTTTAGCAATGGCCATGACCATCTCTGTTGGATTCGAAGTTGGGGCGAAACGATATAATAACGCAAAACAATATGGATTTATCGGGATTGGCTTAGCACTTGCATTCGCCCTATTATATTCCATTCTTCTTTACTTCTTTGATGATGAAATTGCTTCTATTTATACGACAGATATACAAGTTCATCATTTAGCAAAAGAATTTCTTATATTTGCGATTTTATTTCAAATTTCGGATGCAATTGCAACCCCTGTACAAGGGGCACTACGTGGTTATAAAGATGTAAATGTCGCCTTAATTATGACATTAATCGCCTATTGGGTAATTGGTCTCCCTCTCGGTTACATATTAGCAACCTATACTGATTGGGCAGCAAAAGGATATTGGATCGGTCTTATTATCGGTCTAGCATTTGGAGCAACCTTCCTCCTTATCCGTCTCTTTCAAGTTCAGAGAAAATATACAACGCAAAACAGCCGCTCATAATATAGCGGTTGTTTTCTTTATGCATATTTTTTCTTGTAACGTATAACATAATGAAAAAGAAAGGTGGATACATATGGACGAAAAAGAAAAAAAGCAATCATTCGACGAAGAATTCGCCCCTGAAATTTCACCTGGATATCGGCAAGATGTACATAAGCCACCTAAATATAAAAACACTTCGTTTTTAATGGGGATTACCATTTTTGCCGCTGTATTGCTTGTGCTTATCATTTTCGTTTATTTTTGATGGAAGGTGATTTATTATATGAAGAAACAAAATTCCAATCGTTCAAAAAGAATTGTGAAAACAGAAAAAGGGTATGCAGGTGATTCGGTTCTTACTCAGAAACAAGTCGAGCAAGGAAATTTATATATTGCTCAAAAAGAACTTGGTCAACAAAATGAAAATCTTTAAAATCCCTCAAAGAACTGGGGGATTTTTTATACCGCTATTTATGGTACTGGTTCATATTTCTCTTTATTGTACGTACTGTTTTTGTTCTAATACCTTAAATGTATGATTAACCTTTACAATTTTTATTTCATAATTCAATTTCATTTCGCTTCTCTTACCATTTTCAGTACCCGCCACGTACGCTACAGTTTGATAGAGAAAACTTCCATCCGTCACTTCACGTATCTCCTCGTTTATAAATTTATACTCTAAATCCTGAAAACGATTTGGATAATAATTTTTCATTAATTGTTCATACCCTCTATTTAAAAATAGTTCTTCACCTTTTCGTTTCACATCTTCTTTATTAGTAAACTCAAAAACTGATAGTTGCTCGGTCACAAAATGTTCTCCTACCTTTTTCATTTCATTATGAGTTAAAGTTTCTATACCTTTGTTTTTTAATTCCTTATTTAATCCGTACTGATCAATCGGTTTATAGCCCGCAAAAACCTCTTCTTTATATGACCAAAACAATCCAAAAGCGATACATAGAGAAGTGATTAATAGTCTTTTCTTTATAACACTCCCGCCCCTCTTCATAATGATAATTATATTTTAACATTTAGAAAGAAAATTCTGATATCATAAAGTGGAATAACTTAGAAACGAGGAACAATTATGGACTCTTACAAACAATATATAAAAGAAGCTTTGCCTAATCTTTCTATACATTCCTATAAACAAAATGAAGAAGGATGGGATAATGTAGCGATTATAGTAAATGATGAGCTACTGTTTCGTTTCCCGCGAAAACAGGAATATGCAATGCGAATTCCGTTAGAAAAAGAACTGTGCACAATTCTCACTCAATCACTACAAGAAATTGAAGTTCCACAATATCACCTAATTTATACAAATGAATCTGATGAGGTTCCTCTTTGTAGCTACTATACTCTCATTCATGGTGAACCGTTAAAAACAGAAATAGTTGCGAACTTAGATGAAAAAGAACGAAAAATAATTATTACACAATTAGCTACTTTCCTTGCGGCTCTACATAGCATTCCTCTAAAAAGTGTTACAGCGTTAGGGTTCCCTACCGAAAAAACACTTACCTACTGGAAAGAGCTACAAACTAAATTAAATGAGTATGTTACTAACAGTCTAACTTCGTTCCAGAAATCAACCTTAAACCGTTTATTCGAGAATTTCTTTGCCTGTCTAGCTACATCCAAATTTCAAAATACAATCATTCACGCTGATTTTACACATCATCACATTTTATTTGATAAACAAAATAAAACCATTTCAGGAATCATTGATTTTGGTGATGCTCAAATTGGAGATCCTGCCTTTGACTTTGCTGGGCTATATGATGATTTCGGACATGAATTTACTACATCAGTATATGAACAATACTGTATACTTACTTCACACCATGATCCATTACTCATTCACCGCATCACGAGTTTTTATCAATACAGTCCTTTACTACATAATATAATTTATAACTTTGAAACAAAGAATGAACTTGAATTTCTAGCAAGTATAGAACAACTGAAAGTAATACTGCAGGGATGAGATTACATTCTCTCCCTATATTCCCTCTCCTCATACATCATTAACTTTTTATCCATTTCAATAATGACTTTATATAGTTGAAATGCTTGTAAAATTTGCAGTTGAATTCCAAAAGGGGCATTCTGTTCTTTTAACCATTGAAATACTTTCGTTTCATCTTTCATTGATTATTCCTCCCTTTATTAAAATCTGCTACAAATATACGGTACATGATGAAAAGCTTTTCATGTCAACAACAAAAAAGGATGCAAATTTGCATCCTTTAATGTACGATATTTTTCTTCTGTTTCGCTTCTTTCTTTACTTCTTCCCCTTGGCATTCACTACGAAATGCACAACTTATACACTCAGAACGAAAATGACGCTCTGTATAATGCTCAGGTTGCTGTAACATTTCTTTCATTCTAGATAAATGAGCCATTCCAGTTATAATATCTTCCTGTTTCGGAGTGTAGTCATACTTAGTTCCTTCTATTAAATTAATAACTTCAATTTTCCCTGGAAGAATGCCGAAAGCTTTATAACTAAATACTGTCATTAGCTTTTGACAAAGAGCAAGCATTTCCTCATCCGCATCGACAACATACTTTTTAATTACAAACGACTCAGTACTCCACTCACCAACTTCTAATGTCAATGACATGTGGACACCTAACTCTTCCATATATGTTTGAAATTTTTCATATAAAAATAACGGTGGTGTCTGACTATCATCTCTTTCAACAAACTGTAATAAGTGATCCGTTAGCTTCGCTAACACAATGTAATACTCCATCTTCGAAGCAAACATATTCACCCTTACTTTTTTCCAATACTTTTCTATTAATATTAAAAGTACAATTTTCGTTTGTTGGCCTGCCGGTAATGTGTAATATTCGTTAATAATTCGATTCACAATCATTTGTGCGATTTGTTGCCATTCAAACGAAGAAGGTTCTCTTCTTTTGATATGACGAAAATAAAATTTATGTGGACAACGCATAAAATCATACAAATGATAATCTGTCATCGTTTTAATTGCGATTTTCTCATGCACTTGCTCTTCATCTCCCTTCTGCCATTAAGAAAGGTGTTTTACAAATTCAGCTCCAAACTGTAAACATTTTTCTACATCTTCATCTTCTGGCGTTAATTCTACTTTTAATCCTTCTAACACAACTTCTGCCCCGCGTTCTTTTAGCTTTTCTATTAAAATGTCAACTGCCACGCCATATTTTGGATAAGCCGAATCACATGATCCGAATACTGCCGCTTTTTTCCCAGTTAAATCAATAGAATCCATTGCGTCATAAAAATCTAAGAAATCATCCGGAAGGTCACCATCTCCCCAAGTGTATGCACCTAAAATAATTCCATCATACTGTTCTAATATAGAAGCTTCTGGTGAATCCATAATATCAATCACTTCAATTTCATTTTCAGTTTCACGAATCACGCCGGCAATATGATCAGCCATTTCCTCTGTATTTCCACTCATACTTGCAAAAATCATTACTAACTTACTCAACTGAACCTCTCCCCTTACTTTGTATCTCTTTTTCTGTTTGAATGCTCTTCTTCTCATCTACATATTCAGAACGAATTACATTTCGTTGCCATTCCATATGCTGATCAACTTCTTTATTTTTATCTTTTAATCCCCTCCGTAGAAGGTGAAATTTTTTTCTCATTAACATGTCGCATCCATCCTATTGATAATAATTATCAATTTCAACTATTTTTAGATTAATTGATATTGATTATCACTGTCAACAACTTTTTTTAAAAAATGATTAAAATGTACAAGCTTGTCCGTTAGCTATTCATATACTATAAATGAGCATAGTTCTTTCTCAGCCCTCTCTGACGGAAAGAAATAAAAGCAACTGCGATAGAGCGCAGTTGCCTTTTTTTATCCCACTTTAATGGGCAGTAAAACCCCCACTGATTAAAGTTGCACTTTATACTTTTCTATGATTTCAATAATCTCATTGTTGTTTCTAAAAATAATTCCACTCCATAAATGAGAGCTGATTCATCTACATCAAATTTTGGATGATGATGCGGGTAGCAAGTATCTATCTTTTTATTACCAGTCCCTAATTTAATAAAACAACCAGGTGCTTTTCTTAAATATGCCGAAAAATCTTCTCCTCCCATAGAAGGTTCAAGCTTCACAACACGCTCATTTCCAAACAAATGTAGTGCACTTTCTTCTACTACTTTCGTAATATATTCATCATTAATAACCGGATCATATCCATATCGATACGCATATGTATACGACCCTCCATGTGCTTCTGTAATTCCTTTCACGATTTTCTCAATTTTCTCTTCTGCTTCCAACCTTAATGCTTGATTAAATGAACGAACAGTGCCCATTAAAGTTGCTGCACTAGGAATAATATTATCAGCCATTCCCCCATGAAACTGCGTAACTGAAACGACTCTTTGCATAAAAGCACTTGTATTTCTTGATACAATATGTTGTAGATTTGTAATAATCTGCGCTCCGATAGCAATAGGATCTATCGTTTCTTCTGGCCTCGCCGCGTGCCCTCCTTTCCCTTGAATTTCAACTGTAAATACGTCTGGTGCAGCCATCATCGGCCCATACGCAATGCCTATCTTCCCGCTCTCAAGTCCTGACATAACATGTAAACCTATTACATAATCAACACCATCCATTACGCCTGCTTCAACCATTTCTTGTCCCCCGCCAGGATACACCTCTTCTGCATGCTGAAAGAATAGACGAATCTCCCCTGCAAAATCTTCCTTTATATTTGACAGTACTTCTGCTGTCCCCAACAAAATAGCTGCGTGAGCATCATGTCCACATGCATGCATCATTCCTTTATTCACAGACGTATAAGATTTACTCGTCTCCTCTTGAATTGGCAGAGCATCTATATCAGCTCGAATCGCAACTACTTTCCCTTGTTCCGTTCCTCTTTTAATTGCTAGTACACTATACTTCGTCGGTCTCGTTACTTCAAAAGAAGAAAATGTGCATAATGTATCATATATAAATTGTGAAGTTTCTTTCTCATGAAACGATAATTCCGGATACTTATGAAAATGTCTTCTCCATTTCACGATATTTTCTTCCGCAATTAAACTCTTCCACACTCTATTCATGATAATTTCCTCCTTTTCAAAAGAGATAGAAATTGTAAACTTTACTCTGTCTCGAGTGATTAATAAAAACAAATACTCTATTTTTTCGCATTCTTATAGTCCACTTTTATGTATTCACACAATCCACTTCCTATTTACATATCAAATCCATTACAAATTGATGCTGAATGTAATATAATTGCTAAGTTAGGGATTTTCTTTTTTAGTATTTAGTGCTAATATCAGAAAAGAGCCTTTTGACTTATTTTTACCTAAAATGTGGAATTTTGTTTTTTTCACAATAATGTAGGACATGATACCTACAAAGAGCTATTATTTCATTAAGAGAGGGAAAGACATGGAAAGATTAAAAGAGATATGGTCTCGACCACTCACACAATGGGTTGCAAAGACGGTTTATTACCTTGCAATTTTATTTGCATTACTTTGGTTGTATGGATTCCATGATACAAACACAAGTACATTTATTTACAATGAATTCTAGGGTGGGAACGTTATGAAGTTATTAGAACAAATTGAAAAGTGGGCTATTGAAACGCCTGATCAAACTGCTTTTGTTTGGCGAGATGCGAAAATTACGTACAAACAATTAAAGGAAGATTCTGATGCGTTAGCACATTGGATTTCTTCTGAGTATCCAGATGATCGTTCACCAATTATGGTGTATGGCCATATGCAACCTGAAATGATTATTAACTTTTTAGGATGTGTAAAAGCTGGACATGCTTATATTCCTGTAGATTTATCTATCCCAGCTGATCGTGTACAACGTATCGCTGAAAATTCTGGTGCGAAACTACTTTTATCAGGAACTGAAGTAACTGTAACTGATTTACCAGTTCGCATTGTAAGTGAGGACAACTTAAAAGATATTTTCTTTACTCATAAAGGGAAAACTCCAAATCCTGAACATGCGGTAAAAGGTGATGAAAACTTCTACATTATTTACACATCAGGAAGCACAGGTAATCCGAAAGGGGTTCAGATTACTTATAACTGCCTTGTAAGTTTTACAAAATGGGCTGTAGAAGATTTCAACTTACAAACGGGACAAGTATTCTTAAACCAAGCACCTTTCTCATTTGATTTATCTGTCATGGATATTTACCCATCATTAGTAACAGGTGGTACACTTTGGGCAATTGATAAAGATATGATTGCACGTCCAAAAGACTTGTTTGCTTCTTTAGAGCAATCGGATATACAAGTATGGACTTCCACACCATCTTTCGCAGAAATGTGTTTAATGGAAGCATCTTTCTCTGAGAGTATGCTACCAAACATGAAAACATTCTTATTCTGCGGTGAAGTGTTACCAAATGAAGTAGCTAGAAAATTAATTGAGCGTTTCCCGAAAGCAACAATTATGAATACGTACGGTCCAACTGAAGCTACTGTCGCTGTAACAGGTATTCACGTTACAGAAGAAGTGCTTGATCAATACAAATCACTTCCAGTTGGCTACTGTAAATCAGACTGCCGCCTTCTTATTATGAAAGAAGATGGTACGATTGCGCCTGATGGTGAAAAAGGTGAAATCGTAATTGTTGGTCCAAGCGTAAGCGTTGGATATTTAGGAAGCCCTGAATTAACAGAAAAAGCATTTACTATGATTGACGGTGAGCGCGCCTATAAAACAGGCGATGCTGGCTATGTTGAAAATGGTCTTCTATTCTATAATGGTCGTCTTGATTTCCAAATTAAGCTGCATGGTTATCGAATGGAATTAGAAGAAATTGAGCATCACCTTCGTGCGTGTTCTTACGTAGAAGGAGCAGTTATCGTTCCAATTAAAAAAGGTGAGAAATACGATTATTTATTAGCGGTTGTTGTTCCTGGAGAACATTCATTTGAAAAAGAATTCAAATTAACATCTGCAATCAAAAAAGAACTCAATGAGCGATTACCAAACTACATGATTCCACGTAAATTCATGTATCAATCTTCTATTCCAATGACACCAAATGGAAAGGTAGATCGCAAAAAATTATTGAGTGAGGTTACAGCATGACCGCATATGGATCATTTTATTTTTTCGCTATAGTGGGCATTTTATTAATACCTACTATCATAGCTGGACTAAAAGGTAAAATGTTGCGTAAATATAATGCCGTTTTAACATTAGTCATGCTTGCTATTATCTTCTCAGATAAACCGAAGCAAGCGATTATGTTAGCCGCATTTATTATTTGGCAATATGCCCTAATTAAAGGCTATTTACTTTTAAGAAAACAAAATAATAGTACATTCACGTTTTGTATAGCTGTTATTTTATCAATTTTGCCACTTATTTTGGCAAAAATCGCACCATTTGCACCTGACCTAAAGTTTATTGTATTTTTAGGTATGTCTTATGTAACATTTAGGGCAGTACAAATGGTATTTGAAGTTCGTGATGGTTTAATTAAAGAACTATCCTTCTTTAATTTTTGGGAATTCGTTTTATTCTTCCCAGCAATTTCAACGGGACCTATCGATCGTTACCGTAGATTCCAAAAAGATATTCAAAAGCCACCTAGTGCAGAAGAATATCAAAATTTACTATATACTGGATTAAACCGTATTTTCCAAGGTTTCTTGTATAAATTTATTATCGCTTACTTAATAAAGCAATATTTTATGGATCCGGCATTTGCACAGCAAGATACAATCCTATCAAATATGATTTACATGTATAGCTATAGCTTATATTTATTCTTCGACTTTGCTGGTTATAGCTCATTTGTAATTGGTGTGAGTTATATGATGGGTATTAAAACGCCAGAAAACTTTAATAAACCGTTCATTAGTCGTAATATTAAAGACTTCTGGAACCGCTGGCACATGAGTTTATCATTCTGGTTCCGTGATTTTATTTACATGCGTTTCGTCTTTTTTGCAACGAAGAAAAAGTTAATTAAGAACCGTTACACTATTTCGTATATCGGGGCGTTTTTAAACTTCTTCATTATGGGAATTTGGCATATTACTGGTGAGCATGTGTATCAATACATTATTTATGGTCTTTATCATGCCGCACTGTTTATTCTATTCGATATTTTCGAACGAAAAAACAAAAAGCATAAGTTTTGGCCAAACAACAAATTCACACACGTCCTTGCGATCGTAATTACGTTCCACGTTGTATGTTTCGGTTTCCTAATTTTCTCTGGACACCTTAACAGATACTTTTAATGCACCCTTCTTATACCATTAAGAAGTTGCACATATAATATATTTCGGATATAAAGGAGATTTTAAAAATGGCAGAATTCAAAGAGCAAGTATTAGATATTTTAGAAGAAGTATGTGAGAACGATATTGTAAAAGAAAACTTAGATGTTCAATTATTTGAAGAAGGTATTCTTGATTCTTTCGCTGTAGTATCTTTATTAGTTGAATTCCAAGAGCGTTTAGATATTGAAGTTTCTATTTCTGATTTTGATCGTGACGAGTGGGCTACTCCAAACATGGTTATTAAGAAGTTGGAAGAAATCCGATGAACAAAGCAAAATTTGGTCCGATGCTTTTAGCATTGGCCCTTTTTGCTGTATTCCTACTTATTCCGACGCGCTTTCTACTCCCGCTTTTAAGTGACGAAAAAGTAGAACAAGCTGCAACTTCTTTAAAAGAAGAAAAGATTCAAAGTATGATTTTACAGCAAAAGATGTTAGCAGACTCGAAATACCTTCCGATGTATGGTTCATCGGAATTCGCACGTATGGATGCTTACCATCCATCAAATTATTTCAAAGTAAAGCCTGAAGGATTCACACCATTCCTACTTGGACGTGGCGGAACACAAGACCTTGTACATGTATTAAACTTTGCATCTACAATGGATCAATTGAAAGATAAGAAAATGGTATTCGTTCTTTCTCCGCAATGGTTTGTACCACAAGGTATTGATGAAACACACTTTGCACCTAACTTTTCAAAGCAACAAGGTTACCACTTCATTTTCAACGATGATGTAAAACCTGAAATGAAAAAGCAAATTGCAAAGCGTTTATTAAACTTTGAGATCGTTAAGAAAGAAACTTTATTAAAAATTTCGCTTGAAGGTATCGTTTACGATGATACAAAGCATAAAGTAAAAGCACTTGCTGCTAAACCTTTCGCTTATATTTATCGTAACATTTTAGATCGTAAAGATTTATTTACAGCTATGTTTAATATTAAACCGCATAAAGAAAAACTTGACCCTTCATTAAAACAAATGAGCTGGGAAGAGGCTCGTAAACATGCAGATCAAACAGGTGCAGCAGAATCTGGATCTAACAATTACGGTATTGAAGATGGTTACTTCAACAGCAAAATCAAGAAGAAATTAAAGCAACGTGAAGGCTACTTAAAAAATGATGCTTATGATCAATCGCCAGAATATGAAGATTTACAAATTGCACTTGATTTATTAAAACAATCTGGTGCAAAACCACTCTTCATTTCTGTTCCTGTAAAAGGTCCTTGGTACGATTACGCTGGCTTCCCGAAAGAACGCCGAGAATTGTACTATAAGAAAGTTCATGAGCAAATTGAGAAAGCTGGCTATCCAATTGCTGACTTCTCAAATCATGAGTATGATAAATACTTCTTAAAAGATCACATGCACTTAGGTTGGAAAGGCTGGGTTTATATCGATGAGGCCATCCAACAATTTTATAAAGCAAACTAATGAAAAGACCGCTTGAATTATTCAAGTGGTCTTTTTCTATATACATTTTGCAATTGTTCAATTGTGTTATCTGCTTCTTTCATCACTCTCTCCACTACATGCTGAGCTGATTCTATTCGTGCTAATGATGACGCTTGTCCTGCCCAAAGTGACATATATTCTCCATTATTTTGCTTTGCTGCTTGTTGGCGTATTTTAGAGGTTAATACATTTTGCACCGGATACATCGGAAGGTCTTCTTCTTTCCCTTCATGCTTCTCTATAAATTCATTACGAATACCTCGTGCATATTTCCCGGAAAACGCACGAGTCACAGTTGTACTCGTATCTGTACTACGTAAAACCGCTTTTTTATACACGTCATGCGTAATACTCTCTTCACTCGTTAAAAAGGCTGATCCCATTTGAACAGCTTCTGCTCCCAGTGTAAATGCCGCAACAAGCCCTTGCCCGTTCATTACACCACCTGCTGCAACAATCGGGATATGCGGAACTGCTGCTACTAGCTGCGGAATTAATGCAAACGTACCAATCATAGCGTCCTGTTCTTTCCCGATAAACGTTCCTCTATGCCCTCCTGCCTCGCTACCTTGACCGACAATAATGTCTACTCCTAATTCAGCAAGCACTTTCGCCTCTGCCACATGAGTAGCTGTGCCGATGACTTTTATTCCACTTCTTTTCAAATCATTTATCTCTTCTTTTTCTAACGTTTGAAACGCAAAGCTAACGACTGGTACTTTTTCTTCTACTAACACTTGTAATTGTTCTTTATAACTTTTTGGAAGCTTTACCTGCTCTTCTTCCTCTATACCGAATTCTCTATTCACTCCGCTAAGTAATCTCTTTGCCAAGTTTATCTTCTCTTCTTCTATCTCTATCTCTTTTGTTAAAAGTAAATTAACACCGAAGGGCTTATCTGTTAGCTCCCTTATTGTATAAATTGCTTCACGAATTTGTTCTGGGCTCATATAGCCTGCTCCAAGCGTTCCTAATCCTCCGCTATTACTCACAGCTGCAACGAGTTCTGGCGTCGTAATCGCACCCGCCATACCGGCTTGAATGATGGGATACTTAATTTGTAATGTATCTATGACTCGACTTGTAAACATTGTTTCTCCTCCTATTCTCTTTATATCTTCTTTATTTGACAAACTTTTCCCTTCTTTTACAAGGATTGAACTTCCTATGAAGCGAATATATTGAAAGTGAAGGAGGCTGAAAACAATGATATATCCAAATGCATTACAACAAGGTGATACAGTAATGATTATTGCACCGTCCGGGCCACCAACAATTGAAAATGTATTAAAAGGTGTAAAGGTATTACAAGAAATGGGTTTATCTGTAGTAATCGGGAAGAGTGTTTATGAGAAATATGGATATTTAGCTGGAAGGGATCAAGTCCGGCTTGATGATATACATGAAGCATTTTCAAATCATGAGGTAAAGGCCGTTTTCTGTGCACGAGGTGGTTACGGTAGCGCTCGTCTCCTCCCTCACATTCAATATGAAATCATTCGGCAAAATCCAAAAATCTTTTGGGGATATAGCGATATTACAGCTTTACATACTGCCTTTTCACGTTATGCAAAGCTTATTACTTTTCATGGCCCAATGGTTGAAGAATTAGGGAAAGGTGTAGATTCTCTTTCTTTATCTTCTTTCAACCAACTATTTCATCCGTATTCAACCATCTTATCTGCTTCAGAATGTATCGTACCTAGCTCTTCCCGTACAGTTACAGGTCAGTTAGTTGGAGGCAATTTAGCGGTGTTAACGAGTATCATTGGCTCCTCCTACGAGATAAATACAGCCAATAAACTTTTATTGCTTGAAGACATTGGGGAAGAACCGTATCGCGTTGATCGTATGTTAAATCAGCTACTTTTATCTGGAAAGTTTCATGAATGTAGTGGTGTTATTTTTACAAGTTGTCATGACTGCACTCCTTCTAAACCATCTCAATCATTGCAAACAATACTATATGAATATTTCACTTCATATGCTATACCTGTCCTATTCGGTTTACCGATTGGACATATAAGCCCAAACATCGGAATCCCTCTTGGAGCTACAGCGACAATAAATACAAATAATAAAACACTCTCTATTTCTTCTGGCATAGCTACTCCGTGTTCAAATTAAAAAGGAAAAGCAATTCAGCTTTTCCTTTTATTTATAATAATTAAAAATTCGTCCAGATGCGATATCTGCAATTTCTTCTGGAATAAATGTTTTACTTATATCAGTACCGACATTTAATACTGCTGTAGCATCTTTCTCAATGCTACCAAATAATTCTTTCCCACGTATCGTAATAAGGGGTGTTCCTTCTGGCAACACATCTTTTACAAATTCCATTTGTGTAAAGAACGGAACGATCCATCTACCCTCTCCTTGGAAATGACGCAAACGAAGTATCCCTTCTGTTGCACCTTCCTCTGCTTCTAATGAGCCAGCAACATAAAACTCAGTAGATAAGAGCAATTCATAAAATTCCTTTTGCTTTTGTTTGTCATCCCCTGCTACAACAAGTACTTCTTCTATTCTCTTTACCGGAATTTGCTCCATATGATGCCACCCCTATTTTTAAAATGATTGTACTTAGATTATACGAAATATTCTTATTTTTTTCTACATAATTCGCAATTATTTTCTTAAAATAATTTTAATACTTCTTTTGTCGTCATAATTGTAGCAAACTCTTCATGTAAATTTACAAGTGTCATATTATGAATATCTTCTGCACTATACTCTTTACCATCTAGACCTTTACGGTTAAAAGTAGCCGTCGCATCACTCACTAAATATGTTGTAAATCCTAAATTCCCTGCCATTCGTGTCGTAGTCTCCACACAGTGATTTGTCGTTAATCCTACAATCACTACTGCATTGCATTTGTTCTTTCTTAATTGTTCTGCTAAATTCGTCCCAATGAAGGCGCTGTTAACAGATTTCTGAATAACCACTTCACCTGGTAGTGGTTGCACTTCTTCTTTAAAGTTTACAGTTTCCACTCCCTCATAAAACATCGACTGCGCATTTTCTTTATTTACATGTTGAATATGAAAAACTGGTCGCTTCCTTTTTCTCCATTCTTCTAATAAGATTCTCATATTTTCTTCAGCAAAAAGATTATTTCTCTCACCCCAATATGGTAATTGAAACGCCTTTTGTACATCAATTATAATAAGTGCTATTTGATTATTCATCATTTCCTCCTTCATTCGGCTGCAATTGAAATAGAAAACCAAGTTGTTGTGACGCAGTAATAAAACAAATATAAGCGCAAAGCTCTACAATTTCTTTTTCCGTCCAGTATTGTTTCAATACATGAAACATAGTATCATCTATCGCTTGCTTATCATAAACAAAAGTATGTGCAAAAGTAACGGCTACACTTATTTCTTCTACCTTTTGCATATGATCAGGTCTTCCCTTTGCCATACAGTATGGACATTCATTCCCGTACGCTAATGTTCTTCTCACTTGTTCCTTTAACTCTGCTGAAAGAGTTCCTTTATTGTACAGTGTATTTTCTAATGTACTCCACGAATATAATATTTCCGGATTATGGCCTAATAATTTTTGAAACTTTGTATCTCCTACGTTTGATAATGAAATTCTCTCCATTATTTTACCTCCTATTCCTTTCAGTTTTATTGTAAAATAAATAAAGTTCTCTTTACATTTCATATGAATCTTAATTTATATTTTTCCTTTACAAAAATTATCATTTTACTGGAGGTATATTTACACATGCAACTAGATCGTGTTGATCGAAAAATTTTAAATGAATTATATAATGATAGTCGCCTTTCCATGCGCGAATTGGCGAAACGAGTAAACTTATCTGCTCCGTCTACTGCAGAACGTGTTCGTAAACTCGAAAGTGAAGGCGTGATTCAAAAGTACACAATCGATATCGATTATAAAAAAGCAGGACTTGTTTTAGATTGCATTTTAGAAATCACTTTAAAAAATGGTGATACAACACGTATGCAACAGTTTATCCAGTCTTATCCGTCCGCAAGTTTTTGTTACCGAGTAACAGGAAGCTTATGCTACATTGTAAAAATTTCTGTTCCTTCACTTGTTGAACTTGAAGAATTTATCAATGATGTTTCTTCATATGCAACGACTGTTTCTCATATCGTATTATCAGAAATATCTCTTACTCCTGATATTGAACATATCTTTCCAGAAGATTAATTAATTTTTATTCATAAAATATATAAAAACCCCTTACAATAAGAATAAAAATAATATATTATGTATTAAAATACATATAGTTCGAGAAAGGGGTTTTACATTGAAAATCTGGTTTTATGAAAAAACGGCACAATTAGATGACTTGCTTGGCATTTGGGACAATGTTCCGACTATCCCTCGAATTGGTGAAAAAGTTGAGATTTTAAAAGCAGTGCGCACTGTTACAGATATTAAATATGTAAAGAACGGCAATAATTTTCGTGTGGAAATTATTACAAAGTAAAAAGTAGCTCACAAGGAGCTACTTTTTACTTATCTATCATGCGCTTTCTTTATAACGATTTTATCGTCTTCTACAGATACTGTTACATAATCATTTTCTTCTAACCCGAGCTTATTTACAGCCTCATCTGGTAGCTCTACAGCCATCAATCTATCTGTTACAATCACTTGACTATACACTTCATTTTCTTGTGATGCACTCACTACTTTTTCCTCATTTATGAAGCGCACTGGTGGCACACCCACTTCTTTTACCGTACGCCATTGTTTCCAAACGTAAGGAATTAACCAAAGTAATCCAACAACTGTAAGACCGATACCGATCCATAAATTACTTTGCGCTTGTAATTCAGGAATTGAAATTGCGCTACTCTCTTCTCCGCCAACAAATTGCATACTTGTTGCAATTAAATTATTTAGAGCGTGTACAGCGATATTCGTCCATATATTTTGTGTCTTTATGTATAAAACACACATAACAACACCAAACATGAACGCACCAATAACATCAAAATGTCCTAAGCCAAAAATAATGGAAGATATAATGACAGCTTTTTTAATCCCCCATTTATAAGCCATTCGCTGTAAAAAGAAGCCCCTAAAAATAACCTCTTCCATAATTGGTGCTAATACACATGCTGAAACGAAAGTAAATATCGTCATATATATGTTACTCGTATTAATAACAGTTCCGTCTTCTAACATAGTAACTAAGAAATTCGGTAACGTATGTGCTAATATGTAAAATTGAATATGAGATATACCGACTGAAAAAATCATTCCCATTATCGTTGCTAATACAATTAATCCCCACGGTAAACGTCCTGGCTTATCAAAAAAACTATTAAATACAACATTATTTTTATTGGTTTTTACGTATAACCAAAATAACGGAAATACAAAAAACACAGTTATTTGTGAAATAACCTCCGTTGTATTCTCAGAAACATTTGATAGACCTAATGGGATCATCGTAAGGAACAGCCCTATAATCATCCATCCAAAAAAGCTACGTAGCCTTATACGTGAAAATGCATAATGCATATAGAACACCTCCAAAGTTAGTAAAAGTAAATGGGCGGATAACTACATTATAATATGAATATAGTTGAACTCTTCCTATTTTTCTCAATTAATTTCAAACAACATATCTATTAAAATACTATATTACTGCTCTTCAAGTTGCACTACCTGAGCAAGTTATGTAATAAAAATCCCCGTTTTTACAAGCGGGGATTTCTTTTATTATAATACGTCACGTTTTTGGAATAATGCACTTGATGCTACAAGCAATACAACAAAGTATGCAGCTACAAGTAATAATGAAGTTGTAAACGTAAATTCTGTGAATGTAGGTTCTACTCCGCCACTAATTAATTTATTGCCATCGTAAGCTCTTAAATCCAAATGGAAGAATACTATAAACTTCGCTACGCCTTTTGCAAACATCATTAATACCATATTAATTGCTCCTTGTAAGAAGAACAGGAACATCGTAATAATTAATGGTAATACAGATTTTCTAAATACGTTTGCTAAGAAAAATGCAAGCGTCGCAAAGAAGAGGGGTGAAAGTACTTGGTATAAAGTAGATTTCATTACGATTCCTAACGTTAATTCTGTTTTACTACCATCCATTACAATTAATCCAATAATCATAGCAATTAACGTACTAGCAAATATGATAAATACTATAGTAAGTAACACTGTAATATATTTAGAGAATAAAACTGTCATTCGTTTTCTTGGACGGATTAATAACTGCTTAATTGTACCTTTTTGGAACTCATCCGTAATCATACGAGAAGCAATCGTAATGCCAAAAATTGTTGCAAACAAAGTAATTAAACCAATCTCTGAACTTGCAAAATCTAAATAGGATCCTTTAAATTCACTTCCATCTCCCCATTTCAGCATCGCTAAAACTCCCAAAATCTCCAATACTGCAATAACACCAATTAAAATATACATTCCTTTTTTCGCATGCAGCTTTAAAAATTCATTTTGAATTAATTTAAACATTACGCTTTCACTCCCCCTGTAATCGCTAAGAACTCATCCTCTAACGTTTTATTTTGAACAGTAACTCCGTATACAAGCACATCGTCATTCACAAGTTTCTTTACAAGTTGCGGAATTTCTTCTTTCGTTACAGATACTACAATGACATTTCCTTGCGCCTTACCTTGAACGATTTCATTTGCTTTCTGTACTTGATCTACTTCAAACGCTACAACTACTGTCTCATCATGTTTTGCTTGTTCATGTAAGTTGTACTCTTGTACAAACTCACCTTGCTTAATAATAACGACGCGATCACACATGAGTTCAATTTCACTTAATAAGTGACTTGATACGATTACAGCAATATTCTCTTCTTTCGCTAAACGTTGTAAATAATCACGAATTTGACGAATACCAGCTGGATCTAATCCATTTGTCGGTTCATCTAAAATTAAAATTTTCGGCTGATGAAGTAATGCCTGTGCAATTCCTAAACGTTGTTTCATACCAAGTGAATATGTTTTCACCTTTTTATGAATCGCATGCTCTAATTCAACCAATTTTACAATTTCAGCAATGCGCTCTTTACTAATTGTTGTAATTGCCATGTTCGCAAAATGCTTTAAGTTTTGCATTCCTGTCATATAATCATATAGTTCAGGATTTTCTACAATCGCTCCAATTTGCTCTAGCGCCTTTTCACGCTCCGTGCGAATACTATGACCGCAAATTGTAATATCACCCTCTGTCATTGAAATAAGACCTGTCATCATACGGATCGTCGTTGTCTTACCGCTACCGTTTGGTCCAAGGAACCCGTATACTTCCCCTTCACGAACTTCAAATGATAAACCACGAATAATTTCCGTTCCACCAATCCTTTTTCGAACATTTTCTAATTTTACTACTACGTTTCCCAATGCTGATTCCTCCTTTAGACTTCTAGTTTTTTATCGATTATATAAGCAATTACATATACGATTAGAGCACTAACAATCACCATAAAACTTATATTAAAAATGTTTAATCCATTTTCTTGAAACATATCAATAAATAGACCTTTACTTTCACTACGATATTCTTCTCTTCGCAATCCTTGGAAAGCTGGGGCTAATTTCCCTAGCAATGTTGTCACTAAAGTAATCGCTATACTTACAATTAGAGAAATAATAACAATTAATATTTTTTGTATCTTTTTCTTCTTAGTAAGCAATTTAACCAGAGCAACTACTAAGAAAATTTGTAACACCGCAAATAAAAATTCAAACAAATCACTCATTGTATATATTAAATTCTTTACTATACCTACTTGCATAATTTCTTGTGCATCTATATATACATACGTCGTAGGAAATGCTAATACATAACCTACATAGAAAAGAATTCCACATATGCCATAACATATAGCCATTACAATAAAAAAGAAGGTGAGGATAGAAAAAACATATTGTTTCCCAGATATCGCCGCAACCCGTAACAATGGATTTGTTAGTAAACGTGAACATGACTTCATCGTTTGTAAAAACATATACAACACATAAAACATGAAGATCATAATAATAAATCCGAATATCGCTTCTTGTTTCACAACAGCTGTCTCACTCTTTTTTACAATCATTTGTGAAAATAAAATCGCTTCAATTAACACAAAAATTAAAAAAGTAACAATATATTTTTTCTTATTCACATTCCATAAATAAGAAAGTAACGACTTCACTTACTAAACACCTCCTTAAACAATTCATGAACTGCTTTTCCTCTCTGAAAACGAAGGTCTTCTACATTCTCATATAGTACAATTTCTCCATCTTTTAAAAAGATCACTTCATCAAAGATATTTTCAATTTCATTTATTAGATGAGTGGAAATTAACATTGTACAATCTTCTCTATAAAATTGTAATATTAAATCTAATACATGTTCTCTAGAAACGAGGTCAATCCCTCCAAGCGGCTCATCTAGTACATATAATTTCGCCCTCCGAGAAAACGTTAAAATGATTTGAAGTTTTTCAACCATCCCTTTTGATAATGCTGTAATTCTCTCTTCCAGTGGTATTTTAAATTCTACTATCGTATCTACCGCTTTTTGAATATCAAAGTCTTTATAAAAGTCTCGGTAGAAAAACAAAGAATCTTTTACAGTCATCCACTCATCAAATACTGACTTATCAGACATAAAAGAAACAATTTCTTTCGTTTCTAATCCTACCTTTTTACCAGCTACTGTAATACTACCTTGCGATGGATGCTGCAGACCAGCAATCATTTTCAATAACGTCGTTTTCCCGCTCCCGTTATCTCCAACAAGTCCAACAATTTTTCCTTCGGTAATCTCTATGTTTAATTCACGAATCACTGCTTTTAATCCGTATCTCTTCCATAAGTTTTCTATTTTTAATAGCTCTGTCATTCGCTCTCCTCCCTTTTCTCATGTAATGAAGAACGAAGGATTGTAAGAATTTCTTCTTCTGAAAAACCTAAATTGTCCATTCCATCTATAAAAGAATGAAGTAATTCTTTCGCCATCTCTTTTCGCAGCTCCATAATTTTCTCCCCTTCATTCGTTACATATCGTCCCATTCCCCTACGTGTTACAACAACCCCATCTCGTTCTAGCTCTTGAAATGTACGCTGGATCGTATTTGGATTTACTTGTAATTCACTCGCTAATTCACGTACAGAGGGAATTTTATCACCAGGCAATAAATGTCCTGTTACGATTTCTTTTTTTATGTATTCCATTACCTGAATGTAAATTGGTGTATTTGGAGAAAACTCTATTTTCATTTCTTCCCTCCTTTTGTATCGGTGTACTAGTTAAATAATACACCGATACAAAAGGATTGTAAATACCCATTTACTTACAAAAAAATTCTATCCGTTAGCTGGATAGAATTTTTCAACAGAAATCGTTATATGAAAATAATAGTGTTATGTAAACAAAACCATAAAGAAAAGCTGTCTTATCAATGAATAAGACAGCTTTTCTTTATGATCATATATTAAAAATTAAACACGAAGTCATCATCAGATAACTTTTCAACGTTCGTCGCTTTTACGTAACCATTTCCTTTTACAGAGAAGAAATCATGGTTTTTCGTATCTGTACGCAAACCATTTAAAACGATTGGGTTAATTTCTTCTTCTTCAAACTTTGGCTCAAGTCCTAAGTTCATAAGTCCTTTATTCGCATTGTAACGAACGAAACGATTTACATCCTCTACAAGGCCAATAGAAGTGTAAATTTCTTCTGTGTATGCCATTTCAATTTCATATAGTTCCATTAATAACTCTTGCGTTTCTTTTTGCACTTCTTGTTGATCTTCTGCAGAAAGTTCCGCGAAGATTTGTTGTGCTAAAATACCGACGAATACGCCGTGAATTGACTCATCCTTTACCTTCACATAGATTCGCTACTCCTATGCCGTTTATACAGCTTACAGTTTCCTGTAAGAAGAGACTATATCATCTACCTTCTCAGGTAGCCCTCCATTTCGATTTAAGGGATTCTCACCCACCGCTTGGCCCTACTCCTATTGCGGAATTTCACCGCCATTGGGATAGTCGTTGAACGTTCCTTTATCTACGTATCGCACCCACCACTGTTTATACAGCTTTCGGTGTCTGATACGGCTTCCTGTGCCGCTCGATAACCCATGTTTTCTTTCAATGGATGCATTTGATTCACCGGCTTGTAACATCTGAACAATGTCCAAAAACATTTCAAGAGTAACACGTCCCCTTGTTTTCAGTTGGTGCTCAGATTTTACCGGAATATAATTTCGCACTTTTTCCCAAAGATGTTTAAAACGTTTCTTATGTCGAATTAAAGACACATAATTAGGATGAAGATTATATATTTCAGCAATTTCTGGGTTTGTCTTGCCGTCCTTTAATAATTCTACAATCTCAAAAAATTGCGCATCTGTAATTTTGGATTGTGGATTTTTTTCACCTATAACACGTTGTCTTTTCTTTTCTAATTGTTCTTCAGTGAATTTAATTCCACCCAATCCTTCTCCACCTAAAGTTAAATTATAGCCATTATTATAAGAATCATACTGCCAAATATACTGTTGTTCAATCTCACTCAATTCTTCCAATGAACATTCTATCTCCTCTAGAACTCCATATTCTAAGGTGAATTCATATTTACAGTATGCTGCTTGTAAATACCTATTATAATGTGTGCCACTCTTTAACATCCACATATGTTCCTTAATTCGTTTTAAATTCGAAACTTGCACATCTTTACCAATATAATACTTCCCATTGATTTTCAAATAGTAAATTCCGTACATGTTATCGCTAGATAAAGGCTTCGCTGCTGATTGCCCTATCAGCTATTCTCCTTTCCATCCATTGATAGTTAGAGAATAACCTGAATGTATGTATTCATCAATAATATAACAGATAAATTTACAATAGGGGTTCCCAGCAATTAAAAGGGTTTTTCAATTGGTATCTCTACCAAAAGCCGCTATTAGTTAACGGATAATAAGGTTAATAATCTCACCACTTGCTGTTAGTTTTCCTTGACCAGCTAAGTAAAGTGGATAGAAGAATCCACTATAGAATAGGTAACTTTCTAAGAACACACTTGCTACCATTGCCATGTATAACTCTTTTTTCGTTACTTCAGGCTTTAATAAACGACGATAGTAACTTGTAATAATACCAGCCTTTTTCTCAAGTAACGGATGGTTGTCTACCCATTCGAAAATATCATCGATTTCTTCTTCAGTAGCTAACGTTGTGAAAATATGACTGTAACTCTTCGCATGTACTTCTTCCATAGCACCCATGAAAGCTAATACACTTTTTGCTTGTAAATTTTCAAGATGAACAAGTACAAGAGGCATTCCTTCGCCACCTTGTTTCGTATCTAAAAGTGTTAAACCACCTAATACACGCTTATAAGCAATTTGCTCTTCTTTCGATAATTGCACCCAAGTATTTTTGTCAGACGAAACCGCAATTTCTTCTTCTGTCCAAAACTGAGCGATGTTTTGCTTCCAAAACATTAAACTGAAATCGTCTTCTTTTTTATTCCAGTTAACAGCGCGCATTGAATCACCCCTATATCTATTATTGTTCTACTGAACGGTTAAATTTCCATCTAATAATGAAAAGCTAACCGTTTAGTAGAACAAACCAAGTATGAGCAGGGTTCATAACCCTGCTCATACTTTTGGGTTATTCATTTAGTATGGCAATATGCCATTAAACGGTACAAGCCACACACTCTTCCACGCTTAATTTACGTGTTCTCGTATAATACAGACTCTTTAAGCCTTTTTTATGTGCATAGATGTAGTAACGTGCTAATTCACGTGTTGAAATATCACTATTAACGTAAAGAATTGTACTAATACCTTGGTCAATATGTTCTTGAATTTCTGCGATTAAATCAATTAATTTAAACTGATTCATATCGTAAGAAGATTTATAGTACCAGAACGTATCTTTTGATAAATACGGCATTGGATAATATGTTGTCGCATTCGCATACGTTCTTGATTCGATTTGACTTACGATCGGCATTACGCTTGAAGTTGCATTTTGAACGTAACTGATCGATTGCGTAGGAGCGATGGCAAGACGATATGAGTTATATAAACCATTCTTCTGCACTTGCTCTTTTAAACTTGTCCAATCTTCTTTTGTTGGAATATGAACTCCTTCAAATAATTGCTGAACTTTTTCAGTTACTGGGCTGTAATCTGTCGTTTCATACTTTTTAAAGTATGTCCCATTCGCATAATCAGATTTATCGAAGTCTTTAAATGTTTCGCCTTTTTCTTTAGCGATTTCCATACTTTTCTCAATAGAGTAGTAATTTAACATCATAAAGAATGTACGAGCGAACTCTTTCGCTTCTGCACTTTCATAAGCGATTTTATTTTTTGCTAAATATCCGTGTAAGTTCATTGCGCCAAGCCCAACTGAATGAAGCTCATCATTTGCTTTTTTCACAGTTGGTGCATTCGGAATAATCGTCATATCAGAAACAGCTGTTAAAGCTTCCATTCCCGCATGAACTGCTTCACGAATTTCTTTATTTTCCATTACATTTACGATATTTAACGATCCTAAGTTACAGTTAATATCACGACGGATAATGTCATCTGTACCATAATCATTTATTTCAGAAGTTTCTTGAAGCTGGAAGATTTCTGTCTCGAATGTTCAACCGAGTTCGCTATTCCTCAGTCCGTTGCTCATGCAACTGCTGTATGTCACCATACAGGACAGACTATATCATCACCTACAGCATTACCTGATTAGGTGCTCCGCTTTTCGAACGCCAATCGCTTGCGCTCTACTCCCATAAGGGATAGTCGTTAGGCTTTTACTTATCTTAATCTTTCAGAAAGTCTCTTATTACTTTATGTTGTCCCATAACTCTGCTATACAAAATAATAAGATACATTCTGAACTTTTATATTTTCATTCTAAGATAAGATTTAGCACGGTAGGTTACCTCAAATTTGAGGCTTTCCCCGTTTAACGGAGTTTTCGACTAGCATTTCTACTAGAAGGTGCTACATATTTAACACAAGTTCGACATCTTCACAGTTCCAATATCCTTCAGTGGATGTTGATTATTTGCATTTGATTTAAACATTAAGTATGGATAACCCGACTCAAGCTGAATCATAGCAATTTTAATAAGCATATCACGTGCACTAATATCTAGCGGCTTCTTCTTCACTTTCGGATTGCTCATTAATTCATCGTACATTTCATCGATATCAATATCATCTAAATGCTTTCCGTATTCTTTATACACCGTATAAGGCGCAAAAACATGGAAAGGTTCGTTTTTCTCAGCAAGCTCAAAGAACTTACTTGGAACGATAATTCCGATTGATAGAGACTGAATACGGCTCTTCTCATCGGCATTTATTTTTTTTGTATCAAGGAATTCAATAATGTCCCAATGGAAAATGTTTAAGTATACTGCGCCAGCACCTTTTCGTTGGCCAAGCTGATTCGCATATGAAAACGAATCTTCAAGTAACTTCATAACAGGTACTACACCACTTGCAGCGTTGTCGATACCTTTAATTTGCTCACCGCGTGCGCGTAGCTTAGATAAGTTTAAAGCTACTCCACCACCGATTTTTGATAATTGCATTGCAGTATTAATGTTAAAGCCGATTGAATTTAAGCTATCATCCATCTCTAACAAGAAACAAGACACCATTTCTCCTCTTCTGCTTCTTCCCGCATTTAAAAAGGTTGGTGTCGCTGGTTGGTAGTTTTGTTTGACAATCATGCTTGCGAATTGTTTTGCCTTCGCAACATCACCGCGTCCTAAGTATAATGACACAATTGCTACACGATCTTCATAGCTTTCTAAGTATTGTTTTTGATCATTTGTTTTTAACGCATAATCTTTATAGAACTTAGATGCTGCCATATAAGATTGGAACTCGAAGTTTTCACCATAAGCGATGTTATATACCTCTTCTACTTCCTCCAAGTTATACTCGTCCAGAACGTTGTAATAGTAATCATGTTCTTTCATATACTCCATTCGCTCTGCCACGCTATTAAAATGAACGGTATTCTCTCTAGCTTCTTCCATAAAGACTTCTAATGCCTCTTTATCTTTATGAAGCTGATAAAAACCGTCCTGCATTTGCGTGATTTCATTATTCAGTTCAATGTGTCGCAATCTCCCGCACCCTTTCCTTAAAATATTCTACATCGTTATTTGTTCCTGATAACTCAAATTTTGATACAATAGGCACTTCATATTTAGCAGAAATTTTGTCAGCACTTGCACCGAACATGTCTCCCCAGTTACGATTGCCGCTTGCAGATACGCCTTTTAATTTTTCATTATTGCGCTCTAAAAATTCTAAAACACGTTCTGGTACATTGCCAAAACCTGTTGTATACGTAATTAAAATAAAGTCTTCATCTATTACTAGATCTTCACCAATTTGAACGGCCGGCATATTTAATTTGTGGATGAAACGCTTCACGTTTCCTGTCATAGAATCATATGCAACTAACATTTCCGACCCTCCCTTTTCAATCTATACTCTCTGTATGTTGTTTCTTGATTTCTCTATATATTGTATTACGTTTCAAAATAAGACACAAGATATATGTATAAATTCTTTCTTTTTTTAACTTTTACTTTTCGACAAGACCGTCGATTTTTTTCAATACAATGACTATGAAACAACATTCTAAAACTCATGTCAATAAAGTGCTTTTCAAAAAAGTTGTCAACGAATTTAACCTTATTTTTAAAAAAGTTAACAATATATTTTGTCATAAAACGGCAAATGCTGGAGGAATATATTTCTCCAGCATCACGCAAAAAAGAACAGATATGAAACGATAATCTGTTCTAAAAAACGATTACATTTATCAACTTTACTTTATTAAATATTATACATATACTTTCGATTCGCGTTACATACTAAAAGATAACTATTATAGAAAAAGATTATTATTATGGAAATTCAACTTATTTATGAAAAGATTATGCAGAGTGCTCAATACGCAAAATATCTTTTACAAATATATGATGTGGATTTTCATCTTTATCAATCATTGTACATACAGGAGCTTCTTCATCAAAGTACACAATCATTCCTTCAACGTACTGACATGTATGTTGAACTTGTACAGTTACTTTAATTTCTACAGCCTCTTCATATGCTCTTTTTATTTTCTGAAGCATTTTTGTCGAACACTTTCTTTTCTCTGGATACATGACCATTCCCATAAATCGGTTGCCGGCTCTATCTTTCCACATATAATCCCAATGCGGTAATATGCCTTGTTTAAAATCGCCCATAAGTCTCCTCCCTATATTCTTCTAGTTACGAACGTGGCGTTTCTGAGTATGTATAAATGACTTGTCCGCCGCGCTGTGCGTTACCAATGAAATGTTTAAAGTCTTCTCGATTTACTAAAACTTCTCTGAACGTATAAAATACATCTTTCGTAACAACATACTCCTTTATTTCACCATTTTTCAGCTGATCCAAAATTGTATTTGCTAATTCTTTATCCATGTATTTCACCTCTATGCAATATTTTATTTTAACTTATATTCTATAGGTCAACAACTGTAAAATTATCCAGATGCTATACCTTCATTTCATTTTCATTATTTTTCAAAAGATATCTCTTAATTATATGTCCACTAAATATCATATATTAACATAGCTACTTCTCTATATCAAACATTTCGACATTCAATTATGCAAAGTTTCACACCGCTATGCTACAATATATGAATAGAACTAGGAGGGATACTATGATTCGGAAAGCAAAAAAGACAGATGCGAAACTGGTAGCACCTTTATTGTATAACGCTCTGCACGAAATTGCTGAAAAAATCACAGGTAGCACAGTTGAGACAGAAGTATTACTAGGACTTGAAACATGGTTCTCAAAAGAGAAAAATCGACTGAGCTATGAAAACTGTTTTGTATATGAACAAGACGGGGATGCAGTTGGAGTTATTGTCGCTTATCACGGTAGTGAAGCAACAATGCTTGATGCACCAATCGTACATCACTTAAGAGAATTACATAAAGATGAATCGATTACGTTAGAAAAAGAAGCCGAGCTTGATGAATATTACATTGATACTTTATCCGTTTCAAGTGTATATGGCGGAAAAGGAATTGGTTCTAAATTAATTGAAGCTGCTGAAATACATGCAACTGAAAAGGAGTATGAAAAAATCGCATTACTTGTTAATTTAGAAAACAAACGTGCCTATTCACTATACGAAAAACTAGGTTATAAAAAAGATCAAATCGTTATGCTTGTAGGCGAACCTTATGCACATCTCGTAAAACCATTACACATCAAAATTTCTATATCTTAAAAAAAGCACACGATTTATATAAATCGTGTGCTTTTATGTTAAATTCGTATTTAATACATTTCCATTCATCGCCTCATGAAACGTATATGTTGTACATCCCCATGGCTCTCTGTGCAAGATAGGAGAACCAGACCATCCCATCGCTCTCAGTTCGGCACCAATCATTCCATTCATATAATTATGACCTACAAGAGCAATACTTCCATGTACGAGAGCGTAACGGTGTAATACGTAAGCCGCCTGCTTTGCCCTTTCTCTTGCTTCCTTATAAGACTCAACATCTTTATGGTAACCAAGTATCCATAATGTTCGTCCGATAAACATCCATACGTTAGGTTTACACTTCAACCATTTTGGAGCATAAAAGCTCGTCGGAACTGTAGCTTCTCTAAAGAGAGAATTTTGTATAAACGATAAAGAATCCATTAATTCAGCTGCTGACTGTACAGCGCACTTTTGATCACTCGTTACAATCAATTTTGCCGCTTCAACCGCTTCCCTTGTTTCCGTAGGTATTGGTACTTTTTTTGTTATAGTATGTAAGTCATATCCTTTCATCCATTCATGAAAGGATGTAACCGTCATTGGTTCTATAGTACGATCTAAGCGACCATGACGAATAAAAGAAATCTTCATTCTTTCCACTCTCCATTCATCACTTACGAACTCTATTATGTACTATTTTTACATATCATACCACGCAAAAAAAGAAAGTTATACACCTTTACATATCCCCGCCACTCTCATGTGTGACCCCAGCATGTATACCATCCATCCCATCAAAATATGTAGTCGTTTCATGATGACGAATCTTTTTTAAATGTATATAAGAAAATACAAATAAAATTAATGCTATAACACTCCCCACAAATTCAAACATCATTTTACCGCCTCTAATTTCTCCCACTTTAATAGGTTATTGTATTTCTTTATTATAACTCTATATAAAGATTTTTTCATTTCTCCTTTTTTTTCTCAAAAAACATGGCTTTTCTACATATTTTCTTACAAAAAGTGAATATTTTTCGAATTTTTACTTTGAAAACATTTACAAAACAGGAAACATAGTTCAAAATAAAGGAAAATAAAAAATCCCAAATTATTCTTTTTTGGAAAAACTGTAACAAGGAGAGTTGCTTATGCAGATCGCAGAAACTGGAGATATCATTGAATTTAAAGGTGGAATGCAAGGCCGTGTTCAAAAAGTAAATCAAAACTCTGTTATTGTAGATATAACAATTATGGAGAATTTTAGAGAACTAGATATGGAACCTCTTACAGTTGTTAGTCATAAAAACTATACTGTCATTAATCAAAATGCATAATATAATAGAAAGAAAGGATCTGTATAACATACAGATCCTTTCTTTCTATTATATATTAACGATTATCAATTGTTTCTGGATATAAATCATGGTTCATCATGCGGTAGTCAGCCATTTGTTCATACTTCGTTCCTGGGCGACCGTAGTTACAGTAAGGATCAATTGAAATCCCTCCACGTGGTGTGAATTTACCCCATACCTCGATGTAACGTGGATCCATTAATTTAATTAAGTCATTCATAATAACGTTCATACAATCTTCGTGGAAGTCACCATGATTGCGGAAACTAAATAAATATAGTTTTAAAGATTTACTCTCTACCATTCTTTGTTCTGGAATGTAGCTAATATAAATTGTCGCAAAATCTGGTTGGCCTGTTTTCGGACATAAGCTTGTAAATTCAGGACAATTGAATTTTACAAAATAATCACGGTTTGGATGATTATTATCAAAAACCTCTAAAATTTCTGGGCTATATTCAAATAAATATTTTGTATTTTGATTTCCTAATAATGTTACATCTTTTAAATCTTCATCTAATCTTCCTGCCATTTTAAACATCCCTTCTCATTATACTCCGCGTTTATTTCCCCATACTAACGCATGAAGCTGCGGCAATACTTTTGCATTATTCATTTCTTTGCAGTTAACCGCTTTTTCAATAAGCCACTCATACTTATCTAATAGCTTTTTAATCAACATCGCATCATCCACAGTTTTTGTATCATCATTTCCTACTTGTAAGAAAAATGGTACATCTGGATAACGTTCGTGCATCTTAACTGCATACTCAAAATCATAATCGTCAAATACTACTACCTTTAAGCTAATATCTTTTCCTGCTAGCTTCTGAATTACATCATCTAACTTCTGAAAATCAGTATTCATCGTCGAGCTTGGCGGCTTCGGAGAAATCGTTATTTCATCAATTTCAAGTAACCAATCTTGCCATTTGCTCCCTTGCGTTTCGATTGCCGTTCGCATTCCATTCTCTTTTAATATAGAAAGAAGAAACTCAATATTTTTCAACAATACCGGATTTCCACCTGAAATCGTAACATGAGAAAAATTTTCGCCGCCAATTTCTACAAGCTCATTCCAAACGTCTTCTGCTGTCATCTGTCTAATTTGATCTTTAGCAGATCCATCCCACGTAAAAGCAGAATCACACCAAGCGCAGCTATAATCACAGCCAGCTGTACGGATAAACATCGTCTTTTGTCCTACAACCATTCCTTCACCTTGAATAGTCGGACCAAATATTTCTAAGACAGGGATTTTACTCATCGAGCATCCACTCCCGTCTTACTTCTGCATAACTAGTCGGAGTCTCAAATAGACGAACAAATTCAACACGAGCTCCTTTATATTCATTCACACGATTATCTTTTGTTAACGCTTCTGCCATCTTTTCATAAATCCAAACGACCATATTTTCAGCAGTTGTATTCATCGCTGGTAACGTTTCGTTTAAATAACGATGATCTAAATAAATTTCTATTTCATTCTTCCAAATTTCTTTTATATCTCCAAAGTCAATTGCAAGACCGATTTCATTTACATATCCACTAATCCCAAATACAACTTTATATGTGTGACCATGTAAGTTTTTACATTTCCCTTCATAACAGTGTAAATGGTGTGCTGCATCAAATGTAAATTCCTTGCTGACCATTACTCGTTTATTATGATATTTGAGCTGTTTACGCTGAATATCCTTGTCCATTTTTTGCAAATTTTCTACGATGCGAAATCCAAAGAAATTATCCATTAGTTACTCGCTCCTTCGCGTTCTTGTAGGTACGTATCTAATCCTGCTTTACGAAGTTGACATGCTGGACATTCACCGCAACCATCACCAATGATTCCGTTATAACATGTTAATGTTTTTTCTCGAACAAACTCGAATGCTCCAAGTTCATCTGATAATTTCCATGTTTCCGCTTTATCAATCCACATAAGTGGTGTATGAATCACAAACGGATAATCCATGGATAAATTTAAAGTAACGTTTAACGATTTCACAAACACGTCACGGCAATCTGGATAACCACTAAAATCAGTTTCACATACACCCGTTACAATATGACGTGCTCCAACTTGTTTTGCTAATACAGCAGCAAATGATAAGAATAGTAAATTTCGTCCATCTACAAACGTCGATGGTAATTCCCCTTCTTCATGTGTAATCTCCATATCCGTTCTCGTTAACGCATTTGGAGCAAGTTGATTTAATAGACTCATATCTAGTACTGTATGTTTAATTCCTAGCTCTTTTGCAATTTCCGCTGCACAATCAATTTCTAACTTATGACGTTGATTGTAATTAAACGTTACAGCCTCTACTTCTGCAAACTGCTCCATTGCCCAAAATAAACATGTCGTACTATCTTGTCCTCCACTAAAAACAACAACTGCCTTTTCTTTTTTCATTTCACTCATTCTCCTTCTCTACTACGAATAAGAAGAAAGAACGTTCTTGAACTGTCACAATAAAAAAACAAAACAATACCTAAAGATATTGTTGTTTCCATAGTTTTTTATAGAGGGAGTTCGCGAACCTCTCCCGTGCATTGCACGGAATTCCTTCTTTCATTGACAAAGCTTATTGTAACATATTGTATACTACCAGAAAAAATTTCTGATTTTTCCGCTATTTCTCATTTCATTTCTTTCATTTTATAGTATGATTAATTTACTATAAGAAGAGAGGAGGCATCCCACTGAAATCCTTTATTATTTATCTCTTTCTAAATATATTATTCATCCTTGTTACAATGCTCGTATACCATTTATTTTGGAATCAAAAAGGGAAACGCTCTCCTAAATTAAATTCAGCTATATTTATTGTATTATGCTGCCTCGTTACTATACTATGTATCACTTTCGCAGCAAAAACAAATTATGGATTTCAATTTGATATGCGTCATATCGTATTAGTTGTCGGTACATTAACCGGAGGTCCTATTGCTGGTGGATCAATATTAGTTGTATTAAATATATATCGCTTCTTATTAGGAGGAATAGGTGTTTTCCCATCGCTTATCGGTTCTATCCTTCTATTTATTGTTCTACTATTTACATATAAATTTTTCAATCGAACTTCTAATCGTATAAAAATAATACTCGCTATTATATACAGTCTCACATACGGATTGAGTTGGATACCTTTCTTCCTTTCAAAGGTTACAAATAAGGCTGATTATATACCACATATTATTGTGTATGAGTTATGTACGATACTTGGTACGATTCTTATTTTATATTTACTACACATATTACAAACTCAAGTTCGTCTCCAAAACGAACTTATGAATGCTGAAAAATTTCATTTAATTGGCGAAATGGCAGCATCCATCTCTCATGAGATTCGCAATCCGTTAACTTCAACAAAAGGATTTTTACAACTTTTGCAGTCAGGTACATGCACTGAGCAAGAGCGAAAATTATATATTGACATAGCCATCAACGGAATCGAACAAGCAAATCACGTTCTTACAGATTATTTAACCTTTGCAAAACCAAGTATTGAAAAAGAACAAATATTACAGTTAGAAGAAGAACTACTGCATGCATTATCGTTAATTACACCGCTTGCTAATTTAACAAATGTGCGTACACATTATATAAAGCAAAGTACTTCTTTTTTTATCGCGGGAGAAAAACAAAAACTAAATCAATGTTTGTTAAATATTTTAAAAAACTGCATTGAGGCCATGCCAAAAGGCGGTGATCTTTATTTCACATTAGTTCCTGATCATAAGCATATTCAATTATATATAAAAGATACAGGAGTTGGTATGGATCAAGAACAAGTAAAACGTCTTGGATCCCCTTTCTATTCAACAAAAGAAAAAGGTACTGGTCTTGGAATGATGGTCGTATTCAGTGTTGTGCAAGCTATGAACGGAAAAATTGATATTATAAGTGAAAAAGGTACAGGTACAACTTTCTTATTAACTTTTCCACTCATACAAAAAACGTGATGAAATACTCATCACGTTTTTTCTGTTCCTTCAACTAATTCAGCAAAAGCTTTCACTTTTCCATGTGGTTTTTGATTTTCTTTACGTGCTTTCCAAGCGCGCTCTTCTTCTTTCTTTTTATTGGACATACTTTTCAACTCCTTCTTTTCTTTCTCTCTGTAGTATTCCAAAATAAGAAGAAAAACTATGCACATATGAAAAAGAAGTGGTCTCCCACTTCTTCCTAATTATCGCTGTAAAATTGCGTGTTTCGCTTCTTTTAACTGCGTAAGATGTCTTTGTTCATGCAAATCAAGAAATTGAACCCACTGATATAAATTCAGATCATTAAAAACAGGATGCTTTAACCCATTTTCAAATAGGTCTTTTTCATCTATAACGCTATGAAGCGCATGTAATAGTTCTTGTCGTGAATGTTCTAGTAATTGGATTCCTTGCTGTTTTTTCATTAGCGTTTCTGTTGGTTTCATTTGCTGAGGAGCTTCTCGTTTATGTGTGCGATCCAGCGTAAGTTGGAGGTCTTTAAATGGAGTCGTGTTTCTTTCATTTTTTTGTAAGGCATATACAAGGGCAGACGTGACAGATTGTTCAACTAAATGCAAGTGATGCAAAATTTGAATAATACTCCATTTATCACGACGTGGCTTTACATTCACTTCTGTATCATTTAACATTTCAATTTCTGACAATAGCGTGCTTCGGGTAGACTGTAATGAGTTCACTAAACTTTCTAAACTCACATCCATATTAGATTGAAGCATACTTCTTTCCCCCCTTTTGTTGGTGAAAAGAGGCGCTCCTTATTAGAAACACCTCTTTAGTATTCTGAATTTTCTTTTATTATCTCATCATTTTCTCATTATGTCGATGTTAAACATGTGAAAAAAAGCGCATGTTTTTTACAATTTTGTGTCGTCAATTGCTTGTAGCCATGCTTCGATTTCTGTAATAACACTTTTCACACAGCCTTCAGCAAATGGCGATGTTAAATTGGCAACCTCTACCAATTCCAAGAATGATTTACTTCCACCTTGTTGGCACAGATTCACATAATCTTCCCACGCCTCTTGTCTATTATCTCTTGCACGTTTCCAAAATTGCAGTGCACAAATTTGTGCTAACGTGTAGTCAATATAGTAGAACGGCGAGCTATAAATATGTCCTTGACGTTGCCAGAATCCACCGCGCTCTAAATAATCATTATCTTCATAATCACGATGCGGTAAATACTTTTTCTCTATATTACGCCATGCTGTCTTACGATCTTCTGGTGATGCTTCAGGGTTTTCATATACATAATGTTGATATTCATCAACAGATACACCATACGGTAAAAACAGAAGTGCTGAACTTAAGTGAGAGAAGTAATATTTATCTGCATCTTCTTCAAAGAATAACTTCATCCATGGCCATGTGAAGAATTCCATACTCATAGAGTGAATTTCACACGCTTCATATGTTGGCCAATTATATTCTGGAATTTCAAATTTACGACTTTCGTATACTTGGAAAGCATGGCCTGCTTCATGTGTTAATACGTCAATATCACCAGACGTTCCGTTAAAATTCGAGAAGATAAACGGCGCTTTATAATTCTCAATATATGTACAATATCCACCGCCAGCTTTTCCTTTTTTCGCAACTAAATCTAATAAATCATTATCTAACATGAAATTGAAAAATTCATCTGTTTCAGCCGATAACTCTTTATACATCGTTTTTCCATGATTAACAATCCAATCCGCATCTCCTTTTGGAGTTGGGTTACCTGTAGGGAATTCAAAGTTTTCGTCGTAATATGCTAACTTCTCTACACCGATACGTGCTTGTTGACGTTTTCTTAATTCCGTTGTAACGGGAACGATATAATCTAGCACTTGCTGACGATAATTTGCTACCATTTCCGCATTATAATCTGTACGGTACATTCTTGCATATCCAAGTTCAACAAAGTTTTTGAAACCTAAAGATTTGGCGATTTTCGTTCTCACTTTAACAAGCTCGTCATAAATACGATCTAACTCTTCTTCATTCTCAGCTAAAAATCCGTAATACGCCTCACTTGCTGCTTTACGTTCACTTCTCTCTTTCCCTTGCATAAATGGAATAAGCTGTGATAAAGTTCTTTCTTCTCCTGCAAAATCAATTTTTGCAGATGCTAATAATTGTGTATATTGTGAAGACAATTTATTCTCTAATTGTAAATCCTTCACGACTTCATCAGAATATGTTTTTAAATCACACTCCGCAAGAGCAAATAATTGCTTCCCATAATACGCTTCTAATTCTTCACGGAATGGAGAATGAATTAACGCATTATAATATTTTGTACCATATCCTTGTACAACTGGAGAGAATTCATCAAAGAAATCTTGCTCTTTCTTATAAAAAGCATCTGTTGTATCAACAGAATGACGAATGTAACAAAGATTCCCCATTGTACCAAAATCGTTACGAATTTCGTTAATTGAATGAATGACTTGTTTTTGTTCCTCTACAGTTTTTGCGTTATCAAACCTCTCTAAAGCAGCTGTAAACTTCTCTTTTAATTCTTCAATATTTGGCCTTTTATATTCATAGTCTTTAAATGACATGAACGAGCCTCCTCTCCATTAAATGCATCCTTTTACTATAATTCAATACTTACTTCCAAATCTCCTCTTATTCTTCAACAAAATACGGCATATACTGCCATCATTACATGTAAACAAAAAAGCTTTGGATTTCTTTATCCAAAGCTCCTTTGGAACATATTATTACTTTTCATACTTTCCAATCTTTTTTAATAAATCCAGTAATTCGTCCTTTTCCTCTTTCGTTAACATTTCAAAAGACTGATGAATAACTTGCTCATGCCCTGGAAAAATAGAAGAAATAAAGTTCTCTCCAGATTCAGTTAATTGTGCATAAATAACACGTCGGTCATTCGGGCATGGAATTCTCTTTACTAGTCCCTTTTTCTCTAACTTATCTACAACATATGTAATGCTGCCACTAGCTATTAAAATACGCTCACCAATTTGCTGAAGTGGTTGACCGCCTTTATGATATAGCAGTTCTAATACAGCAAACTCAGTTGGATTTAAACCGTTACTTTGTATAGACTTATTTGTCGTATCCATAACAGAACGATGTACACGAGATAATGCAATAAATACTTTTAAAGATTGAGAAATATCTTCTCGTTCATTATTTGATGTCATACAACTTTCAACCCTTCATTTAAATTCTCAGTAATAAAAAGAACAAAATAGTACTTCATATAAATTCCGAATGAGTATTCACTCATTCATTACCTCTCCCCAAATATATTATGAATGATTCTTGAATAAAAACATGACAATTTTAACATAGTTTATATATAATGATAATAAAAAAGAAGGAGTACCAAATTTGAAATTCAAATTCCACAGCATAGTTTTATATATATTGCTTGTTATCCTACCAACAACAGGGATTGGTGCTACATTTTATTCATATCATTCGTATAAAATGAAACAAGAAAATAAACAAGTTGCCCATACGGTTCTCTTTTTATATAGAGACTATTTAGATCACCACCTTGGCGAAGCAATTTCTGCCCTAGAAATGCTCGCAAAGGTCGTAGGAACCGAGACTGGAAATATTAATGGGATGAAAGAAATTGTACATGATACAGATGGAAACGATGCACGTTTTTCTGGTCTATATTACGCTACACCAGAAGGTATCATTACAATCGCATCGGAAGGTGACCAACCACCTGTTGATGTCTCAGATCGTAAATATATTCAAAACGCATTACAAACTAAGAAAACAACTGTATCATCCGTCATTACAGATCGTGTTCTTGGCCATCAAGCTATTATGATTGCTTCCCCCATTTTTAATAAACAGAAGGAGCTCTCAGGCTTATTGTTAGCAAGTTTACGCTTTGACTACATTTCATCATCTTTAAATGCCATTAAGCCACAATACCATTTTGAAGTAACTGATAAGTATGATGTAGTTTTTCTAACCGATGATAATAACGAAACAAGTGATGCACATTCTAATATGCTTACTACTCCACTCCAAAGATTAGATTGGAAGGTCTCTGTTTCTCCGTTACCTATTCATCAAAAAACTTTAAACCAGTGGGTTGCCGTAGAATGTATAGCTACTTTATTTTTAATGTCAATTTTATTTTTACTCGCTCAATATATGTTGTTAAAACGACAAACAAAACTAGAAAGACAACAAAATGAACTACAAAAAATTGAATTAGTTGGAACTTTTGCAGCTAGTACCGCCCACGAAATCCGTAATCCACTTACCGGAATTAAAGGGCTCGTCGCTCTATTAAAAGAGAAATATAAAGATGAACAAGATCAGTTCTATTTTTCCATCATCGAACAAGAAATAGAACGAATTAATGAAATTGTAAGTGAATTTCTTATTCTTGGAAAGCCAACTGCAATCATTGAACAAACATATGATGTGAGAACCATTCTAAATGAGGTAGCATTAATTATTCAATCTGAGGCGAATCTACATAATATTGTATTCCATTTACATTTGCCAGACCGTCCTGTTCATATCCGATGCTCGAAAGACCATATGAAACAAGTGGTTTTAAACATTACAAAAAATGCAATTGAAGCTATGACTTTTGGCGATACACTAACTATTTTCGTAACAAACAATGAAACACACGCACAATTGCAAATTATAGATACTGGAAAAGGAATTCCAAAACATATTCAAAAACACCTCTTTCATCCGTTCTTTACTAATAAAGATACTGGAACAGGTCTTGGACTTGTCATATGTAAACGAATTATAGAGATGTACAACGGGCATATTTTTATTAACAGTATAGAAAACGAAGGAACGACAGTTCATATCGAAATTCCGTTACACATAGTATAATTATCCTTATCCCTAAAGGGTAATTATACTTATTTCATAAAACCAGCCACAAGCATTCGCCAAAAATTACTTGATTTCCCTTCATACCCAATTTGAAAAATAGGTACCTTTATAATTGATAACCATTTTGGTGTTTGTTTTTCTTTATAACACTGGTACTGTAAAATAAGCTTGTCCAATTCTTGACTAACTTGAATCGTCTCCGTACTATTTAACCCACTCGTTAAACCTAATTGAATCATCTCTTCACGTTTCATATGAATATCACGTGAAAGCTTTTCTAATGTGTACTTCCTTTTTACAGTAAACATTCATATCCCCCTTATTATACTTCCATGCTCTCTACTTCACTTCTCCATTGAACTTTTAACTGTTTATCATATTTGAATTTGAAGAATCAGAAAATTAAACATTTTCTCCCTGTAATTTACAAATCTTTACCCTCACTTTGAGAATTATTACAAATTATTCTATCTTTGTAAATACATTCGCAATAATAGACAATTTTTTTATCTCCTTTTTTTACAAACACCAATTAAATAGCGGATTCCCTATTTTCCATATACTTTTCTTCGACATTTTTTGTTTAATTTATATAAAAACGCAAACCATAATGGTGATTGATAATATAGAAAGGAAATAGTTATATGCGCAAATATACGATTGCATTGCTTATTTTGACTATGTTTTTACCAGCCTTCTTGTTTCCTATTGAGGCCAAGGCCCATACAAATAAAGTAGCTATTGTCATTGATGACTTCGGCAATAATATGAAAGGAACTGATAAAATGTTATCACTTCCTATTCCACTAACTGTTGCTGTTATGCCTTTTCTTCCTTCCACAAAGGAAGATGCGATAGCGGCTCATAAGAAAGGACACGAAGTTATTATACATATGCCAATGGAACCGATTAAAGGTAAAAAAGAATGGCTTGGACCAAAAGCAATTACAACTGATTTAAGCGACGAAGAAATAAATAATCGACTCGAACAAGCGATTCAAGAAGTACCACATGCAATTGGGATGAATAATCATATGGGATCAAAGGTGACTGCAGACGAAAGAATTGTACGACTTATACTTGCAGCTTGTAAAAAACACGGTTTATTTTATTTAGATAGCAAAACAAATCCTAAGAGTGTCGTCCCAAAAATCGGGAAAGAATTAGGAGTACCAATTATTGAAAATCAATTATTTTTTGATGACGTGTACACAGCGGCACATATTTCAAAACAAGCCCAATTACTCATTAAAAAACTTCAAGAAAAACCGATTATGGTAGCTATCGGACATGTTGGGCCTCCAGGTGAAATTACATCACGTGTTATAGAAACCTCTATTCCTAAAATTCGTGAACATGCAGATTTTATTTTTTTATCCGATTTGGCATTATCTCCGCCTCCTGTTTCAAAATAAGATTCATGACTCAAACTAAAAAAGAGAGCAATCTGCATATAGCAAATTGCTCCCTTTCCTTTTCATCTTAAATATAATCTACATGACTCACCCTGAATCCTTTTTTCTCTATTTTTTCGATTAATTGCTTTAATCTTTTTTCATTTAACTCATCTGTTATATTGACAATAACGCGGCGAATATATTGATCGCCGTTATCTAGCGTAAATAGTCCACCGATATGAAATGCTTTCAACAATGTCCCAAGTTCTTTAATCGTTCCCTTACAATCTTGTGTTGCAATTGTTAATATATAACCACCCGTCCGCATACCAAATGAATCCTCAATAACATCAAATATATTGGAATGAGTTAAGATGCCAACAAATTCATTATAATCATTTAATACAGCTAAAAACGGCAAACGACGAATAACATAAAATGCTCTGAAAAAAGAGTCCTTTTCAAAAATAAATGCAGTGGAATCTTCCAGCATATGTTCCGTACTTAATTCCTCTAATCCACCATTACACTTCTTTTCTAAAAGATCCACTTTATAAATAATCCCCATGAATTTCTTTTCATCTTCTGCTAATACAGGGATTGCTCGAAATCCCGTTTCATTCATAATTTGCAGAGCCTTCTTACCTGAATCGTTCATTTTGCAAAATGTTACTTGCTGTTTTGGCAGAAAATGATATTTAACTCGCAAAATATGTTCCTCCTTACATGTCAACATGTAATCTATATATAATAAGGAGACCTATATTTTATGAGTAAAATTATTTTTAAAACGCTTTCATTTACTCATTGACTTGTAACGACATCACAAACATTTCATATAACAGAGCTCTTTGCACCTTTTATCATTAACAATTTTACATGGTAGTTCATTAAATATTCTATACCCTCCAACCATTTTTTCGCGTATTCTGGAGTTTTTCCCCACACAATCATGCCATAATTATGAACGAGAACTACTCCTCCACCTTCAATAAAATTCGGCACATTATTCTCTAATAAATCTGCGAATTTTTTCTCATCTTCTACAATGGGAATTGTCATTTCTGTTATACCTTCTTTTCCAAAAACACGTTCCACGCTACGTTTATCGAATGTTACTTCCCCTTTTTCTCCATACAACTCTGATATTAAATGACTATCTACAGTCTGTACTTGTAAAATACATTCTGCACTACTTTTTTTATAAATATCTGCATGCATAAATGATTCCGCAGCTGGTTTTTCTTCATTTTCAAATACTGGTTCACACATACAGTTTACAACAATAAAATCTTCTTCTGAAAATAACCCTTTATCTCTTCCTTCAACGTTTACTAAAAAAGTTAACGGCTCTTTTGACGTACAAAGTGATAAGCTAATTTTTGTACCATAAAACCAATCACGAAGTGCTAGTTCAGATTTCACATCTTTTAATTCATTCCATTTCTTTAGAAAAAATAACATTTCGTCACCCCCGGCGTAATATTCATATAATGTTCGAATCCTTTCTATGTAAAAGGAGTATTTTTTTGATTATTCTAAAAATTTAATTGAATTATCACATGAGAACGCCTTTTTGTCAATATAGTTTCACGTCTCTTCTTTAAAAAGGGCTATTCATATGTCTATACTCCTGTATATTGACTATTTCATTTTATACATAAAAAATACGTTATTCTTTTTCAATCAAAGAATAACGTATTTTCTCATCTTTTATTTCATTATTGCGTTATACAAGAACTGTGCATATTGTTCACGTGTTACAAAATCATCACCTAAAAAGTTTCCTTTTCCATCACCTTTTGATATGTTATTGTCCGCTAACGCTTTCACATATTCTTCTGCCCAATGACCAGTTGGTACATCATTAAAGTTCACTTTATTATTTTCATCTTCTTTTAGCTGAAATACTTTATATAATACTACAGACATTTCGTATCGAGTTAATACTCCATCTGGACGAAACTCCCCAGTACCATCTCCTTGCATAATTCCAGCTTGCGCAACTGTAGCAATATCTTGCTCAAACATATGTCCCTTCGTATCTGTAAATCTCTCTTTCTGCTCTACTTTATGTTCTAATTTCAAATACCTTTGTACTAAAGACGCAACTTGTCCACGAGTAATACGATCCCCAAATCCAAATTGTCCATTTCCATATCCCTTAAAAATATTTTCTTTCGCTAAATAATGAATTGCTTCCTCTGACCAATGTCCTTTTGGTACATCTTTAAATTCTACTACTCCTACTTTTTCATCTTCTTTAGAATTATTGTCTTCTTTAGAAGTGTTATCTTCTTTACTTTCTACCACATTTTGAATCACAGATCCTGTGAAGAAGATTCCTGTATCCGCAAATGGATCTTTTACACCAAATTCATATACTTTCTCACCTGGTGTACTCCACTTAACTGCATCATTACTATACGTACCACCTTCGCTCTTTAAACGAATTTTTGTAGAGATTTTACCATCTTTCTCGTATATAGGTACTTTTACTTCTTTATTTACTTCTGTTTCCTCTAAAAATACTTTTTGATTTTGAACATTGATATAGGCTGTTTTACTTAGTTCTATAACTGGTCGAACATCACGAATTTCATTTGCAACAAAACTTAAGAATACTAACTTTTTCAAATTGCTAGCTGGTGTTAAGTCTGAAATATAATTCGCTTCTAAATCAAGCTTTTGTAAGCTTACTAGACTTGATAATGGAGTAATATCCTTTAACTCATTGTTAGGTAAGTGTAATTGTTTTAACTGTGTCATCTTACTTAGAGGAGTAACATCTTTTATTTCATTTTTCCCGATCCACAATTCTTCTAATTGCTTCATTTGCTCAATACCGGATAAATCTTTTACTTTATTACGTGTTAATACTAAGTCTTTTAAAGGTAATGAATATAACGGTTTAATATCTTCAATTTGATTACCTGCTAAAGTTAAATATGTTACATTTTTCAACGCGCTTAATGGCGCAACATTCGTAATTTTATTATTTGCTAAATTCAAGTAATCTAGTTGTTCCATTTTCGCTAATGCTGTTACATCTTCTATTTGGTTACCTGATAAATATAAACTTTTTACATTTTTCATCTCAATTAGTGGTGCAACGTTCGTAATTTTATTATTACTTAAATCAAGAGAATCTAAATTATCCATCTTAACAAGTGGTGTTACATCTGAAAATTCATTACCACGTAAAGCTAAATGTTTCAATTGTTTTAAGCTCGTAAAGAATGATGGATCTTTTATCTTCGCATTCGCAACTGTTAAAGATTTTAAATTTGGCATATATTTTAATGCACTATAATCCAGTATCTCATTCGTATTTAAAAACAAGTCCTTTACTTGTAATAACTCTTCTTTCGTGATTGGTGTATTTAAATCTTTTCTATTAAATACTTTTTTATTAACAAGCTCTCTTAATTTGTTATCTGTTATCATATTTTGATTATCAATTGGATGATCCGTTTCCGTATTGCCTGAATTAGAGTTATCATCTCGTTTCTCTGTTTCTTTGTCACCTACAGTTGGATCTTTAATTTCAAATTGAACTTGATATTTGTGATCATATCCAATAGCCGGAATAAGTATATGCATTTGCATATTGTGCTTCTTCTCAAACTCGCCAATTTCAAATTGAACTACTTTCGTTCCATTCTTCCTCTTATCTTCTGACAAAACTTTCACATCATGAAATACGCCAGGTTGGTTTTTATCCTCTATTCTAAGGTATTGAAAATAATCGCTATCTTGCATTGTTACAGTTACAATTTTTTTCCCATCCGCAATCGTTACTTTAGGATCTTTTATATATTGAGAAACCATAGATGGCTCGTCTTTTTGATCCTTATATATTTTAATCTCAGTATCGTATGTACGTTCACTAGCTGCCGCTACCGATTGGTTTGCTTCAATTTTTATTGCTGCTAACGCTGGAGTAGAGTATGCAGCAAATGGAATTGCTAATGTTGTCGCTACTACTAGCGCCTTCATATAATTTTTTTTCAAAATAATATCCCCTATCATATATAATCTTTATAATTGATAAACATTATCAATTACTCATAAATAAATGATAATGAATATCATTATCGATGTCAACGAGAATATTACATTAAATTTATATTTTTAAAGGAAAAAAATATAAAAGCCCTTTATTCAAAGAGCTTTTTTACCTATCGTATGAAGAATTTCATTTTTCTCCTTCTCATTGATGACACCAATTTTTTGCAAAATATTTGCATACAATACAAGTTTATTATATATCCGTTCTGACATACTTCCCCTTCTTTCCTTCGACCAACTTTTTTTGTATTGGTAAATTATATGAAAGAGATGGGAAAATGTGTCCACTTTTTTTGCATAAATACAAATCTTTTATCCCGCTATTTGCAGGCAGTAAAACTCCCACCTCACAATCAGGTGGGAGTTCTACGTATTTAGCAAATTGTCCATTGAATATTATGTTTTTTAACTTCCTCTTCAAAACTATAGGGCATTTTTTTATCACAAATAACATGCTGAATACGGGAAAATGCTGCTATTCGATAATTCCCTTTTACGCCTACCTTTGTATGATCACATAGAATATATGTTTTTTCCGCTAATTTCATCATCGCTTCTGACAGTTTCGCCTTTTCTAATTCAAAACTAGAAACTCCAAAACCAGGTAATAATCCATCAATCGAAACAAATGCTTTATGAAAATGAAATTGCTGGATTACTTGCTGCGAAATAGATCCTGATACGCGTGAATGTTTTGGAGATACTTTTCCACCAATAAATAAAACTTCACCGTGAAACATCTTTTTATTAATAGAAGAAATTAATTGTGTCGCTACTGGAAATGAACTTGTTACAATCGTTAAATTTTTGCGATGTACAAGATATGGTACCATTTGAAGTGGTGTACTTCCGTCATCAATCGCAATAACATCTCCATCTTCTACAAATGTTGCTGCTTTATACCCAATTCGCTTCTTCTCTTCTATATGTAGCATCTCTCGTTCTAACATTGGTGCCTCTATTCCAGCTCCCGGAAGTTGGACGGCTCCACCATACACTTTCTTCAACTTCTTTTCACGATCCAATTCTTCTAAATAACGACGAATCGTCTCTGTTGATACAGCAAACTCTCTCGCTAATTCTGAAACTTTTACCTTCCCTTTAAACTCTACCTTCTCAAGAATGGTTCGCTTTCTTTCTTCACCTACTACAGACATAACCTCACCCCATTGATTTCTACCTCATACACTGCCTTACTTATACAAAGTTATAACTTTCCTTTTCAACGAAAACTTCCTCGTGAATATGAATACCACGCTTTTTTAGTTCATCAAAAATAATTTGTGGTTTGACAAAAGCTTCCTCGGGTGTCACAACACCAACTTTATTTACATTCCCATTTGCGATTAGCTCTGTAGCAATCCCAAATGGAATACCGACGTTTCTCGTATAAGCTCTTAATTTTTCCCATCCTACAACAGATCCATCAGATAACGGGTGTGTATGATATAATACACGTCTTAGTTTCTCATTATTTTTCATACCTATTACTTCTACATGAAGTGCATAACCGTAAATCTCTGTTTCTTGTCCTTCTTTCGATTGCAATAAATACTTCGCAATACAATCCATTATGCCGATTTCTTTTCCATTTATTTCAACTGGATCATTACGCAATATACCGTAATCATACAATGCATGTACGAGCTGCATATTTTGCTTTGGCCAAGTTCCTCTCGTCTCTATTAGTTTAACGCCTTTATTTTCTAATGCTTTTGCTAACGTAATCGTTTCAGAATGCGGTATGATATACTGCGTTGTCTTACCATAAGGCGCCGGTAATTCAATTTCTCTTGGACGCGCAAACGGAGGCACTTGCTTAAACTCACCATCTTCATACACTGTACGCGATGGCAAATGTGGATCATATTCATATGTCGTTGTTTCTGTAATGGATGCAGAAAAAGCAATAGGACGATACGAACCATGACTTACACGAACTGACTCTACAGTATGTAACTGATTTGCTGCATGCATCGCCATCATTTGCGTTACACCTGGCGTCATACCAAACCCAGGTAAACATGTTTTTCCGTTTTGAACAAATATAGAATGCGAATCATTTTCTTCACCAAATCCATTTAAATTCACACCGTGACAACCTGCTTCTGCAATACATCGAGTAGATAATCCATTTAACTTAATTGTTGTACCATCCATTACAATGTCATAGCCCTTCATTTTTGCAACCGTATCCTCATGATTCGTTACATCTACTTTCACAAAATCAACGCGAGGATCGTTGAGCCATTCTACTACTTTAAGCCCCTCTTCTTCGTTAAAATCTGCTACTGTAATCGTCTCAAAAGATGAAAATTGCACTAAATCTAAAATTGCTTCACGACAAATTTTACCTGCTCCACCTAAGCAAAATACTTTCAACCTATAACAACTCCTTTAGCGATACTATCAACTAAGCGATGAATATCTGCCTCATGTACATCACCGATATTTCCAATGCGGAATGTATCTACTTTTGAAATTTTCCCAGGATAAATAACAAATCCATCCCGCTTTAATTCATTGTATAATTGCTCAAAATCAAACCATTCTTCTGGATAAATGAAAGATGTAATAATAGGCGATTGATATTTTTCATCTACTAGTGGCTTAAATCCGATTTCTCTCATTCGATTCACTAATAGTTTTTGATTGTTATCATATCGATTGTAACGCGCTCTTACTCCGCCCTCTTTTTCTAATTCAAGTAGTGCTTGATAAAAAGCGTGTACAACATGTGTAGGTGATGTAAAACGCCATTTTCCATTTTGATTTTCCATCGTTTCCCATTGATCGTATAAATCTAAAGATAATGAACGTGCCTGCCCTTTACATTTCAACAATTCATCGCGCTTTGCGATAACAAATCCGAACCCTGGAACCCCTTGAATACATTTATTCGCACTACTAATTAGAAAGTCAATTTGCAACTCAGCGATATCTATTTCAATACCACCAAAACTACTCATTGCATCAACTAGTGTTACTTTTCCGTATTGCTTCCCTAATTTACATACGTCTACAATTGGATTAATAATGCCTGTTGTTGTTTCACAATGAACAACTGCAATATGTGTAATATCTTTATCTTGTTGTAATATCTTTTCTACTTCTACAATATTAGTAGGCTCCCACTCTTCTGTTTGACTGACCACCACATCTATATGTAACATCTCTGCCATTTGTACAATTCGCTTACCGTACGCACCATTTGTACAAACGAGCAGCTTCCCATTTGCCGGAATAACAGAACCAATTACTGCTTCAACTGAAAACGTACCGCTTCCTTGCATTAACACTGTTGTATATCTCTCTTCTTCCTTCGTCGCTAACGATACAAGTTTAGCTCTTACTTCTTGCACCATCGTATTATATTCAACATCCCACGTACACCAATCGTATAGCATAACTTCTTTTACTGATTTTGTTGTCGTTAATGGTCCTGGCGTTAATAATAAGTAGTGATTTTCAGTCATGATCCTATTCCCCTTTTATGAAATAATAAATTCTTGTTTCTCGATCTGTTCAATTACGTTTTCGAGTCCCTGCATCGTTTCAATTGTAAAATGAGCCCCGTTTTCAACGAAACGCTTTCGAACTACTTCCATTTTTTCACGAAGTTCTACCGGATCCATAGTTTCAGCTGCCCACTCGCTTAAGCCGAGCTCACTACTACCGAGAATTACACCCACAGTCCACATACCAGCATTTCTGCCCTCTTTCATATCTGACACTGTGTCCCCGACTTTTATCATATGATTCATCGGATACACACCAAGTTCCATCGCATTTTTATAACACATCCAAGGGTACGGACGGCCTGCTGAAACATCATCTGGCGTCACAAGAACATCAGGTTTATATCCTTGTATTTCTGCTTCTTTTGCAACGATGTCCATCATTTCTCTCGTATAACCAGTTGTTGAGCCAATTTTAAGGCCTCTTTTACGTAATGAAGCAACCACTTCTTTCACCCCATCAATTGGCGTGGCATAGTGTGGCAAAATAGTAAAGAGTATTTCTTCAAACTCTTCATACATCTCGTGAATGTCTGCTTCTGTTGGTAAATGTCCAAAAACACGCTCCCACTCATTCGCAATACGAGGCATTTCTGTTAGTGCCCTTACATGATCGATCTTTAATAATCCCATCGGTTTACGGGCTTCTTCATCTGTAATTTTAACACCACGTTTACGAAAAATTTTTATGAATACTTCCAGTGGTGCAAAACATCCGTAATCAACTGTCGTACCTGCCCAATCAAAAATAACTGCTTCTATTTTCATTCAATCCATCACCCTTCTCACTTATCTTTTTTGCCATTGTGAAGTTCGGTTACGAAGTGCTTTCGTTCCCCATTCATATACAACTCTTACTACAATATTTGTAACAACAATAAGTACACTCATTGCAGCTGCTGGCGCTACATTTCCTGCATCATCCATATTTACGATTGATACGGCCGCTAGTTTAAAATCAGCTGCGTATAAGAATACAACCGCTGACACAGTTACCATCGAATTTACGAAATAGTACATGACCATTTCTAAAATTGCTGGTAAACACATTGGTACTGTTACTCTAAAGAATGTTTTATAAAACGGAATACCCATCGACTGCGAAACAAGCTCAAACTCTCGGTCCAATTTCTTTAAAGCAGTCGTTGCGGTAACGAATGTTACCGAATAAAAATGAATGATGTTTACTAGTACTAACACAGCGATTGTTCCATATAAAGAATGAAACGGATTCGTTACTGAAAGTCCAAGTATTTGAATCGTTGGTTGACTAAAGAAAGAGACGTATCCCAATCCAAGTACTAAACCTGGGATTGCTAAGGGTACGATTGAGAAAAAGTAGCCTGTTTTTCGGAAAAACTTTAGCTGATCTATTTTTTCAATCGCATATGCGAACATAAATGTTAAAATTGCCCCAATAACTGCTGTAACTGCTGAGACAATTACACTATTTTTAAATGCTTCAAGTCCATCACCTGTTAAACTCGAAAAATTAAAATGCTCAAATGTAAAACTCATATTATATGGCCATACCTTCACACTTGCCGCAATACCAACTGCCACAAATAAAAGAATAATCATAAGTGTAATCACACTACAATATATGAATGAGACTACATCTCTTTTCTTATTAGCAGTTATTCTATATGGCACCGCTTTTGAAGATAAGAAATTCGCCTGCTTTCTTTGCGTAATACGATCAACTGCAAACGCAAATATAGCCGGGATTAATAAAATCATTCCGACAGTTGCACCCATCGGCATATTTTGTTGCCCAATTACTTGTTTGTATACATCAGTAGCAAGTACATTATATTGCCCACCAACAATTTTTGGTGCGCCAAAATCAGTAAAACTAAGTGTAAACACAACAAACATCGCACTAATTAATCCATACTTTACACTAGGTAAAGTAACAGTGAGAAATTGCTTTGTTTTACTCGCTCCCAACATATTAGAAGCTTCGTATAAACGATAATCAGAACCTTGGAAAGCAATTAATAATATAAGAAATGCTTGCGGAAATGTATACATGACTTCAGCCATTACAATTCCTACTGGTCCATATAAAGGGATTTGTATACCTTCAAATAAACCAAACATCCCTTTCGTTACTAATCCTTGATTACCAAATAAATATGTAAGTGCGATACCATGCATCATCGTTGGTGCGAATAATGGTAACAACGCGACATATTGAAATACACGCTTTCCAAATACATTCGTACGAGCGATCGCATAGGCGTAAGCGAAAGCAAGTGTCACTGCAATAATTGTTGTCGCGCCCGAAATCCATATCGTATTTTGTAATGATTGAACTAATGTTGGGGTTGTGAAATATTTACTGAAATTCGCAACACCAATGAAAGCTCCATCTTTATCATAAAAAGCTTGTGTAAACAATTGTAATAGTGGCAATACAAGCATAATCAAAAAAGCAAGAATCATACCAATAATTAATAGTCTTTGTACCCATTCTTCTTTACCGATACGTCTCTTAATCTTTTTTTTCGTACTTTCTACCTTTAAATTTTCTAACATCTCCATCTATACAACAACCTTCTTTCCATATGACAACATATGATTTTCTGAGAAAGAGATTTGAATTGGCTTTCCTTTCCTAATAGCTGTTTTTTCTACTTCTGATGCCAATATATCTACAACGATTTTCTCATTATATAGATGCGTTTTCTCATCTATAACGCGCACTTCTGTCCGGTATACAGATCCGCGAAACTCCATGCTTTCTACAATTGTTTTCATACCATTATTTTGTACGACTGTTACATGTTCCGGACGAATTGCATGTTCTTCGTTATTTTTCGAAAAGAAATTAATAGAACCAATAAAATCTGCCACAAACGGATTGGCTGGTCTTTGGTAAATCTCCTCTGGTGTGCCAATCTGCATAATTTCCGCATGATTCATTACAACAATTTTATCAGCCATCGTTAATGCCTCTTCTTGATCATGCGTGACCATAATAGTTGTCACTCCTACTTTTTCTTGCAAATCACGCATTTCTCTACGTAACTTTTCACGTACTTTTGCATCTAAAGCAGATAACGGCTCATCGAGTAACAAAATATCCGGAGACAGAGCGAGTGCACGTGCAAGTGCTACTCGCTGCTGTTGTCCACCAGACATTTGAGCAGGATATTTATCTTTTACATTCAGTAAATCAACTAGTTCTAACGCCGATAGCGCCTTCTCTTTTACTTCTGCTTTTCCATACTTTTTTGTCTTTAAGCCGTATTCAATGTTTTCAAGTGCTGTTAAATTCGGAAATAACGCATAGGATTGAAACACCATTCCGAAATTCCTCTTTCCAGGAGGTAATGCTGTAATATCTTTTCCATTCACAGCTATACTACCTGTTGTCGCCTCTTCTAGCCCTGCTAAAATTCGAAGCAATGTTGTTTTCCCACAACCACTTGGGCCTAATAAACATACAAACTCATTTTTTTTCACAGTAAAAGAAATATCTTTTAACGCTGTAAATGCATCAAACTGTTTTTGAATGTGTTGAATTGATAAATATTCGCTCATTTTTCCTCTCTCCCACTCACTTACTTTTTCGGTTCTGCTTTTTGGCCAAACTCTTTTTCCCATTTTTCTAAAATTTTGTCACGATTTTCTGCTGCCCACTTAAAGTCGTTCTTTTTGTATAACTTTTCCGTCACATCTTTAGGGAATCCGTCTGGAAGTTTATAATCATTTTTAATTGTCGCAAATCCATTTTTCTCGAAGTATAACTTCATTACATCATCAGTAATTGCCCAATCTAAAAATGCTTGCGCTAATTTTTCATTTTTTTCATTATCTTTTTTAATAAGTGCGTTCGCTTCTACTTCCCAACCTAATCCTTCTTTTGGCAATACAACTTCAACTGGTGCACCTTTTTGTTTCTCTTTCAAAGCACTATAAACCATCGATACACCAACTGGATATTCACCCGCCCCCGCTAATTTCGCTGGTTTTGAACCTGAATGAGTATAAGTTGCCATATTATCATGAAGTTTCTTCATGTAATCCCAGCCTTTATCTTCACCCATAATTTGTAACCATGCAGAAACTGTTAAAAATCCTGTTCCAGAAGATGCTGGATGCGGCATAACAAGCGTTCCTTTATACTCTGGTTTCGTTAAGTCTTCGTATGATTCTGGCATCGGTAAATTTTTCTTCTTTAATTCTTCTTTATTTATAGCAATCCCCGTCATAAATGCAGTATTTCCTACCCATTTTTCTGGTTGTTTATCATCTTTAAATTGCGGTAAAACGCGATCCGCTCCTTTTGGAGAGTATCCTTTTAACATATCTTTTTTATCTAAAGCTAATAGACTTGAAGCTGCAGTTCCCCATACAACATCTGCTTGTGTATTTTTTCCTTCAGCTAGCAATTTTGCTGTAATAACTCCAGTTGAATCACGAACAATATTCAGCTTCACATCTGGATATTTCTTTTTAAAAGAATCAAGATAAATTGGTACAAGTTCTTCTTCAATTGCTGTGTAAACAGTTAATGATCCAGATAATTTATCATCTTTTACTTTTGCCCCAGCACTTTCTTCTTTCTTTGCACCACACCCCATTAATAACGAAAATACCATTCCAGTTGCTACAGCTTTAAAGATTGTTTTTTTCACTGTCTCTCTCTCCTTTTACAAATCTTATGTACAACTCAAATATAAACAACTAGTGTAAAAGCAGTATTAAACCAACATTAATCTTTTGTTTGTTGTTTGTTTTTGTGTAATACGTTGCTACTTCTATGTTTTTTCGCATTTTTCTGCTAATAATGAACACTAAATTTACAAATAATTAAAAAAACCTTTATAATCCCACAAAAAAATGAGGCGTTTGTAAAAAACGCCTCACTTTTGTTTACCTTTTTTTGAATTACGATTTGCATACTTCGCGCTATTTTCTCCTTCATACTCTAATGCAAATTCTGCATCTGGTAAGCTTTCTTTCGGAGTTTTATTATTGTTGATTGCCGCATTTTGTTTCACTTTTCTTTTTACCAATACATTCACCTGCTCTCAAAAATTCACTTTCTACTCTAGTTTGAAGCAAGCTAAAATAATTATTACTGGCAAGTGTTAACAAGTACATAAGAACTGCTAGATGGAAATACTACATATGAAAAAATCATAATAAAAAGGAGCTCTTATTTTGAAGAAGAAAGATAAAATCCAGTCACCCATTTTAGATGAAACGCTCCCGCATCAAATGAATTTCCCATCTTTTAAAGGAACAGGAAAGAAGATGCAACAACCTTTCATAAATCAATATGACGTCGTAATCGGAGACAGTAAATATGATTCCGAGAACAGTCCACTTCACAATTGGAGTGATGATGTAGATCCTGCCATTATGGCTGGAGAAGAATGGATCCATCCTACAAATGATATTGGTTGGATTTCAGAAGAAAATCAAGAGTTACTAAAAAAAGAAGGAGATAATAAGAAGGATACTTTTATGCATCCGCAATTTGGCATTAATGACTAAAAAACCATTCTACCTATGTTAGGTAGAATGGTTTCATACTATCCAATAATAATTCTCTCTTTCGGATATTTATAGCGAGGTGGCTGTTCTCTTCCGCCACTAGCTAGTATAAATGTTAAAATACCGACACGCCCGATAAACATAAGTACAATGAGTACAAGTTTACCAACAGTTGTTAAATCTGGCGTAATACCTGTCGATAGTCCTGTCGTCCCGAAAGCAGAACAGACTTCAACAATTAAACTCATAAGCGGTACATTTTCCGTAATAGATAAAATAAATAGTGCTGTGGCACATAATAAAATCCCCATTGTCATAACAACAGATGCTTTCAGCACGTCCTCTTCATGTAGCTGACGTTTGAAGACTCTAACCGTTCTCCCGCCTCTTGCAAAAGTGTATAGTGACAATATACTAACAGCAAATGTCGTTGTACGTATCCCGCCCCCAACCGAACTTGGAGATGCTCCTATAAACATTAATATACTCATAAATAAAAGCGTCGGTTGTGACAATTCAAGTATATCCATTGTAGCAAGTCCCCCGCTTCGCGTCGTCACAGATTGGAATAGTGTATAGAAAACTGTTTCATGCCATGACTTTCCTGCTAAAAAATGATTTCGTTCTAGTAAAAAAATCATAATCGTTCCAACGACCACGAGCGCAAAAAATGTTGTTGTCGTCAATTTTGTAAATAGCGAAAAACGAAATAGTTGCTGTCTCCTTTTACTAAGGAATTGTTTCACTTCCATTAATACAGGGAAGCCGATTGCTCCTAAAATAATAAGTAACATATGAATCATTTGAACAATGTAATCTTTTTTATACGGAATTAGCGATTGTCCTGTTAAATCAAATCCGCCGTTCGTAGTTGCACTAACAGCTGCAAAAAAACCGTGAAAATAAGCTTCTTGCCAAGTTGGAAAGTAAAGTAAGAATCTTGTACCTAATAATATTGCTCCAATAAGCTCTATTGAAATAATTACAATTAAAATAGAACGCATCAATTCTACAAGACCTGATAAATTCCCTTGATTATGGTCTGCCATAATGAGTCTTCTTCTCTGCAAACCAATCTTTTTTCCTGTTATAATCCAAACGAATGTACCTAACGCCATAATTCCTAAACCGCCCAATTGTAAAATAAGGGCTAAAATAATAATTCCTGCCGTAGTAAATGTATCTGAAATCGTAACAACAGACAGGCCCGTAACACTTACCGCACTAACCGATGTAAAAAGTGCATCTATAAATGTCCATTTGACACCAGGCTTCGTAACAAACGGTAAACTAAGCAATATCACCGATACAACTACCGCTAATAAATAAAACAGAACAATGAGTTGTACAGGGCGTAATTTTTGTAAAAACTTTTTTATATCTCTCATTCCATCACTTCGCTACCTTTTTTCTATCGATTAAATAAAGAAAAATCTTTACTTTCTTTATTTGTAAATAACTGCTCAAATATTTTAGCAAATACCATTCCATACACAGTTCCATTACCTCCATATGGCAATGCATAAAATAAATTATGTATCTTATTATCTTCTTTTAAAATAGGGAGACCATCATGACTACCGCCAAATGCTGCCGCCCAATAGTAGTCTGCCTGTATATCTTTATACTGCGGGAACATCTCTTTTATAATGTTAATAAGGACATCACGCTTATGCAATAATTTCGTATCACCGATTGTTTGAATTTGCATTGCTTCATCTAATCCGCCTACAATAATACGGTTTTTATACGTTCGAAAATATAAATACGGCCGTGCTGTTTCCCAAATTAATGATCGCTCATACCAACCTTCAAACTGATCTATTTCATTTGTTACAATTGCATAAGAAGTTTCTACTATTGTATTTTTTTCTTTCTTTCCAAAAAGTGCTTCATAACCCGTCGCCATAATAATATTCTTTGCTACAATTTGATTTCCTGTTTTCGTATAACAAATTAAATCATTTTGACGTTTTTTTATATGTATGGCCTCTGTATGTTCATATATAGTAGCACCCATTTGATTTGCTTTATGCAAAAGGCTATGCGCTAATAAATACGGATTTACCTCAGCATCACCGTGTGTATATAATGCCGCTTGTTTTGTAAAAGGATACCGTTCCTTAATATCAGATGCTGTAAAATACTCAACTGGAAACTCATAATTCTGTAACGTTTTGTATTCCTCTTGTAAAAATGAGACATCTTCACTTTTACTTGCATAATATAAACTGTTTCGCGGAATAAACTGGGGATCGATATCGAGAGTCGGTACAACTTTCTCCATTGTTCGTAACGCTTCGTAACAAAGCTTATATGCTCGCACCCCTTTTTCTTCGCCAAATGTATGGATAAGTGAGGTTAACGATTTATCATGAAGAAATTGTAATAACCCTGTATTAGCAGCTGTGCTGCCACATGAAATCATATTTTTTTCAATAAGTGTAACGCACATTCCCATTTTCGCTAACGAATACGCTATTTGAGCACCCGCTTCGCCACTTCCAACTACAAGCACATCACATATCATATCATTTTCTAACGATGGATAACAAGGCATAGAAGCTCCTGTATCCCAAAACAACTTACCAATCATAAGCTTCATAATTATACTCCTAAAATATAAATTTCTCCTTTCTATGTTTTGTTATTTTACATAAAAAAATCCAACTAACATATGCTAGTTGGATTTTTTATTTTTACTTAGAGCGCTCGTCAAGCCAGTCTCCAATCGTCGGATACGTTTGTTTTACCGCTGTTCCACCGTAAACAATCGACATATGTCCCGTTGGTAAACATACATATTGTTTATCTGTGCTAGAAATATGATCTAGCAACGCTTCTACTTGGCACGGCAGGGCGATATGATCACGTTTCCCTGAAATATTTAAGACATTCGCCTTAATATTTGCAAGGTCTACCTTTTGTCCGCGAATAACGAGTTCACCCTTAACCAATTTATTATTTTGATAAAAATCACGAATCCACTGTCTGTATGATTCACCTGGGAACGGAATGCCATCGCCAACCCACTTTTGAACTAACCTCCAGCTTTCAACGAAGCGCTCATTCTCTGAACGATCTACTAAAGCAACATATGGACCAACAAAGTTCGTAATTGGTTTTAACATTTTGTTTCCGAAATCAATCATTTCTGGCGGAATATTTCCAAATGTATCAACCGCTTTATCTAGATTGAAGTATTTCTCATCTAATAAAGGACCATATAATCCTGTTTCAGAGAAATCAAAAGGACTTGTCATAAAGATTAGGTTACGAATTGGCATGTGCGGATGAAGTGCCGCATAAATAGAAGTTAGCGTTCCCCCCATGCAATAACCAAGTAAAGAAATCTCGTCCGATTTTGCAGTTCGCATTACTTTTTTCACTGCTTTTGCAATATAATCAAACACAAAATCATCAAATTTCAAATGACTATCTTCTAAACCAAATGTGCCCCAATCAAGCATATACACATCAAAACCACGGTCCACTAAATATTCCACTAAACTATTTCCAGGAGTTAAATCCATAATATATGGTTTATTAATAAGAGCATATATTAATAGAATTGGGACTCTTTGTGTTTTTTCTTGTTTTGGAATGTAGCGATAAAGCTTCGTCTTATTCTTCGTCCAAATAACCTCTTTCGGCGTTAATCCTACTTGTGGCTCTGGTTCACGTAATAAAATTTCACTCGCCCTTTTCACTCGGCGATATGCTTTTCGGTACTCTTCTGGGTATAGCTCTAATTGCTTTTCCCATTCTGTTGCGAATGTAGTCATTTTTCTATCTCCTTTTTGGTCAATTTCCTTCTAAAAAAAGAAGTGCATTCCTGCTATGGATATGCACTTTTTTCTTACTTCATTACATATATAATCCGCCGTTAATGTTTAATTGCTGACCTGTGATATAAGCACCGTCACGGCATAGGTATACTACACCTTTTGCAATTTCATCAGCTTGACCAAAACGTTTTTTCGGGATTTTCGCAACGATTTTTTGGCGTACTTCTTCTGGTACTTCTGCTACCATTTCAGTATCAATAAACCCTGGGCAAATAGCGTTTACAGTTACATTTGTTTTTGCAAGCTCTAATGCTAATGATTTTGTAAATCCTAGCATACCTGCTTTCGCTGCTGAGTAGTTTGTTTGTCCAAATCCACCCGCTTGACCAATAATAGAAGAAATGCTAATAATTCTACCTTCTTCCGCTTCCGTTATGTATGGAAGTACCGCGCTTGTCGTATTAAACACACTGCTTAAGTTCACGTCAATTACGCGTTCCCAATCTTCACGATTTAACTTTTTGAATGTACGATCTCTTGTAATACCAGCATTATTAACAAGAATATCAACTTTACCAAAATGATTCACTGCTTCTTCTACAAGTCGGTTTGCGTCTTCTACTTTAGAAACATCTGCTTGAACTGCATAAACGTCATGTCCTTCTTTTCCTAGTTCATTTACTAAGTTTTCAGCTGCTTCTTTACTGCTGTTATAGTTAATAACAACTTTTGCGCCCTCTTGTGCTAACGCTACTGTGATTGCTTTTCCAATCCCTTTTGCCCCACCTGTTACGATTGCTACTTTGCCATTTAATTGAACCATTTCTTTTCCCCCTTAAATGAATTTGTGAACGACTATTATGAATCATTTTGGTACTCATACTATGGAGTCCCTATATAATTATGTTTCGCTGTTTATACATAGAAAAGAGATTCTCCCTTTCTCTTTCATATGTTATAAACAAGCGCTATTATCACTTTTTATTTTCTGGCTTATTCGTAGGTTTTACTTCTTCTTTTACAGGTTCTTGTAGTTTTGCTAGTACTGCATTTTGCTTTTCTAGCAATTCTAAAATTTGATCAACTTTCGTTTCTAATGTGCGAATATCTTGTTTTACTTTCGTAACATCGCGCTTTAATGTAGGAGCTTGTCCTACTGACTCTACCTTATCTTCTAGAAACTCCTCAATGTTATCCACTTTATTTTCTAAGTTAATAACAAGCGTAGCCACTCTAGCAATATCCTCTTTCGTAGGCACATTTACCTGCTCTAAATAATTTTTTGTCGTATCATTTAATGCTTTTTGATAAAACAAATTCAAATCTAGAACGCTGCCCATCCAAGCAGAATATTCTTCTGTTTTAATTGTTTCATTGAGCGCTTTTCCCCAAAATGTTTCGGTTTGTTCATAAGCATTTTTCCATGCTTGTAGTGGATCGAATTTTTGATCAATCACTTTACCTACACTCCCTTTTTCGTTTTTGAAACAATTCAACCTATTCATTATTTTCTAATATTCTGAATAAAACTTCAAGTCTATATTTTATTTTTTTCTATTTTCTAACAAATGTATTGACTTTAAAAACAGATAGGTGTAAATTGCACTTATAAGCAAAAAATTCCATCTAACTGATTCATGAGGTGATGCACAATCATGCTACATAATGAACCAGAACAACGCGAAAGTTTGGAGAACAACCAAGCAAAACAACCAAACTCCATGCCAAAAAACTTCTTAGTTCCCTTCTTACTTCTCTGTCTTAAAGACTGGAGTCTTCATGGTTACAAACTTATTCAAATGCTAATGGATATCGGCTTTTCTTCTGTTGACCAAGGTAATGTGTACAGAACACTACGCAAATTAGAAAAAGAAAACCTTATTTCTTCTACTTGGGATACAAGCGACGGAGGGCCAGCCAAAAGAATTTATTCTTTAACTGAATATGGAGAGCAATATTTAACAACATGTGCGACTTCTTTTGAGCATTATCAAAATATGTTGCGGACGTTTTTCACGTTATACACCAATGCATTCTTTCCATTTTCTACTTCTCCAGAAAAGGATGAAAAAGATTCTTCATCTTCACCTGGTGATACAGCAGAGTAATCTGCGTTCACAATATGTAAAAAAACATTTGGGGGTCAAACAATGGAAACTAAACCATACGAATTAGTCGATGCATTTTGGAAAAACTGGTCTCAATCACTTTCCCTTTTCTCTTCAGCTGGGAAACAATTAGAGCAACTTACTTTAGAAACATTAAAACAACAACAAGATGCTTTGCATAAATTAACATCAGGAGTAGATGAACTAGAAAAAGAACTGCAACAATTTACTACTCAATTCAATAATCAGTATACAGATTACGTGAAGCAATTAACTGGAAACTCCTTAAATGATCAAATTAATGAGTGGCAAGACAAATGGAAAGAGCTTTCTGCTCATATGCAACAGCTAACTGTTTCTCCTACAAAAACATCTTTGTCTATCCTTACTCAAACAAGCGGTCAATTTGAAGAAACAACGAAGCAATTTATTGAACAACAACAATTACAACGTGAAGAGGCTCAAAAACAGTTAGAAGGTTTTTTGGAAGATTTCAAGACAAAACAGTTGGAACTCGCAAAAAAGTTCGAGGAAAACTCAAAAAATCTATTTACTTCCATCAAGTAAGAAAAATGTGGGAGCTAACTGCAGCACAAACAAAACTCTTTCTTCCTCCTACTACATCAAGATGGCTAGCATTTTTCGATATGGAAAAGAAGGAGGACAAAATGAATCCATTTCAAGAAGCACAAACCGTCCCGGAGCTTCGTTATGATGAGATTCAAGTCGGTGATCAAGCATCACTTACAAAAACGATTACGGATGAGGACGTTATCAATTTTGCAAAATTGACTGGAGATGTGAATCCTATTCATATTTTAGATTCTTTTGCAAAAACAACAATGTTTAAAGAACGTATTGCTCATGGTATGCTCGTTTCAAGTTTTATTTCTACCATCCTTGGAACGAAACTCCCGGGTAAAAATACGATTTATTTATCTCAAAACGTTTCATTCCGCGCTCCTGTCAAAATCGGCGATACACTTCGCGTTGTGGCAGAGGTCATCAAAAAACGTGACGATAAAAAAATCATTACGTTGCAAACAAATATATATAATCAATCGGATGATATTGTCGTGGAAGGTACAGCGACAATACTAAAAAAAGAGTAGCAAAAATTGCTACTCTTTTTTCTATCCAATAACTTCTAATCACACCGATTACTTCCGCGTATGAGCACGCCGGTTCCACATAAAATAACGGTACCAGTTCAGATACATACTTAGCTGAACTGGATTACTCATAAGGATGTGTATCATCATGGCAAAAACAAACAAATTACTAGTTCCAGGTGCTGAACAAGCACTTGATCAATTTAAATATGAAATTGCACAAGAATTCGGCGTAAGCTTAGGGTCTAATACTGCATCACGTTCTAACGGATCAGTTGGCGGTGAAGTAACAAAACGTCTTGTTTCTTTAGCTCAACAACAATTACGTGGATAACAATATAACATATGGCTTAGAGGCAGATATTCTCTGCCTCTTTCTATTTTTAACATACATAATGGTGCTTTTTCACATACTAGTAAAAGCAAACTGAAAGGAACGATATGTAACATGAAACGGATTAACATTCACATGAGTCCTCCCCGTGTTCTTACTTTGTCTTTTATTATGTTATCAATTATCGGTACATGCTTATTAAAATTGCCAATTGCTACAACGACGTCTATTTCATGGCTCGATGCTTTATTTACAACCGTTTCTGCTTGTACGGTTACAGGGCTTGGTGTTGTGGACACTGGGAAAGTATTTACCTTATTTGGCCAATGTGTCATTTTAACACTTATACAAGTGGGCGGACTTGGCATTATGAGCTTTGCCGTTTTAATTGCGATTATGCTTGGCAGAAAAATTGGCCTTCAAAACCGAATTTTACTGCAACAAGCATTAAATCAAACGAATATAGGCGGTGTCATTCGTCTTGCCAAAGCATTATTTTTATTCTCTTTTACAGTCGAATGTATCGCTGCTTTCATTCTTTCTTTTGAATGGGTACCGAAATATGGGATTGCTAAAGGGATCTATTATAGCTTTTTTCATTCCATCTCTGCTTTTAACAATGCAGGTTTTTCTGTTTGGAGCGATAATTTAATGTCCCACTCTCACAGCATTCTTGTCAATCTCGTCATTTCCTCCCTCATTATTTTAGGTGGGATTGGTTTTACAGTAATCGTAGATATAAAAAGAAAGAAAAATTTTAAAAACCTTACATTACACTCAAAACTTATGCTCTCTTCTACTCTAATCATCAATATTATTGCGACTGTTTTTATTTTTATATTCGAGTTTCACAATTCTCTTTCTATGAGAGGCTTTACCCCATTTGAAGAAGGCATGGCTGCTTATTTCCAAGCTATTTCAACGCGTACTGCCGGGTTTAATACAGTTGATATTTCCGCATTATCAAAGCCTTCCCTTTTATTAATGATGCTTCTAATGTTTATCGGAGCCGGTAGTGCTTCAACTGGCGGTGGGATTAAATTAACAACCTTTTTAATCATGTTTTTTGGAGTATTTAAATTTTTACAAGAGCAAGATGATATTGTCGTGTTTAAAAAATCCATTAAAGATACTCTCATTGTCAAATCATTAACCATTGCTATTATTTCTATTTCATTTATTTTTTTTGCTATTTTAATTTTAAGCATTACTGAGCGAGTTCCTCTATTGATGAGTGCTTTTGAAGTATTTTCAGCATTTGGGACTGTCGGTCTCAGTATGAATTTCACACCACACTTAACGATGATTGGAAAAGCTATTATTATCTTTATGATGTTTTTTGGGAAGATGGGGCCTTTAACATTAGCTTTTTCATTTGCACGTAAAAAGAACCGGAAAATAAAATATCCGAATGAAGACATTTTAACAGGTTGACAACCGTATAAATTATCCATATAATGAGAGTACAATAGCATATCTCCAAAGGGGAGTAGCGTCCAAGAATATTTCTTGGAAACAAAGTCGTCATTACGTAGAACTTAGTTCTTCCGGCTTTGTTGGCATTTTCATTACATATGTCTAGCAAGACCTTTGCCTATTAACGGCAGAGGTCTTTTTTGCATTCATTACCAAATTCTTCCAAAGTTAATAGGCAGGAGTATGGGGAAACTAAATAGTGGGGAAATTCTTCACTTATTTAGTACTTATAGAAATGAGAGGAGAATGTACATGGATGTATCATTATTATTGGAGTATGGTTGGGTATTACTCATCCTAATTGCACTAGAGGGGATTTTAGCGGCTGACAACGCTCTTGTTCTTGCAATTATGGTAAAACATTTACCAGAAGAAAAAAGAAAGAAAGCACTATTTTATGGATTAGCAGGGGCATTTGTTTTCCGTTTCGGATCGTTATTTATGATTTCGTTCCTAGTGGACGTATGGCAAGTGCAAGCAATCGGTGCCATTTACCTTATGTTTATCGCTGGTAATCACTTATTTAAAACGTATGTTAAAAAGAATACAGATGAAGAAACAGAAGAAAAAGAAGCAAAGAAAAAACAAGAGAACTTTTGGTGGACTGTATTTAAAGTTGAAGTTGCAGATATCGCCTTCGCAGTTGATTCTATTTTAGCTGCTGTTGCATTAGCAATGACTTTACCAAAAACAGGATTAGGTACAATTGGTAGTCTTGATACTGGACAATTCGTTGTTATCTTTGTAGGTGGACTTATCGGATTAATCATTATGCGATTTGCGGCAACTGCTTTCGTACAAATTTTAAAACGTAAACCAGGACTTGAAACTGCGGCATTCTTAATTGTAGGTTGGGTTGGTGTGAAACTAGCAGTTTATACGTTAGCACACCCTGCATTAAATGTAATTCCGCACTCATTCCCAGAATCTACACCATGGAAGCTTACATTCTGGATTGTATTAGTTGGAATCGCAGCTGGTGGTTGGTTCTTCTCAAAAGAAGTAGAAACAAAAGTAGAAAAGAATTTAGACGAAAAAGCGCTGTAATTACAGTGCTTTTTCTTTTTTCCTTGTCCCCTCTCTATGTCCAGAAAAATTCTATTATACTATCTCCTGTAAACGCTTTCTTAATATATGTATGTCCTTTTTGTGAAACATTGCACAAACTTATTGAAACTATAAAAGAATCCATGTACTTTATTCATATAAGGAGTATTTATAGATGATGTACTAAAGGAGCGTATTACTCATGCTAGAACAAGGATTAGATTATGTTGTCAAACTGGCTAAGAGCAAAAAACAAATGTTAGATACAAACCCGATGCAATATTTCATTCGTGCAGCACTTGCGGGTATTTATATCGGTTTTATTATTGTTCTATGCTTTAAATTAGGTAACTTTTTTCACATTGCAGATTCACCAGCAACTTATTTAGCTGCTTCTATGTTTTTCGGAATTGCTCTCGTACTTATTATATATGGTGGTGCTGAATTGTTTACTGGAAACACAATGTACTTCACTGTAGCAACATTAAGAAAAGAAACAACACTATCTGATACACTTCGTAACTGGGTTGCTTGTTATGCAGGTAACTTAGCGGGTGCTTTATTCTTTGCCTTACTATTTTACGCAACTGGCATTTTTGAAGCAATTGATCACGGTCATTTCATGAATAAAGTAGTAGAAGGAAAAATGAATACACCTACAATGCAACTATTCTTTAAAGCAATTTTATGTAACTGGCTTGTATGTCTTGCTTGTTTCTTACCTTCTCAAGTTAAAGGTGATACAGCAAAAATTATGATGATGATGATGCTCGTTTTCACATTCTTCTTATCTGGTTACGAGCATAGCATCGCAAACTTATCACTGTTTGCTTTATCTTTAATTTCACCGCATCCTGAGACAATTTCTTTTGCAGGTGCTATTCATAACTTAATTCCAGTTACAATCGGTAACATTATTGGTGGGTCTGTATTTGTCGGTATGGTATACCATTACTTAACAAAGAAAGTACCTGACGTGAAACAAGAAGAAACTGAATTAGGAGCAGCTCAACAAGAAGAAATCATTCCGTTGCAAGCGCATATGAAACATTAAAAACTCCAAAGTTTTACTTTGGAGTTTTTAGCTCCCCACATATTTAACAACAAGATTAGGATTAATCTCTCCTTCTTCCTTTCCCTTATTCATTCTCTGTTTCATCTTATGCATACCGATGACATCATTCGTATGAAAGTGTATTTCATTTACATATAAACCCTCTTTACAAAAAGCTTCGACAAAATCTAATCCACTTTTTTCTCCCCATCCCATATTGAAATCAAGGGAAAGAACATTCACCTCATAATCTCGTACCATTTGCAAAGCACATTCTACTGTAGTTGCGAGCACGTAACCGTACGGACAACTTCTTTGATCATCCATATATACATTCATTTTCTATCCCCTCTCTATTTTGCATACGTGACCAACATGTAACATATTGCCCCAAGACTAATAAAAGGACCAAACGGTATTTGAGTCCTCATTTTCATACGTTTTAATACGAGACCAGCTCCAAAGAAACAAAGACTAAAGCAAGATGCTAAAAATAAAACGATAAAAATCCCTTTCAGTCCCACTATAAATCCAAGTAACGAAAGTAATTTTATATCCCCTCCCCCAAGCCCTTCTGGATATATCTTTTGCATGCAGTATAACAAAATGAATATAACGCAACTACCAACTATACTATCTATCCAGGTGACTAACGGTATAAAAGCACATTCTAAAATGAGTAAACAAGCAAACCAAGCTAAAATACGATTTGGAATTAACATATATATGTAATCTGTAACTGAAATAATAAGAAGTAACGAAAAAAGTGATAAAACGATAATAAGCTCTCGTTCCACCCCAATCATATATACAGTAAGAAGGCATATCATTCCAGTTACAAGTTCAAATACTACGTACAAAATTGAAATTTTTCTCTTACAATTCGTACAACGCCCTCTTTGCATACAAAAAGAAATGATTGGAATCAATTCTTTTGGCTTTAGCACATACTTACAATAATGACAATATGAACGCGGGGTTATGATAGACTCCCCTAGCGGAACTCTCATCGCAATTACCATAAAAAAAGAACCAAACACCATCCCCGCTAACAATGCATATACATAAGTGAACATCCCTTCCTCTCCTTTCCAGAAGAACATAGCAAAAAAAGGAGAGAACTTCTACTTCATATTATCTCTATTCTATTAAAAAAGCAGGCCATTTTCTGGCCTGCTTTCCCCTATTTTATACGATGAAATATACTGCTTTTAATGGTCCATGTACTCCGACCACAAGATTCATTTCTATATCTGCCGAGTTACTAGGTCCTGTAATAAAGTTAATACAAGATGCCACTGTCTCGCCATTTTCTACACGCTTGTTCATATCCTCAACTGCTTGTGTAATACGAGGTACAAGTGTTTCACGTGGAATAATAGCAAGGTATACAGTCGGTAAAAAGTGTAAAGAACGGCCTTGGCCTTTATGACTTTGTACAACGATCGTACCAGATTCGGCTAAAGTATAATCACTAAATGCAATTCCAATATTCGCTCTTTCCGCGATACGCATATTCTCTTCTTTTTTCTCAGGATCCCATACGTTCACTTCAACATTTTGCTTTGGAAGTTCTTCTTTAAATAAAGAAGTCAATCCATAAAAATCAAAACGTTCATCTGCCGATAACATAATAGGTCCCCCGCCGTTTTCAACGATTACTTTTTGAATATCTTCACGTAAACGGTCATTTGTCGTTTCCACAACAGTTGTATGAATGTTTGTACATTGATTTTTAAATACTTCTAACAATTCTTCTTGTGAATAATTTTTTAACGTTTCTTTATTCACATTGTTTTTCCATACTGGACGTTTTACACCATCCGTTTTACGCGTGCGTCCAAGTTCTTTTGCAATATTTTCTAGAAAGGACTCACGGTTTTGAATTAATCCTGTCATTATTTGTCCCCGCCTTTCTTATGATCTTTATACCAATCACGGAATCGTTCTTTACTTGGAGCCGGGAATTCACGAATATCTGTCCAGTTTTTAAGTGGCCCAACACCTTTTGATACACGGTTACCAGATGTAAATGGACTCATTGCTGCTGGCGCCATCTTTGATCCCATTTTATATAAAGCTGCTGAAGATGCACCCATACTAAACATTTTCATTGCTAATTTTTCTGCAAGTGGAGCACGCCCTTCTTGCTCAACGATAACTTGACGATGTTTTAATAATAAATCATGCAATGGAATTTTTACTGGACAAGCTTCTGTACACGCTCCGCATAAACTAGAAGCATAAGGAAGCTCTTTGTAATCATCATATCCACCTAAAAGTGGTGTTAATACCGCCCCAATTGGTCCTGAGTATATAGAACCATATGAATGTCCACCAACATGTCGATATACAGGGCATACGTTCACACAAGCAGCACAACGAATACATTGCAACACTTGACGGAATTCAGATCCGAGAATTTGAGAACGACCATTATCAACCACAACTAAGTGGAATTCTTCTGGGCCATCTACTTCCTCTTCTTGAATTGGTCCCGCTACCGTTACATAACTTGTTAACTTTTGACCTACTGCACTACGACATAGTAAACCAACTAAAACATCTAATTCTTCCATTGTCGGAACCATACGTTCCATACCCATAACCGCAATTTGTGTTTTTGGAATCGACATAACAAGGTCGGCATTACCTTCATTTGTTACTAAACAAAGAGAGCCAGTATTTGCAACAGCGAAGTTACAACCTGTCACACCAATTTCAGCATCCATAAATTTTTCACGAAGTTGTTTACGAACAAACTTTGTCATTTCGTATGGATCATCAGAATTTTCATAGCCAAGCTTTTCTTTAAATACGTCACGAATTTGCGTTCTATTTTTATGAAGAGCAGGCGCAATAATATGTGAAGGTGGATCGTTATCTACTTGCAGAATATACTCTCCTAGATCACTTTCTAACACTTCACAACCGATTTCTTCAAGCGCATGGTTCATACTAATTTCTTCTGTTACCATTGACTTTGATTTTACTACCTTTTTTGCCTGCTTCTTTTTTGCAACGTCTTGAATATACTTTGCTGCTTCCTCTTTCGTTTTCGCAAAGTACACATGTCCGCCTCTTTTGGATACATTTTCACTTAACTGCATTAAGTAATAATCAAGATTTTCTAACGTATGTTGACGAATTTCTTCACCGAGTTCACGCCATTCTTCCCAGTTTCCTAATTCATCTGCTGCTTTTAAACGATTCGTATATAAGCGTGTTTGTGCAGAAGATACTGCTCCGCGCATAAACGAATCTTGAATTCCATCGCCAACGCGATCATTAAATTTTTTCTCACTGATTTTCATAGACATAGCTTATGTTCCCCCTTCATGAGCGACTATTCAGTACCTCAGCAATATGCATTACTTTTATTTCTTTTCCTAAACGCTCAATACGTCCGCCAATGTTTAACAAACACCCACAATCTGCACCGATTAAATAATCAGCGCCTGTTTCCATTGCACTATCTACCTTTTCATCTACCATTTGCTCAGAAATTGGAGTCATCTTCACTGAAAACGTTCCCCCAAACCCGCAACAATTTTGCACATTTGGTAACTCTCTCACAGTTAACCCTTTTACATTTGATAATAAAATTCCTGGTGCCTCTGTTACTCCAAGCATACGTGTCATATGACATGATTTATGAATAGTAGCAATCCCTGGTAAACTTGCACCAACATCAGTAACCTTTAAAACGTCTACAATAAATTGTGTAAATTCATATGTTTTATCAGCAACTTTTTGTGCACGTTTAGCCCACTTCGGATCATCTTTAAAAACATGCGGATACTCATGAAACATTGTCGCACAAGAACCAGATGGCGTAACGATATATTCTGCATCTTCAAAAGTTTCAATCATATGTTTCATCGCTTCTTTTGCAGCTTCTACATGGCCGCTATTATAAGCAGGCTGACCGCAACAAACTTGTGCTTCTGGAAATTCAATTTCACAACCTAAACGCTCCAACACCTCAACTGTTGCTTTGCCGACATTTGTTTCAAACATATCGACTAAACAAGTAACAAATAAAGTAACTTTCATAATTATTACTCCCCCTTTTTACAACTCCACCAACAAACATATGGTCATCAGATGACTAAGGAGAGAAGAAATAGGCTCAACCATGGCCTATCCTCTCCCTCTTCTAAAGAAAACGCTTACTTAATCTCTCTCTATTTTATCAGAAAATTAGATTTTTAAAAGATTAAATTAAGAATTTATATCGTTTCTACCTGTGACAATATGTTCTACATTTGTTAAATGATCTAGCATTGCTTGCTGCGCTAATTCTACATCTTGCTTTAACACCGCATCATATATAACTTGATGCTCTTCTATAAGTCGTTCTGATGTTGTTTGTTCACCATATAAAATAATGCGTCTTGATTCACCAATCGTTTCAGCAATCATCTCTGAAACATGATTCATGAGTTCAAGCAAAATGTTGTTATGCGAAGATTCCGCAATTCCCATATGGAACTGAAAATCTGCTTTTTCACCAGCCTTTTCATCTCCAATGCTCTTTGCCATTTCATCTAACCAATGCTTCATATTTTGCAAATTATCTTCCGTACGTTTTGCCGCAGCTGCTCGAACTGCCCCCACTTCAAGCACCTTTCGTACTTCTAATAAATTCAAAATATCTTCTTTCTTCATCAATAATCTATTGTTTAATGATTTTGTTAATGAAGAAGAATCAAAATTCTTCACATATGTACCTTCTCCTTGTTTCATCTCAATTAAGCCCATCGCTCTTAGCGCACTTAGCGCTTCACGAACAGCAGATCTGCCAACTTGAAACTGCTCAGCTAATTGATGTACAGGAAGTAGTTTGTCACCAGGTTTTAACGTACCATTTTTAATCATTGTTAAAATAGCTTCAGATACTTCTTCGTAAATTTTTTTCGGTTTAATAGATTTGTACTCCAGTTAAATCACCTCAGTATCTTCCAAACAACAATTGAAACGATTTATAAGAACTTTGCATCATAACCATTTTAGAACGAATTGGTAAGAAGTACAAATGTTTTGTTCATAAAATCGTCAAAATTTAGATATTTATTACATATTAATTAATACTTTTACGTATAACTGTTTTCTAAAAAAGAGCATGCCCTAAAAATTAGAACATGCTCTCCTCATCCTGTACTTTCAATTTAATACTAACCGTCGTTCCCTTATCTTTTTTACTTTCAATTCGCCACTGTCCGTCATGTATATGAACAATTTGTCTTACAATAGCAAGGCCTAAACCTGTTCCACCATGTTGACGACTTCTCGCTTTATCAACTCGATAAAAACGCTCACCCAGATTTTCTAAATGCTCTAGATCAATACCAATTCCTGTATCTTTTATTTTCAATTCACAGTAATCATCGATTTGCTCTAAAGTTATTATGATATCCCCGTTTTGATTTGTATACCGTATCGCATTATCTAACACGTTATGAAGCACTTGCTGCATACGATCCTCATCAATCATTACAATAATTTCTGGATTTAAATTTGTTGAAATACGAATTTTCTTTTCTATAAACTTAATCTCATACGTATCTAACACATCTTCAATTAGTTGTGAAAAAACGATAGGTTGTTTCTTTAAAGGGAAATGTTCCCCTTCTAGTTGTGCTAAATCTAATAAATCATGAACGAGACGTTGCATACGATCTGCTTCTTTATGAATGAGCTGTGTTACTTTTTCCTGCTGTGGTCCCTTCGCTACACCATCTAAAATAGCCTCGCTATACCCTTTTATATAACTAAGCGGTGTTCTTAGTTCATGCGAAACGTTAGCTAAAAACTCCTTACGCTTTACGTCTTCTGTCTCTAAAGAATTTGCCATCTTATTAAATGCTTTTCCTAATCGTCCAATTTCATCTTCAGAAGAAATTGTAATTCGTTCTGAGAAATCTCCCGTAGCCAAATGATTGGCAACTCGTTCCATTTGCGAAAGTGGTTTCGTAATAGCAATAATAATTTTTCTACCAATCCATATTGTCAGTAAAGTTATAGCAAGTGCTAACGGTGCTAAAATAAGACCCATATCATATATTAAGTCTTTTATACTTTTTAAAGGAATATAAGAATATACAATACCAACTAATTTTTTATTTTCTAAAACAGGGATGACAACCCCCATAATATTACGGTCAAAATGTTCCTCGTATCCTATCTTTGTCACAGTTTTTCCATCTAATAATGCTTGCCTGTCCCCTTCACTTATAAGAGAATGATGGTGCACATCAAATGGTAAACATGCACTTAAATCACGTGGGTTCGATACGAAAAGAACGTCTGAACTAGATATTTGATCAAATGCTCTTACTTTCTCTTCAAAAATTGATATTCCTTCGCGCTTATCATATTGCGCAGCAAGACGCTTCCCTTCCATTACTAATGAATCTTTTAAATTATCAACGTATAGTTTTTCATACGAATATAAAGATACAAAGTAAAGAAAGGAAACTGTTACAAATACTGCACATACTACTGTCAGCCAAAGCTTCTGTACCATCGTAAACATACGTTACACCTCAAATTTATAGCCTACACCCCAAACAGTTTGAATGTAGTTTCCACTTTCTCCAAGCTTCAAACGCATCGTTTTCACGTGCGTATCTACTGTTCTTGTACTTCCCGCATAATCATATCCCCATACCTTTTCCAGCAATTGTTCCCGGCTAAATACTTGTCCCGTATGTTGGCAAAGAAAATAGAGTAAATCAAACTCTTTTACTGTAAGAGAAATCGGCTCACCATCAGCCTCAATCTTCCTACTTTTTTCATTAATAAGGATCGGGCCAAACTGAATCTCCTCTTGTTGCTCTTGCTTTGTATAACGTCTTAACACAGCTTCCATACGAGCAATTAATTCACCAGGACTAAATGGCTTTACAATATAATCATCTGCTCCCATACGTAAGCCGTTCACCCTATTCCACTCTTCACCTTTTGCTGTTAAAAATATTATTGGTACATCTGACGTTTTTCTAATTTCTTTACAAACTGAAAGTCCATCCATCTCTGGCATCATAATATCTAGTACAACGAAATCATAATGATTTGTCTCTAATTTTTTTAGAGCTTCTTTTCCATTTTCAGCTTCTTCCCACTCGTATCCGAAATTATCTAAGTACATTCCAACAAGTTGCCTCATATCACTTTCATCATCTACAACTAGCACCCTATATTTACTCATTGTCCTTCCCTTCTCTCTCTATGAGTTGAAACGGTCCTTTTCCGACTTTAATTGTTTGTTTTATTTTCAAATTCTTCATATCCATGACGCAAACTTCATCACTATCATAGCTTGCTACGTATCCTTCTGCTCCGCTCTTCAAAAATGCAAATGGGTTTGATCCTACTTCTACAGAAGCCACCTCTTTATACGTGCTAACATCAAACTTTCTAAGCGTATTCGAACCGTGACTTAATGCATATACGTACTTATGATCCTTCGTAATATTCACAGGCATAAACGGAGCGTGTAAAGAACGTACCATTTCTCCGCTCTGCAAAGAATACACTAATACTTTCTCATTTACCTGATTTCCATCACCATGTCCGCCAATCCATATTTCTTTCCCATCTGGACTAATTGTCGCCCCCGTTGACGCTGGTGGAATCATAAAGGTTTGTATCAATTCTTTTTTCTTTGTATCAATTGTCGTTAGCTTCGTATCATAAAAGTTTAATACAGATAACTGGTTATGGTACTCTACCATCGTTATTGGCCCTTTTCCAGTTGACACACTTCCTGTCTCTTTGCCTTTTATCGTAAAGAACCTTACCTTTTGGGCATTTTGATCGGCAGCAAATAATTGTTTTTTATCTTCGGATACGATTACATTTACAATACCTTTTCCAGTTTTATATTTCTCCACTTGTCTTCCTTCAACTAGTGAATATACATACATGTACTCTAACTGCTTACCATATACAAGTATGTCTTCACCATTTGGAAGTAGTAGGGTTCCTGCCATCGGCTCGTTAAGTTCCCATGTCGTAATTAACTTTTTAGTTTGCTTATCGACAAAACTAATACTGCCTTCTTTTATATTCGTTGTTATAATAACACTTTTATCTTTAGCAATCGGTGTATATGAACTTCTTTGACACCCTACTAATAGAAATAAAAAACAAATAAGAAAAACAGACTTTCTCAAAAGATTCCCTCCATCTTCGGATGATTTCGTTATAATTGTAAAATAACAAATAAATGTGTGGAAAGTGTGAAATTTCCCTTTCCTACTTCATTTACATATATAATGTACAACAAATAGAATTTGAGGTGTGCCAATTATGCTTTTTCCTGATTTAGCGAATAAAATTGTACGAGAAGTACGCAGGCTAATTAAAGAAAATATTATTATCATTAATATACAAGGCGTTATTATCGCAAGTACAGATATAGAAAGAATCGGCCAATTTCATGAAGGCGCACTCCGCTGCGCAAAACAAAAGAAAACTGTCATTATTACAAAAGAGGATGAACGACGTTTGCATGGCGTAAAAGCGGGTATGAATCTCCCTTTACTATTCCATGACGAAGTAATTGGTGTCATTGGAATTACAGGCGAACCTGAAAACATTTCCCAATACGGAGAAATATTACGTAAAATGACCGAACTACTCATTCACGAAAACTACTTTTTAGAACAGCTAGAACTTGAACACCGTTCTTACGAAGCATTTGTCTTTGATTGGCTTCAAAATACAGACTGGTCTCCAAGCTTTCTCGATCGCGCCAAAACACTTGGTATTGATTTATATAAGAAAAAACAACTTATTTTGTTCTCTATCGATCAAAATGACACGATGCTTCAGCGTAAGATTTGGCAACACGTACGCAATCTATTAACAAAGGAGCATTTATTTATTCGCTGGGGAAATGATCGATTCATTTTATTTACAGCCACGAACTCCAAAGAGCAAACATATCAATTTTTAAAACGATTAAAACAAGACTGTGAAACTTTGTTTTCTATTCCTTTATATATCGGGATTGGCCAATCCGTTACGCCAAGCAATATGAATTTATCGTACGAACAAGCATTACAAGCTCTTTCCGTATCACTTGCAACGAAAAACATTGTATTTAATGAAGATTTACGTTTAGAAATGTGCTTACAAGATATTTCTGCGGAAACGCGGGAACAATTTCTAAAGCGCACCATCGAAAACTTACTATCATCGCCTGAACTTATGCACACTTTACGTTTATTTATTGATTATAACCAATCCTATAAACAAACAGCGGAGCAATTACATATACACATTAACACATTGCATTATAGACTTAAAAAAATTGAGGAGTATACAGGACTTGATCCGAAACAATTCAAAGACTTAAATATTTTATATTTCTCGCTCCTCTTATTAGATAATCAAACAAAAAAGAATGATAAAATAGATTAATCTTTAGATGATTATACATAGAAAGAATCCCCCGACTTTTTTATCATTATAATGAAAGCACTGTGACAACGTTTTTTATTATGACTCATTACGTTAACAGTTTGAGGGGGATTTCCAATGTTAGAAAAACAAATTATTGATTCATTCGTATCCATTGTTGGCGAAGATAATGTAGATACATCCAATATGGGGCGTTTAACGTATAGTTATGATGCCACTCCAAACTTCCAAGCAATGCCTGATGCAGTCATTGCTCCTCGTAATACAAATGAAGTAGCTGAAGTATTAAAAGTATGTAACACTCACAAAATCCCTGTATATGTTCGTGGGTCTGGAACAAATCTTTGCGCAGGGACATGTCCACTTGAAGGCGGTATCGTCCTTATCTTCCGTCATATGAATAACATTTTAGAAATTGATGAAGAAAATTTAACAATTACTGTACAAGCTGGTGTTATTACGCTTGATATTATTAAAGCAGTAGAAGAAAAAGGTTTATTTTATCCACCAGATCCAAGCTCAATGAAAATTTCTACAATTGGCGGTAACATTAATGAAAACTCGGGTGGATTACGTGGATTAAAATATGGCGTAACACGTGATTATGTGATGGGGCTTGAACTTGTCTTACCAAATGGTGATATGATTCGCACTGGTGGTAAATTAGCAAAAGATGTAGCTGGTTACGATTTAACTCGTTTATTTATCGGTTCTGAAGGAACACTTGGCGTCGTAACAGAAGCAATATTAAAACTTGTTCCTATGCCTGAAACGAAGAAAACGATGCTTGCACTATATGAAGATATTAACGAAGCTGCACGTGCTGTTTCTTCTATTATTGCAAATAAAATCATTCCAGCGACACTTGAGTTTTTAGACCAGCCGACAATTGAAGTAGTAGAAGAGTTTGCTCAAATCGGTTTACCAACTGACGTAAAAGCAATTTTATTAATTGAACAAGACGGTCCGCCTGAAGTTGTTAATCGAGATATTGAAAAAATGGCTAACGTTTGTCGTTCCATGAATGCAGTTGATGTTCGCGTCGCAAAAGATGAAGCGGAAGCAGATGCGCTTCGAACAGCTCGCCGTAGTGCACTGTCAGCACTGGCAAGATTAAAACCTACTACAATATTAGAAGATGCAACGGTACCACGCTCACAGATTGCTCCGATGGTTGAAGCTATTAATGCCATTGCCAAAAAATATAATATTCCTATTTGTACGTTTGGCCATGCTGGCGATGGCAACCTACACCCAACTTGTATGACAGATGCTCGCAACGAAGAAGAAATGCGCCGAGCTGAACAAGCTTTTGCTGAAATATTTGCGAAAGCAATTGAACTTGGTGGCACGATTACTGGTGAACATGGTGTTGGTGCGATGAAGGCTCCGTATTTAGAAATGAAGTTAGGTAAAGAAGGTATTGCTGCTATGCAAGGAATTAAACAAGCCTTCGATCCAAATAACATTATGAATCCAGGAAAGATGTTCGCGAAGGACACTCGTAAAAGAGTGGTGGTTGAGAGATGACAACATTAAATAAAGAAAACATTCAAAAAGAATTTAAAGAACGATTAAGTGAAGATGAACTACTAAACTGCATGCGATGCGGTTTCTGCTTACCAACTTGCCCTACTTACATTCAATCTGGATATAAAGAATCACATTCCCCGCGTGGACGTATCGCATTAATGAAAGCGGTCGTTGACGGCTTAATTGAGCCAGATGAAGATGTTGAAAACACATTAAATGTTTGCCTCGGCTGCCGTGCTTGTGAACCTGTTTGTCCATCTGGTGTGAATTATGGACATTTATTAGAAGAAGCTCGTGATATTATAAATCAAAACAAAAAATTTTCAATGCCAGTGAGAGCTGTTCGTAAAGTCGTTTTTGAAGGACTTTTCCCGCATCAAAATCGAATGAGAACATTAACAGGATTAATCGGATTTTACCAACGTTCCGGTTTACAAACGCTAACACATAAAACAGGAATTATGAAGTTATTCCCTGAAACACTTGCAACAATGGATCTCGTTTTGCCTAAGGTCCCTAAAATGAAAGCAATGAAAGATCGTCCTGAATTTTTACATGCTGAAAGTACGAAGAAGAAACAAGTTGCATTCTTCACAGGTTGTTTAATGGATACAATGTTTTTAGAAACAAATAACGCAACGATGAAACTGCTTCAGTTAGCTGGTTGTGATATCGTTATTCCGAAAGCACAAAGTTGCTGCGGGGCATTACATGGGCATGCTGGTGAGAAAAATGGGGCAAAAGAATTAGCAAAACGCAATATAAAAGCATTCGAAGATTTAAACATCGACTATATTATTACGAATGCAGGAGGTTGCGGAGCTTACCTCGTAGACTATGATTATCTTTTAAAGGATGATCCGGATTGGGCTGAACGTGCTAAGCAGTTTGTTTCTAAGATTAAAGATATTACTGCTATACTAGTAGAACTAGACTTCCATAAGCGAACTGACTTACGACTCACGCCGCAAGTTATTACGTATCAAGACTCTTGTCATTTACGCAATGTTATGCGAACATCTTCAGAACCTCGTATGTTACTAGAAGCAATTCAAGGCGCAACATACCGTGAAATGAAAGATGCGGATCGCTGCTGTGGTTCTGCTGGTATTTATAACATTGTTCATTCAGAACTATCTATGGAATTTCTAGATTACAAAATGGACCGTGTGCATGAAACAGAAGCAGCAACCATTGTTACTGCAAATCCAGGTTGTTTATTACAAATGAAATTAGGCGTTGAACGAGAAGGTCTTTCTCATAAAATGAGAGGAATTCACATCGTTGATTTATTATTAGAAGCAATTGAAACCAACTCGTAATAACTCGTAACATACGTAATAATAGGAAAACGGCTATCTCCTTCGTCTATGTAAAGAGATAGCCGCTTTTTTGTCCGCTACAACATTAAAAATATGTTACTTTATTATAAAAAAGAACAACAGAAACATTACAGTTTTGTAAAAATCAATCCAGTATATTCCTCAAAAAAACGCTCAAACCATTGATACAATAGGATTCTTCATTTTCAATATAGGTACATTTATCCAAAAAACGCGTCTTATAACCAAGTATAAAAATGCTGAAAATTCCTTTTATACTCTATGTTTCTCTTATTTTTTCCCCTTTCCCCTCTTAGGATAAATTAGGTAAATTTTAAGTCTATGAATTTTTTTCCATCTTTTTTCTCACAAAATCTATGCTACGATGAATTTGTCAGTCAGACAGGCTGTCAAAAACAAATCGTGTGAAAACAAATTAAAACTTTATATAGGGGGACACACATCATGAAAAAGCGTGTTTTATTATCTGTAGCTGCTGCAACGGCTCTTACTTTAGGAGTATCTTCTCTAGATGCACAAGCTGCAACAGTACAACCATCTAACATAAAGGTTCAAAATATTCAGCATTCAAAAGTGATGATGAAGCAAATGAGCCAACAAGAATTACAAGCATTCTTACAATCTATGGGCGTTGAGTCATTAGCACAATGGCAACAAGGAAACTTCCAACCAAATTGCATTATTCCTGGTCAACAACCTACTGAAAATGTTGTAACTGAGCAACCAACAGCTAAGCCAGAAACTCAAAAGCCTGCTGAGCAAAAACCGGCCGAGCAAAAGCCTGCTGAAGAAGTTCAAAAACCAGAAGCTCAAAAGCCTGCTGAAAACAATAATACTCAAAAACCAGCTGAACAAAAACCGGCTGAGCAAAAGCCTGCTGAAGAAGCAAAATCTTTAAGCGAGTTCGAACAACGTGTTGTTGAATTAACAAACGCTGAGCGTGCAAAACAAGGTTTACCAGCTTTAAAAATCGACACTGAATTAAGCAAAGTAGCACGCATTAAATCTGAAGATATGCAAAAAAATAACTACTTTGATCATAACAGCCCTACATACGGGTCTCCGTTTGACATGATGAAGAAATTTGGTATTTCTTATACATCTGCAGGTGAAAACATCGCCCAAGGCCAACGTACACCTGAAGAAGTAGTACAAGCTTGGATGAATAGTGCTGGACACCGTGCAAACATCTTAAATAATGGCTTCACTCACATCGGTGTTGGTTATGTAGAAAGCGGCAACTACTGGACACAACAATTTATTACGAAGTAAATAGATTAAAAGAGTCTTCTCATAATGAGAAGACTCTTTTTTACGTTTCATAACTTTCTATTATGTATGAGTATAAAGCGTAGAACATAAACAAAATAGAACCACCACTTATTACGCTAAGTAACACATAAAATCCCCATTTCAAGTTCAAAAACAATGAAAACAATATACTACATGCCATCACTTGAAAAATCCGTCTACTCACTAAACGGATCTTTTTTAATTTGATTGAGTCTTTTTCCGTACTCTGAACTTTTTTAAACGCCTTACTAAGCATGAAAAGAAACATACTAATCCCAATTGTTAGTCCTGTTTGAAAGGATATCATGCTTCCAAAATTAATAAAAAGAATGAGCATATGGATAAACAACATAAATAAAGTAATCGTCTTTAGAAATCCACTTATAATGACATGCTCGTCTTCATTAAACTTATATATATTATGTGAAATAATATACATCAATCCATGTAAGAAAATAATAAGACAAGGAATAAGTGCTATAACAACTTGTTTACTCATGAACTCGTTTGGCCGGCCATTTCCATCCCAATGTACCGCCAAATGCTCTGGTAAATATGGATAGAGACATAGAGTAACTAAAAGACAAGCGAAAAATATTCCTAGTATATATTTATATTTGATCAAGTGATTCTCACCCCTCTTTTCTCTTAACGGCTTCGCTTCTTTTAGAGAAATTCCTGCAAAAATCTACTTTTCTCAAATTTAAACTTCCACTTTATGCATTCATTCTTTGAAATTCTTTCATTGTATCATTTAATTTTGTAGGAAATGGTACATCAACTTCAATCTCTTCTTTCGTAATTGGATGTAAGAAGTTTATCTTCATTGCATGTAACGCCTGCCTAGACATATATTTTGTTTGTCCACCATATAATACATCCCCAACTAATGGATTGCCGTTATAGCTCATATGAACACGAATTTGATGAGTTCGACCTGTTTCCAATTGTAACATTACGAGCGTAACATTTTGATTTTTAAAATACTTCTCTACTTTATAATATGTTATAGCTTGATCTCCCTTTGGAGAAACACGTCGTCTCGTAGCATGATGGCGATCTCTTCCGATAGCTGCGTCAATTGTTCCTTGCTTCTTTTTTACTTTTCCTTCCACAAGCGCCGCATACGTTCTTTTAATTTTTCGTTCCATTAATAAACGATCCATAATTGCACCAGCAATTCTATGCTTCGCAAACACGACACCACCTGTCGTATCTTTATCTAACCGATGAATATGACGAACCTTCGTCTCTAAACCTTGCATTTGAAAATGAAAGGCAACAAGGTTTGCAAGTGTTCCCATCCCGCCTTTTTCAGAAGGATGCGTATCCATCTTCTCAGGCTTATTGACAATGAGTACATGATCGTCTTCATATACTACATGTAATTCACCATATTCAGGCTCTACACCGTATTCTTCCTCCATAAACATATGAACTTGCAACTTATCGCCTTCTTTTAAAAGCTCATTCCATCTTCTTTGTTCTCCATTAACGGTAACGCCTTTCTCCATACGAAGCTGATGCAACAACTTTTTCGGTATTTCCCATTCTATTTTTAATAACGAATCAATACTGATGCCATTCCATTTCGCTGGAACAGTCATTTCGCACCATTCGCCCTTTTTCTTCGTTTCCATACTGTATCACCTTATTTCTATTGATTCTCTCATTGTAACGGAAAATACACTTTGATGCACCGTCAAAAATAGAGGACAGTCTTATAATAGACTGCCCTTCACGCTCTACGCCTTCTCATTTCCTGCAACACTTCTTCCGCTTTTTGTTCATATGATAAATCTTTAAAGAAATCCGCCAATCGCTTATAGTCGTTATACGTATCTAATAAGTCATCCATCTTTTCTCCTTTCATCACTTGTTGTTTTTGCTTCATTTTTACCGGATAACGATAGCCCGATACTTCTTGTATTTTGTAATACTCATCCTCTACTTGAATCACCTTTACAAGTTCCTCTTCTTCCGCATCCATCGTATACCCATCAAAATCTCTAAGCAATTCATAAATAATATGAGTCCATTCATCTTTTGGGTAAAACCCTTTTTCTAACCGATAACCGACAATGCGATACATATGCCCATCGTTTTCTGCAAACTGTACTGTATCATTTAGCTTAAATTTAAAATAACGAAACATTGTCTTCACCTACTTATATGTAATGTTCTTATCACATACTATTTGCAAAATGTAGGTCTTGCTATTCATAAAAAAATACTCATCTTATAGATGAGTATTTTTTTATGATGATTTTTCTCTCTTCTTTCGAAATGGTAACCACCAATTCCAGTCTCCAAACAATTTCATTAAACTTGGTACGAGCATAAGACGAATAATTGTTGCATCAAGAAATATCGCTAATGCAACACCAAGACCCATTTGCCGTACTGGTAAAATATCAGTAAAGGCGAAAGCACCAGTTACAACAATCATAATTAATGCAGCTGATGTAATAATTCTACTTGTTGAAACAAGTCCTTCTAACGTCGCTTGATCGTTATCCCCTGTTTCTTCATACAGTTCATGGATACGCGAAATAAGAAAGACTTCATAATCCATGCTAAGTCCAAATACGAGGCCGAAAATGAAAATTGGTAAGACAAATAAAACAGGACTTGCTTCTAAACCAAAATGCCCACCTTCAAATAACCAAACAACAATTCCAATTGTCGCACTTAAACTAAGTATATTCATAATAATCGCCTTAATTGGAATGAGTATAGATCGGAATGCAAATAATAATATAACAAAGGTCGACCCAAATATAACAGACATACCAATTGCAACTTTATCTTTAATTTCATCTTCTAACTCTTGTTGGAACGTCGTCATTCCGCCTAGATAATACGTAACATTCGTTTCTTTATAATTTTGTTTAAAATCACGAGCCCATTGTTTCGCAATTTCTGTACGTGGTTTTGTATGTAAAAAGACTTCGATTATTGTCTTATTTCCTTTCGTATACGCTTCAAATACCGGAGCTATTTTAGCGGATTCTGGCGACTGTAACATCCCAGCTACTTGATCTGATTTCATTCCATTTAAACTGTCGTATAAACTTCTTACTTCATATACTTTCTTATCACCTTTTAACTTTTGAACGACTTCTTCTACCTTTTGTAAACTTTCTTTTTCTTTCATATTTTTTTTCGTCTCTACCACTAACGTAACATCAGCATGTGTTTTTGCAGTTTCATTAAATGTCTCTTCGTACTTTTCATATGCAATTCTTGTATCACTTTGTTTAGGTAGAGCTTCCACGTCAGGAAACTGCAAATTAGCTGTACGTAATGGTAATAAGCAAATCACAATAAATGTTGTAACAACAATAATCATCGCAATTGGATGTTTCATTACAAATTGTGCAAATGTACGCCATGCCTTTGCTGGCGTATGTGCTACTTGATTCTTTTTTAATATTCGTTTACCAATTAATGATAATAACGCTGGAAGAAGTGTGAGTGAGAATAAAATACTCATAATTACAACAATCATTCCGCTAATTGCGACAGACTGAATATAATCGATTTTAAAGAAAAACAAACCGGATAGGCCAACGAATACACATAATCCTGAAAATACGATTGCCCGCCCTGCTGTCTGATATGTAATTGCTATTGCTTCTTTTACCGTTCGCTTTGCAACTTCCTCTCGAAAACGATTTACAAATAATAGTGCAAAATCAATAGATAACGCAAGCCCGATCATCGGTGCAACATTTAACACAAAGATAGATAGTTCCTTATCGCTACCTACAAAGTATAATATGCCCATCGTACTAATAACACTAAGTGCCCCATTTACAATTGGTAAAATAGATGCCAAAAGGCTACCGAATGAAAATAGTAATACGAGAAATGCAATCGGTAACCCAATCATCTCTGCTACTTTTAAATCATTTTGCGTTCTTTCATTAATCTCTTTGTTAATTTTCGGAAACCCTGTAGGCGTTACTTTTAATGCCTCATTACTTTCCTTTTCAATTTTATCAGCAAATTGTAATGTCTTTTCCATTCGTTCTTTATTTGTTTTCCCGGAAAATAAAATTGTCGCATAACCGATATCATCTTGTAACATTTCTTTATTTTGCACTGGATGATGGAAAGATTCATATGTCTCTGTCTCTTGTACATTTTTTACAATTCCCTCTACTTGCTTTTGAAATTCTTCATTTGAAACGCCTTTATTTTTTTCAAAAACGAGTAACAGCGTATCTTGAGACCTCTTAAAATCTTCATCTAAAATTTCTTTCGTTTTTTGATAGTCTCCTTCTGTTTGGAAACCGTCACCACCTAATACTCCCGGTAGCTTTGGAGCGAAAATACCGAGTGCTATCGCAAGCAATAATAATGCTACAATTACTGTATAACGAAACTGATACAAAAAAGCTCCTAATTTTCCCCACTTATCTACTTTATGTACATTTGTTTTCACACATTTTCACCTACTTTACATCATTCAATTGTTACTTATAATGTATCACATCTTCATGCAAACAAAAAACGTCTGGAAACACTATAATGATAGTTTTTCCAGACGTTTTTTATCTCTCTTTATTAAGTCCCAATCTCTCGGTAAGTAAACGATGGCAATAAATCGCCATAATTAACAAAATACCACCTACGCAATAACCTGCTAAAATATCAGTTGGATAATGTACATTTAAAATGACTCTACTTAATCCAATCGATATAATTACTACTCCTATCAAAATCGTTATAACATATTTTCCCGTTACACTCTTCAAATTTGCCACAATGATATAAGTAAGAAATCCAAATGTCATAATAGATAACATTGCATGCCCACTAGGGAAACTATATCCAAGCGCATCCAACGTTTCATTTAACGACGGACGATCCCTTTTCATAATTTCTTTTATCCCTTTATTCACAAGATGTGTTGTTAAAATGCCCATTGGATATACGATCATCGCAGCATAATAACGTTTTCTCCAAAAAACAAGTAAACTTATAATAAGTACAGTTACAATCCCAATGGCAGAACCTAATTTTGTATAGTGTGAGAAAAATGTAAGCGAACTTTCTGTTTGTAACCCTTTTACTACCCCTCGGACATATGTATCCATCACTGTAACGCCGCCAGCATGTACTCGCCAAGCAACAATGCCAAATACAGCAAATAATAAACCGATACACATTACCTCATATTGATGCAACTTCTTCAAACGATTTCCTCCTACTATGAAAAAATGCGATTTCTACTGTAGAAACCGCATTTTCTTACTTATTTACCTTTTGTTTTTAACTCTGTCCAGTAACGGTCGTAGTCTTTTAGCTTATCGTCTACATCAACAAGCCATTCTGTACGATCTAATTCTTCTTTCGTTAAGAAGATCATGTGGTTATCACGATATTCTTTACTATGAAGAGGGTGAGCTTTTTCATTTGGATTACTGTATCCAATTGACTCGTAGTTTTTCACACTTACTTTTTCATCTAATAAGTAGTTCATAAACTTCTCTGCAAGCTCTTTGTTTTTTGCACCTTTTGGAATTGCTAACGTATCAGCCCAAATTGTGCCGCCTTCTTTTGGTACAACGTACTCTACATCTTTATTATCTTTTGCGATAAATGCTGCATCTCCAGACCAAACTGTTCCGATCCAAGCATCTTCTGTAATGAATTTTTGTTTAATATTATCTGTATCAAATGCTAATAAGTTTGGAAGTAGCTTCTGTAAATCAGTTGCTGCTGTCTTTAACTGTGCATCGTCTTTCGTACTGTTTGAGAATCCATGCTTCTTAAGACCCATTCCTAACACTTCACGAGAATCATTTAATAAAGTTACATGCCCTTTATATTTCTCATTCCATAAGTCAGCCCAGCTTGTAGGTGCTTCCTTCACATACTTTTTATTATATGCAATACCTGTTACGCCCCAAGTATATACTAAAGAATATTTATTCTCTGGATCAAACGCAGGTGTTTTGAAATTAGAAACCATGTTTTCGATATTTGGGATATTCTTTTTATCTAACGGCGCTAATAAATCCATTTTCGCCATCGTTTTAACCATGTAATCCGACGGCTGAATTAAATCATACTTCGCGCCGCCTGCTTGTAATTTCGCAAACATTTCTTCATTACTTGCATACTTATCATAGTTAATTTTCACGTTATATTTCTTTTCAAAATCTCTTAGCACTTGCTCATCAAAATTGTCAGCCCAGCTATAAATGTTTAACTCTTCTTTTTTTTCACCACAACCAGCAAGTACACCAGCAACAAGGCTAAAGCTAATTGCTGCGCCGGCTAATCTTTTCATTAATTTCATCGGTTTTATTACCTCCTCGTACTTTCTATATCGTTCGTATTATAAAGGAAGGTGTCCTCCAGAGTTTTCTTCACCATCTGCACCTTTGTTACGGAAGATTTCAGATAGAACCATTAATCCTACGATAGCTACAATTAAAATTGTAGAAAGTGCATTAATTTCTGGTGATACTCCGCGCTTAACCATACTGTAAATGTATAATGGCAATGTTGTTGATCCTGGTCCTGATACGAAGAAACTAATTACAAAATCATCAATTGATAATGTGAATGTTAATAATGCGGCTGAAATAACTCCTGGTGCAATTGCTGGGAACGTTACATAACGAAACGTTTGCCACGGCGTTGCTCCTAGATCGTTCGCAGCCTCTTCTAAATCACGTCCCATACCAGAAAGGCGTGCTGCTAAAATAACGACAACAAATGAAATACTAAATGTAATGTGCGCAATAATAATTGTTGTTTTACCAAGTTCCATACCTAATTGACTAAATAAAATAAGTAAAGATAACCCCATTAAAATATCAGGAATTAAAATTGGTAAATACACAAGACCATTAATAGCCCCTTCATAACGATATTTATAACGATGTAATGCAATTGCGAAAATCACACCAAGAACAGTCGTTACAATCGTCGTTACGACCGCAATCGTCATACTATTTACAAACGCATCAATAACATCTTGTTTTTGAAATAAATCTGTATACCAATGGAATGTGAATCCTTCCCATTCCGCATTAATGCGAGAATCATTGAAGGAATATACCATTAAAACCATCATTGGAAAATACAAGAACAATAAAATTAACCAAGAATAAGAAACTAAAAACTTCTTCATCTTTGCCTATTCCCCTCCGTTCCCATCATATTTATATACTTTCGTTGCACGATAATATAAGTAAATTAACAGAACAGAGAATAGAACAACAATCATAGATAACGCAGATCCAAACGGCCAATCACGCGCTCCTAAGAATTGATTTTGAATTACGTTTCCGATTAATGCTACTTTCGATCCACCCATAACGTCTGATACAACAAACATTCCGATAGAAGAAACAAACACTAAAATAGAACCGGTAGCAATCCCTGACATCGTCATTGGTACTGTAACATTCCAAAATGCTTTTACTGGTGTTGCCCCTAAATCATAAGCTGCTTCTAGCTTACGCTTATCAAGCTGCTCAATCGCTGCATACACCGGTAAAATCATAAATGGTAATAAAGAATATACCATCCCAAGTATTACAGAAGGTGTATTGTATAGTAAATTTAACGGTTCACTAATAATGCCTAGCTTCAATAACAATGTGTTTACAAGACCTTGTGAACGTAAAATAACAATCCATGCGTAAGAACGAACAAGGAAGTTAATCCAAAACGGGATCGTTGCCAATAATAAAAGAATGGAACGATATTTACGATCAACAATTGTAATTGTATACGCAAATGGATAACCAATTAGTAAACATATTACTGTCGTAATAACCGCAATTTTCACTGTTTCCCATAACGTCCCCATATATAATGGGTCAAATACACGTGCTATGTTCTCTAATGTAAATTGCATTTCCACTGTCCCATATGCTCCGCGCTGCATGAAGGCAAATGCCAATACAAACAGAAGGGGAATTAGGAAGAAGATTAACAGCCATGCGACTGTAGGTAGTGCGAGTAATTTCCCTTTTTTCAATTTAAGGTCACCTCGTCCTCTTGCTCCCAGCCTACGTATACATTATCTCCAATGCTCCACTGCGCTGCTTCTTCAGCAGTTTGATATGCCATTAGTAATTCTGATGTTTTCTCATCACGTACATAAAGCTTTTCCATATTTCCAACAAACTCAATGTCTTCAATATGTCCAAGGTGGTATTCTTTTAAAATCTGCTCTTCAACCGAACGCACTTTTACATTTTCAGGGCGAATTGCTACATAGCCTTCCCCGTTTTTCACAATATTATTTTCACCGATAAATGTCGCAACGAACAACGTTTTCGGCTTATTATAAATTTCTTTCGGCGTTCCGATTTGTTCAATATGGCCTTTATTCATAACAACGATACGATCACTCATACTCATCGCTTCTTCTTGGTCGTGCGTTACGTATATGAACGTAATTCCTAAATTACGTTGTAAGTTTTTCAATTCACGTTGCAAGTCTTTTCTTAACTTAAAGTCTAATGCTCCAAGTGGCTCGTCTAGTAATAATACACGCGGGTTATTTACAATCGCTCTCGCAATTGCTACACGCTGCTGCTGTCCACCAGAAAGCTTCGCAGGTTTACGATTACGGAACTCAAGTAACTGCGTTAAACGCATTGCCTCTTCAGCACGCTCTTTCTGCTCTGCTGCCGGTACTTTCTGCATTTTCATACCGAAACAAATATTTTTCTCCACATTCATATGTGGGAATAGCGCATAATGTTGGAACACTAGGTTCATATGACGCTTATATGGTGGCAAATCGTTAATCTTTTCATCATCTAATAAAAGATTCCCTTTAGTTGGAGTTTCAAATCCTGCGATCATACGAAGTAACGTCGTTTTCCCGCAACCACTCGGCCCTAAAATCGTTAAAAATTCCCCTTCTTTAATATCTAAAGAAAGCGGTGGGATAATCACTTGATTTCCAAAATGTTTTTCTACTGCTTCAACTTTAATAATCTTTTTCATTTTCCCGTCCTATCTACCTCAAATTTAAATTTTTATATTCATGAATACATATTTATGTTCTATAGACTATTTTTTGTTTCGATCCAAACAAAAATGGTTATTTAGCAAACGTTCACTTCTATTCTTTATGTAGTATGTTTGATTCATTTTCGCATGATACATAATGTCGAACAGAAAAACCCCTTCCATTGCGAAGGGGCTATTATCATACGGCTACGCCTACTGATAAACACCATCATCATTTTAACAACTTTCGTATGAATTTTAAAGCACTTTTTGTAGAAGAGTAACGAATTTTCATATCGAATGCCGTAGATTGGGCTAAAATGCTTTTATAATGTGAAAAAGTCCGAAAACTTTCTTCCCCATGATAACTCCCTAATCCACTACTTCCGACGCCCCCAAAAGGTAAATACGGTGTTGCAAGATGATAGACAACATCATTAATACAGCCTCCGCCATACGAAATATTACTCGTTACTTTCTTCTGTACTTCTTTATCTTCAGAGAATACATATAACGCTAACGGCTTCGGATGTTGCTGGATTGTGCCAATTACATCTTCTATATTGTCGTACTCTATGATTGGTAAAATCGGACCAAAGATTTCATCTTCCATAACGGAACTTTTCCATGTAACATTAGTTAACACTGTTGGTTCTATATGTAAAGTCTCTTTTTTATAGTTCCCGCCAATTACAGTTTTACCATCTTTCAAAAACGTACATAAACGTTCAAAATGACGCTCACTCACAATTCTTACATAATTATCATTGTGCAGTGGCTCTTTTCCATACTGCTCCTCAATTTCATGTCGCAACGCTTCAATTAACTGTTCTTTCACGGAAGCATGCACATACATATAATCAGGCGCTACACATGTTTGCCCTGCATTTAAAAACTTTCCCCACACAATCCTTCTTGCCGTTACATCTATTTTCGCATCTTTATGTACAATACATGGACTTTTCCCGCCAAGTTCTAACGTAAGCGGCGTCAACTGTTTTGCTGCTGCTTCCATGACAACTTTCCCAACGCCCACACTACCTGTGAAGAAAATATAATCAAATGGTTCTTTCAGCAAAGCTGTACTCTCTTCAACGCCGCCTTCTACTACCACTACAAGCTCTTCTTGGAATAAATCCTCTAACATCCTTGTAATCACTTTGGAAACGTTTGGCGTTAACTCCGACGGTTTTAAAACGATTGTATTTCCAGCTGCTAGAGCTCCTACAAGCGGTGCAATTGCTAATTGAAACGGATAGTTCCACGGTGCAATAATAAGTGTCACACCGTACGGTTCAGGCACTACTTTCCCCTTTGATCCAAAATGAGTGAGTGCTGTTCGAACACGCTTTGGTTTACTCCACGATGAAATATGCTTCAATTGAAAAGAGATTTCTTTTAATACATATCCCACTTCCGTTGTAAATGACTCATGAACTGACTTATTTAAATCTAATTTTAACGCCTGAAATATTTCTTCTTCAAAACGCTGAATGCCTTCATAGAGCTTCTTCAAATTATTCTTTCTCACTTCTACACTTCTCGTATGGCCATTATAAAAATATTCCTTTTGTTTATTTACAATAGAAGAAACACTCATTCATTCACCTTCTCCCACTATTTTTATCCAATTCTTTCATTATTTATATAGACTTCATATATAATAAATTTCTATTCGTAAAGTTACATTATATATAATTTCTTTTTGTATATAAAATTCATTGCTCACAAAAAAACTACCGAAAGAAAATCTCTCGGTAGTTTTACTGTATTAACGATATAAACGAACAGCACCTGCAGAATTATCATCAGCTTGTCCTACTACTTCAAATTTCAAACCAAGCTTCGGCAAAATACGTCCTGCATCTGGAATCTGTTGGTTAATATACGTTTTCGAATCATCAAACTTCGGTACACCCGCTAAGCCATTATACGTATACGTTCCACGCGTTGGAGATACAACTTTCCATGCTGGCGTTTTATCAAATGAGAACGCCGCATCAGCGATTTGGAATCGTGTACTACTTTCAATTGTCGGTTTACCATTTAAAGTTCCTACAATTGCTTCTGGATGAGAATCCACTACACCAAGGAAACCATGCCCTGGATGTAAACCAACCCAGTTATCTGTGTAAGCTGAGTCTGCATACCATACAACCATACCAGAGTTATATTCTGGACCGCGAGCAAATTTCAATGCGCTATCTGATCCAGTATGATTTCTCCACTCTACATAGTAGTTATGTTTTTTCTTCTCAGTTCCGTTAGAAACTGCAAAACCATCTAATTTAAATTGTGGTGTACCTTCTGCATCATCAGAGAATACTACTTTACCATCTACTGTTAATGAAGCATTATCAAGTAAGAAACCGTTTAATGCTAAGCCACCATCTGTAATGTACTCAAATGTTAATTTTACTTTCTTACCTTTGAATTGGCTTAAATCATATGATTTATCAATCCATTTTCCATTTGTCGAATCGGCATTTCCACTATTTGCTTTCTCACCAAGTTTTTCAATTAGCGTTTTTTGACCATCTTCTGTTACAGCATGTACTTCAAGGAAATCATATTCCGCTTCGATTTCATATAACGATTTGAAATCAAATTTCGCATTCGTTGCATTCGTTAAATCGAACAATGGTGTTTCTAACGTTGTATGCAGATTGTCACCTTTTGTGCTGTAGTAATACTGCTTACCAAACGCTGGAGCAATCGTTTTTATATCTTTATCAGGTAAGTTCACACGAATCATACCTGGTCTTGCCGATTTTGTAACACTTTGGTCTAAATATGTTGCTAGACCGATACCTTTATTTAATTTCTCGTAATCTACTTCTACGATATTTGCCCAGTTACCACCAATTGTTTTTTGGAAAAACTCTTTATTTTGTGGTGAGAAACTCGTTGGCGTTGTTCCCGCAATCTTACCAGCCCAGCTTCCGCCACTCATAACAGACCAAGCTTGAATTGGCTCACCATGACCGGTATAGTCTGTATCATACTCATCTGGAAGACCTAAATCATGACCGTATTCATGCGCGAATACACCAACCGCGCCATCTTCCGGTTCAATTGTGTAGTCGAATGCTGCGATCTTTCCACCCCAATATGGAACTTTCGCTTGTGTGCCTTCAATTGGGAATGGTTTTGGTCCAACAGTCCAGCGATGTGACCAGATTGCATCGTCACCTAATTTACCACCGCCTGCTTCTTGTCCAACACCCGCATGAATAATCATTAAATGATCGATTAAACCATCCGGTTGTTTTTGATTTCCATCACCATTTACATCGTATTGATCGAATTGGTCAAACTCTGATAAATCAATACCGCTATCTACAGCTGCTTTTAATGCATCTTTTACTAAATCACGTGGTCCTTTTGGTCCTTTATTATCATGACCTGTACCAGCATCTGCACCGTAATCAGCAGCTTTACCAGGAACTGTTAACCATTTTGTAACTGTTCCGTCTACTGTATAACTACCGCCAGATTGCTCTTCGTAATATTGTTTAAACGTTTCAATTTTGCTACCATCTTCTAATGCGAATGGCTCATTACCAAATAACATTTTTTCATAATGTTCTTTGTTAAAATCATCAGTATACATATAACCAGGTTCTTTATCAATATTGTTATGTTTAAAGTCAGCGTACTCTACAAGTAAAACGAGTACTTTATCTTTACGAACTTCACCGTTATATTCTTTTCCCTTTGCTGGAGAAGTTGGTACTTTACCATTTAGACCACCCTTAACTGGTCCTGTCGCTGCAGGTGTTCCTGTCGCAGGTTTATCTAACTTTTCTTTCGTATCTGCTTTTGCATCTTTCACTTTCTTTAAAAAGTCCGATGCTTCTTTCGTAAGTGGGTCCCCATTTGATACTTCTTTCCCAGGATTTTCACCCTTTTTGTTCTCTACGTATTTTTCGACAGCTCTCTTTGTTTCTGTCTCTGAAGCCTTCGAATCAATTACCCCACGTTTTTTTAGCGCATCTGCTAAACGTTCTTCCGGAATTAAATGATCATCAACTGGGCTCGTAGCTGTCTTATTAACAGGCATTTCAGCATATGCAGATTGAGTACCAGCTCCGAACGAAAGACCTAATACAGCTGTCAAAGCAATTGATGATAAAACTTTGAACGGTTTCTTGTTCATCCCTTATTTCCTCCCCTAATAAATAATATGTATTACAAATTGAATTTTATTAAAAATTCAATATTTTTTCAATATTTAGTCATATTATGTAATGTTTTTAATATATTTGTAAAAATTTCATAGTTAGCATACGAGTATATCACAATTCAACAATGTTTTCTGAAAATATTGAAAATATTTGTCAGAAACTTTATAATCGCCATAGAGGGAATTTAATGGGGATTTTATCTTTGTTTTATCTACAAAATATTTGATAATTCACTACATAAATACAAAATCCGATTGCATTATCACGTATTCTGTAGCAGCAGTTATGACCGATAATTAGGGAGGAATTACATTTGTACAAAGATAAGACTGACACATTGGATCAAGAATGGATTGATTTAATACTTGAAGCTCTAGACGCTGGTATCGCCTTGCAAGATATCGAACATTTTTTCCAACGTATGAGACCATCAAGCCAGGCTCAATAGGTTTGTTCTTTTTAGCGAAGTTTATGTTATAATAATGACATCATAAGACGACGACATATTGATAGAAAGGTGCGCAAATATGATTGGAGAACGTATAAAACGCCTGCGTTTACAAAAAGGCATTTCATTAACTGAACTTGCCGAAAAAGCCGGTGTTGCTAAATCTTACATTAGTTCTATAGAACGAAATTTACAAAAAAACCCTTCCATTCAATTTCTTGAAAAGATCGCAGCAGTTCTACAAATTCCAGTTGATACTTTACTTCATGATGAAACAACAATGGAAAATCACTTAGACTCTGAATGGACACAACTCGTTAAAGATGCAATGAGCTCAGGTGTCTCCAAAGAACAATTTCGTGAATTTCTTGAATTTACAAAATGGAAGCAAGATCAAAAATAATAAATAGAAAGAAGTGCTTACAACCAGCACTTCTTTTTTCTTTATAAAAAAGCGGGAAATCCCCGCTTTTGGGTTTATTCTTTTGCTTCGCCTTCTCCTTGATGAGCATTGAATGTCCATTCTAAGTTCAATGAATCACCTTGGAATTTATTTTGATCACCTTTATCTTCAAATTCAAATTCTACCCATAAGTAATCTTCAGTACCAGCTGCTAAACCACCATTTTCTCCCCATTCAGGAGCAAAGATTGCTTTAGCTAAAACATCTGGATTTTCTTTTTGTAAATCAGCTAATGTTGTTTCGTATACAGGCTCACTCTGTTTATCCCAATTCCAAATGAAATTCACCTTAATGTGCTGACCAAAGTCTTCACCAGCGTTATCATTTTTAAAATCATTCACAGTATACTTTGTCGCTAATTGTACGTCTTTAATTGCTAATGAACCGCTATTCTTTAATAAGAACTCTTTCTTTACTTTATCCCCTGGTTTTAAATCTTTAATATCTACAAGCGTTGTAGGGTCTAATGTAAGATCTAACGTTCCAGCCGCAAATGTGTTATTTGATACTTCTTTATCGCTAAAGTAAGCGAATGTTCCTCCACCAATTAAAGATAACCCCAATGCCGCTGATGCAACTCCCATACCTAATTTCTTTTTCAGACTCACAATCAATTCCCCCTAGCTGTTTTTTATATTTTTTATTGCTATCTCTTATTTAAAATAAGAGATGTAACTAAAACTATATTAGCTTAGCTAATATGTGTTCTTTTTTAAAAACCTTATGTTCATTATAACGAACATAACTATAGAAATACAACACATATTTATTAATATTTTCAGTTATTTTTATTTCTCAATATTATTCTGAAATTTCAGAATAAACAATATATAGAGAAAAACTTTAATTAATATTCCCTATCTATACTAATTATTAATCTTCACCATCATATTGCCAATTATTTTTCTCATATCTGTTTTTTGACGTAGATTGTTAAAATAAAGAAGACACGCCGAATAGGTGAGTCGCAATATTCTCTCACCTATTCGGCTTTATAACCGCTATTCTCTCTATATGTCGCTGTATTTTACTTGCTATTCTTGTTTCTTACTCTCTTCTTGATTTTTTGCTTCCTCTTGTTTCTTCTTTTCTTCTAGTTTTTTCGTTTCCTCTTGTTTCTTCTCTTCTAGCTTTTTCGCTTCCTCTTGTTTCTTCTCTTCTAGTTTTTTTGCTTCTTCTTGTTTCTTCTCTTCTAGCTTTTTCGCTTCCTCTTGTTTCTTCTCTTCTAGCTTTTTCGCTTCCTCTTGTTTCTTCTCTTCTAGTTTTTTTGCTTCTTCTTGTTTCTTCTCTTCTAGTTTTTTTGCTTCTTCTTGTTTCTTCTCTTCTAGTTCTTTTTGCTTCTCAGCCTCACTCACTTGTTTTGCTGTTTCATCTACTAGTAACTTCTCAAAATCTTGAATTTGTTTATCAATCACTTGTAAATTAACTTCTTTATCAATATACTCACAGTTTTCTTTTACTATATGGAAGCCAGCATTCACATACGAGAATACTTGCTTATTCGATTCAGTTGTATGTCCTTTTAACTCTTCTTGTACTTGATTATAAGGTTCTTCTATTGATTTATATACTTTTTGTAACGATTCTCTCTCAGCAGCTATCTTCTCGCGTCCTTGCTTCCATATAACAAGCGCCTGTTCTATCTCCTGAGTGGATCTAACATTTAATTTTGATTTCATCTCTTTATACTCATGCAAAATAACTTCCTTATGCTGCTTAGCTTGTTCTATTAATTGATCAACTGTTTTTGGAAAAATACTTGCTGTAGAAATAGTAGCCGCTACTTTCGTTTCATGAATGAAAGCTGCTTCTGTATAAGTCATCATTTGAGAGCCTAAATAAAAAGTAATAGAACACAAACATGGCAATATAAGCATCTTTTTGAATTTACGAGGTGGCTTCAGCATTTTAATCTCTCCTATCGAACAACTCGTTCTTTATCAAGAACTATATCTTTATTATAATAAAGTGAATTACAAAATGATATAAAAATTATGTTTCTTTTTACATTTCACTTTTAGCAGAAAAAGAGACTATCGTTTTTGATAGTCTCTTTTTCTGCTTATTTTTTCTCCACTCCATCACCTTGTTGCGCTTCAAATGTCCATTTTAATTGAAGTTTGTCTCCTTGGAATTCATTTTGAGATTCATTTCTTTCAATAAAGTGGAATTTCACTTTAAATGAATCATTAGTTCCCGCTTTAATACCTTTCTCAGGCCATAACCAACTTACTAAATCATTTTCTGCAGCAGTCACTTTTTTATCCGTCAAATCTTTTAATGTCGTTCTCTTAATTACTTGATCTTTTTTATCAATATTTTTTAAGAAAACTACTTCAATGTCTTCACCAAAGTCTTTCTTATTATCCTTCTTCACATCTTCTACATCATATTCTGTAGTTAATAATACTTTTTTAATATCTAATGTACCTTTATTCTCTAATTTAAATTCTTTTTCAATTGTATCACCTGGTTTTAAATTATCTACTTTCACAATTGTTGAAGGGTTCAGCGCTAAGTCAAGTGTCCCAGACGCAAATGTATTATTTGACACTTCTTTATCGCTAAAGTATGCAAATGTTCCTCCGCCAACTAATGCAGCCCCTAATACTGCTGATGCGATACCCATTCCTAATTTTTTCTTTAAAGTCATGTCCATATCCCCTTAATATATATTTGTTAATTTCCTAATAGGAAACTATAACCAAAATAACTAGACGGATTGTTCTACTTTTTTCTCTTTCTTTTCTCCATCGATGCTACGAATCGCACTAAAGATAGTAATCGCGGAATAACCTAGTAAAAAGACTCCTGGAATAATAAGAAGCAAAGCTGCTCCCGCTTTTGAATTTGCATAATTTAATGCATACCCTGCATAAGGAACTGTAATATCTGCATATTTCCCAATAACATTCTCCGCAAGTACCGGTTCTAAATCTGGCCCGTTGTTGTTATCTCCTTTTGTTTCATACATTACTTTTCCATTTGTATCTTTTACACCGATAATACGGTGAGTGATAATTTTTTCATCTTTCTCTTTAAAGGTAATAACATCACCTTTTTGATATTTAGAACCATCTTTCGTCGGCTCTATCGCAATGATTGATCCTGTTAAAAATGTTGGTTCCATCGATCCTGAAAGAACGCTCTTAAATTGATATCCCATCACCGTTGGATCACCACCGCTCGCTTTTGAAGAAATAACTACAAAAGCTAAGCAAATCATTAATGCAAATAAAACAAATGAGATAACGTTGCTAATCACCTTCCAAATTAATTTCATCGTTTCTCTTCCTCTCCGTTGTTTTATATTATTTGAAGTATGCAATATCCATTCTCGTTCTTTAACAAGAACACAACTAAATAATATAACGAACATATTAGAAATGCAATAAGAAAATTTACAATTATTAGTTATTTACAATATAAAAAAAGGACTGTGACAAATTCTCTTCACAGCCCTTTAAACTAGTAATTTATTTTTCTTCTGCTTTCATTCCTTTTGTATTTCGGCGTAGCACTACAAATAAAATGACTCCAAATAATATGGCAGCACCTATCCCAATGCTTATTATTTTCACGTTTGATTCGTTTACTTCAGGCTCGATCGTATCTTTTTTAGGCATTGCAAAAGTAACATCTTCTTTAGAAAGAACATTAATCGTCGCAATTGTTTGATTATTCTTTGTGATATCAACTGCCCCAACTACCTCACCACGATGAATTCCTTTATGATACAAAGAATCTTTATCTAATGAAGCCGCACGGAAAATCGTCCTCACATTTTTTCCTTCATCTTTCTTAAGCATCACTTCTGCACTTTTTTCAAGCTCGCTATCAATATCTTTATTTAAATACGTTGTCTTTTGATGCCAACTATGTTTATCCAGTACAGTTTGCTTCACAAATTGACCGAAAGAATAGTCCGCCATCTGCTTTAAATCTTCATAAATTTCAGGTCTTTGAGAAGCCATTACTACGTTTATAATACGATTTCCATCCTTCTCATTTAATAAAACGAGTGTATTACGCGCTTCATTTGTAAAACCTGTCTTACCACCAATACTAAATGGATTTTCAAAATAAGTAGATTTATTAAAAATAGACACAGTCTGCCTAGATGTCGTAACTGTCGTCCTTTTCGTATTCATCGCTTGCAAAATCTCAGGGTACTTTTGCACACCTCTCGTAATCATAGCCATATCAAATGGCGTAGTATAATGGTTCGGATCGTGCAATCCATTTGGTGTTACAAAATGACTATCGGTAGCCCCTAATTGCTTCGCTCTCTCATTCATCATATTAGCGAAATTCTCAACACTTCCGCCAATACGCTCCGCAATCGCATACGACACATCATTTGCACTCAACACCATTAAAATCATCAGTGCAGTATTTCTATTAATTGTCTCACCAGGTTGAAACTCAATTTGATAATTACTCTTCTCTTGATCTAGTGCTAATTGTGAAAACGTAAATTGATCCTCTGGCTTCGTATGCTCCATAAGTAAAATCGCCGTTAACACTTTCGTCATACTAGCCGGAAATGCACGATGATGTGCGTTTTTGTCATACAAAACATCTCCAGTTTTCGCATCAATTGTAGTTGCAAACTGACTAAAAACATTTGGCCCTTCCTTCGGTGGTGGTGCCACTTGTTCTGGATTCACTCCAATATTCGTCTCAGCACGCAACGTCATAGGTGTCAATAAAAATAAACAAATAACGGTAATAAAAGCCAAAATTTTCTTAAAATTTACCATATGACTCTCCCTTTTCACTATACTCTCACAGCTTACAAACTGAATCTACCAATCTATATGTAATTTGTATTAAATTGGAAGAACATTCACTGTTTTTTACTATATCATACTTTTACGATGAAGAACATAAATATACAATAAAAAATAAGAAAGAATTATTCTTTCTTATCCTTCTCATCAATCAATGAATCTATTAAATTTTGACTAGCTTCCTCCGGTGTAATCTCATCTGTCATCCCCATAAACGACCAACCTTTAGAATCGACCCACTCAACAAACTCTTGTAAAAACTCATCATGTGTAACATCCACATCAAGAATTGAGCCATTAATTGAAATCGTTCTATTTCTAGATACGCGCATCTTGAACGTCTTCCTTACCATTACGATAATTCTCCCTTTGCTTTTGAATATTTATAAAATAATCTTGTATCTCTGTTATACATGATTTTAAGTAAATTGTAAAAAGGATATATTGGCCAATTTAGATATTAAAAATGGAAATCGCTTATCCTACATACCTCTCGTTCCATATACAAATGGTCATATTATTCAATAATTAAACCCTTTAGATGAATAAGAAATCATGGTCTTTTGGAAGATATCATGCAAAATAGTATAATTTGAACAAGAGAACTAAGGTAGCTCTATTTAGCTGGACTCTTTCGTTGTAGACTTAGAGACCGATGCGAAAATTACTATTTGGTTCCTATTTCTATACATAATATCTTTGGAAAGAAGGTAGTACGGTGAAAACAGCAGAAAATTTTACTGACAAGGCCGATATATATGCGAAATATCGCCCTAGTTATCCTAATGAATATATTGATTATTTGCTTTCGGCTAACGAACTAAATGAGAATCAAATTGTGGCCGATATTGGTTCAGGTACAGGGATATTTAGCCACCAGCTGCTTGAAAGTGGTTTACATGTTATTGGAGTGGAGCCAAATGATGACATGAGAAAAATGGCAGAACAATCGTTAAACCAATATCCTCGTTTTCAATCTATAAAAGCAACTGCTGAAAATACCACTTTAAAAGAAAATAGTGTAGATTTAGTGACCGTTGCCCAAGCGTTTCATTGGTTTGATAAAGAGGCTTTCAAAATCGAATGCCAACGAATTTTGAAACAAAAAGCACACGTTGCTCTTGTTTGGAATAGTAGAGATGGAACTAGTCCACTTATTAAAGAGAACGCAGAAATTTGCCAGAAAACCTGTCCAACCTTTAAAGGCTTTAGCGGTGGAATAGATGAAACTCCAGAAATGTTTAACAGCTTTTTTAAAGATGGTAAATACGAGTTTAAAGAATATCAAAATGATTTACTTTTTGATTATGAAGGCTTTTTAGGAAGGAATTTATCAGCGTCCTATGCTCCGAAAGAAAATGACGAAGAGTATAAAAGCTTTGTTCTTCTCCTATCAGAGTTATTCGACAAATACAGTAAGAATGGAAAAATTATTCTCCCAAACTTAACGCGAAGTTATTTGGGCAATGTCTAAATAGCTGGACATACAGTGAAACTTTAATTAGCCCTCAACAATCGGGCACGATCATTGAATAAACCTTAGCTTTATTGTTATATGTTGAGTACACTATATCAAAAATTACACAACTCTATTTTAACCCCGTCCTAAATTCAGAACGGGGTTATGTTTGTTTTAGGTGATAGCTCTATTATCTTTTTACAAAAAACTCACATTTTATCACATCAAATACACTTGACTTTAGTACAATGAAATGGAATATATTAGAAAATAATTTAAATTGAGGAGGAATTCAATGGCACGTTGTACGTATTGTAAAACGAAATGGAAAGTAAAAGATGTATGGTCGATACTCATGACATTTGAAAAAGATTGTACGTATTGTTTCGGAAGGCAATACCTATCAAAGAGAACAATAAACGCTATGCCAGAACTTATAAGCCTACCTTTACACTTCGTATTTCCTTTTCTTGTTCATTTGAGTGATGAAGGTCCTTTGGATTGGTATCGAAAAAAATAATATAACCGCTCTATTTTAACCCACTTTTCATTACATTCTCTACCTATATATTCCTTAATACACTACTAAATTGACTCCAAATTCTTCCTGTTCAAAAGATTACTATAAAAATATTGTAAAATTTCAGTTAATTATATATAATTGTTTTAACATAATGAGTAAAGATGCTGTTACATAAGTATTTTTGAAGATCCCGTAGCTCAGCAGGGAGAGCGCCACCTTGACAGGGTGGAGGTCGTGAGTTCGAGCCTCTCCGGGGTCATAGTTGTAGAAACCGTGTCAAATTAACGTTTGATGCGGTTTTTATTTATTTACTTTCATATCCTAAAAAGCCAGTGGTCACAGAATTGGTCACATTACCTATAAAATCTCTTCTATTTTGTTAACTGCATCTTCTTGCATTGTTGGCAATACATGCGAATAAGTGTCTAATGTGATTTTGATATTACTATGACCTAACCGTTCAGAAATCACTTTGACATTTACACCTTTAGCCAATAGCAGAGTAGCATGTGTATGACGTAAATCATGAAAGCGAATCTTTGGCACAGCCGCTTTCTTAATCAAAGCGTTTAAACTTCTTCTAACATTAGCAGGATTGATTGGTGTTCCAGAAGGAGTACACATAACTAAGTCATTGTCTTGGTACTCTTCACCTTGACTCAGCTTCTCTTTTAATACGAATGCTCTATGTTTCTTTAGCTTTGCTACTGTTGATGCAGGTAATAGTATCTTTCTTAAACTTGATTTAGTCTTTCCTCCAACCAAGAATGTCTTCCCGTCATGACTTAACGTTTGGCTAATGGTTAAATGCCCTTTTTCTAAATCAACATCTTTCCACCGCAAACCTAACAATTCACCCTGTCGCATTCCAGTTACAAGAGCGATATGAAAGACAATAGAATATCTACTGTCTTGTGCAGCTTTTAAGAATAATTGTACTTCCTGCTCATTCCACACCGTTAATTCTTCCTTATCAGCTTTAGGCAACTTCGTTTTTGCTGCAACATTTTTAGTAATTAACTCTAAATCTATTGCATGTTCAAGAGAGTTCCTAATGATTTTGATTATCTTCTCAATTGTTCCTCGCTTTAAACCATCGTCTCGCAGTGAATTAACGTAGTTCTGCATATGTAATGATGTTAACTTGGCTAATTTGATATTGCCTAGAGAAGGAATGATGCGACTGTTTAAGTACCCTTTCAATACCTTGGCTGTTTGAATACCAACACTGTGTTTCTTTGTATTAAACCAGCTTTCAAGATATTCACCATAAAGTAGCTTACTAGGTTCTACATATGTTCCAGTATGAACTTCTGAGAGCAGCTTTGTTAAAGCATTTTCCGCTTCTTTTTTAGTAATGAATCCTCTTTTCTTTTTTTGCTTTCTTTTACCTGTTAAAGGGTCTATACCGATATCTACAATATAAAAATACTGACCTGTTTTCTTATCTTTTTTAACGCTTCCTTTCATCGTTAAGAACCTCCTTGGAGTCCTTAACTGTGCTGTATATGGTAATTTTATTATAACTAATATTCTTTCATTTTATTGACTATTAGCTAAAGTTTTATATAACAAAGATATTACAACAGCAAAAAGGAAACGCTCATATATAAACGCTTCCTTAAAAAATTATAGAGAATGCTTAATTAACGATTCTTATAACTGAACCAAAAGTACAATACAATCATGAAAATTTCAATACAATGATTAGCTATGATATAGCTGAACAATATGCTCAACGATTTATTAAATTTCAAAAAATTGTAAAGTTATTTGGTATTAAAAAGGACTTTTAAAATGGAAGACCTTTTATTTTTTCTTTTTTCGACAGATAGGACACCATTTGCCTTGCTGTATATTATTAGGCTTAGCTTCCCATATATGTCCCTCTGAGCATTTCCATTTCAATTTTGTATGAGCATTTACATATGCATCAGCTAAACATTCACCGTTTTTTTTAGCAGCAAGCTTTTGCATATCTTCAATACTCTTTCGCTGTCTATCTGCATTCTTTTTAACATTGCATTTTCTGCACCACGAACCATTCTTAATAGTATTAGCCGTACTCATCCAACGATGACCTTTGGAACATTCCCATTCTAAAGGAGTATGATTATTAATATAATTGTCACTTAGACATTTACCACCACGCTCATTTGCGATTAAATACATCTCTTCAATCGTTCCCCTTCGTTTATCAGCATTTCTTTTAGTTGCACATTTACTACACCATGCTCCATTTTTAATACTATAAGCAGAGCTTTCCCATCTGTGCCCTTCGCTACATTCCCAAAGCATCTTTGCATCTACGTTTTCATAAACCTTACTTAAACACTTGCCATTTCTATCCTGAGCTATTCGTTGTAGTTCTACTAATTTCTTTAATTTTTTCTGTTTATTCTTTAAACTATTACATGCAGGACACCATCTCCCTCTTTTAATATTTCCAAGAATAGATTCCCAAACATGTCCAGATTCACATCGCCATTTCAATTTAGATGTTGAATCAATATAACTGTTTGATAGGCATTCTCCACCATACTCTCTTGCAATTTTCATTGCATCTTCTATGGAAGGTTTTAAACATTCTTTACACCAAGAACCAGCAACAATACTTGCTAGTGTTGTTTCCCATACATGTCCTCGGTTACATCGCCATTTCAACTTACTAGCAAAATTCTTATATTCTGTAGAGATACATTCTCCATTTCTATCTATAGCTATATTTATCATATCTACTAAACTGTATTGTTTATTTCCGTTACAGCTTGGACACCAAGTTCCCTTTTGAACAGAAGCAGGTATTGCATCCCATATATGTCCCTTACTACATTGCCAACGTAGCTTGGTTGAGTTATTAATATACTCTGTAGATAAACATATACCACCTTTTAATTCAGCTAGTTTTTGCATGTCTTCAATCGTCTTTTGTCTTCCACTACATCTTGGACACCACGAACCTTGCTTAATTTGATAAGGTGAACTTTCCCAAACATGCCCCTGCTCACATTGCCAAACAAGTTTTCCATCTACACCATTGTAAGCAAGTGACAAACATTCTCCATTTTTACGCTTTGCGATTTCAATTAACTCTTTTAAAGGCTCATAGCCTCTATAGAATAGTGTCCAATCAATTTCTGCATTGCTTATTATTATCCCTTTTCTAGATAATTCATCTTTAATAAATCGTTCTTTATTCTTATCTGATTCAATTTTATAAGGAATTGTAATTAAAGTTATACCTTCCTCTTCACAAAGTAACTTCTTTTTCTTATCTCTTTCAAGTTGAGATTCAAAATCTATGAAATTTTCATGAAAATAATCATTAAATTCATAGTGTTGAATACCGTTATATTCAAAAGCTAAATTTAATTCGGTATTATATCCATCTAACTCTAAATTTCCTTTTAAAACTTTTCTTTCTTTGTAAAAAGGCTTCATAAATATAGATTCAAATATAAATCTACATTTCTCCTCATGTAGATTATTTATATTTTTACTACATATTGAACACCACACTCCTTTACTAACTGAGTATGGAGTTATTTTAAATTTATGACCGTTCGAACATTCCCATAGTATTTTTCTATCGACACTTTTATAATTTTTGCTTAGACATTTTCCACCTTTTTCACGAGCTAGACTTTGACAATAAGCTAAATCTTTTTGAGCATTCCCTACACAAATTGGACACCATGTGTTGCTATTAAATAATGAGTTAGGTGTGCTCTCCCATCTATGACCTTCCGAACACTCCCAAAGTAGCTTTTTCGTCATAGATTTAAATTCTAAAGAAAGACATTTTCCACCTTTTAATTCAGCTAATTCTTGCATATCTTCTAGCGTTCTATACTTTCCTTTGCAATAAGGACACCATTTACCATTACTAATATTACTTGGTAGAGCAGACCATCTATGACCTTCTTGGCATTCCCATTCTAAGCGAGTATTCATATTAAAGTAGACCTTAGAAAGACATTTTCCATCTTTCAATTCAGCTAATTTTTGCATATCTTCAATTGTTTTCCTTCTTTTTTTACCCGCTTTTTCTCTACCACAAATTGGACACCATTTACCCGCTTTAATAGTATTAGGAGTAGCCTGCCAGATATGATTCCCTTGGCATTTCCACTCTAAATATTTGTTATTGCCCTGATAACTCTTAGAAATGCATTCTCCACCATTTTTCACTGCTAAAGCTTGCATATTTTCAAGTGTATCTCTTCGTTTCAATCCTCTATTTTTTCTTCCACATATAGGACACCATTTACCATACTTAACATTACTTAACGTAGCTTCCCATATATGCCCAAGTTCACATTCCCATTTAAGCTTATATTTCCAGCCATCAAACGATTCAGATAAACATTTACCGCCTCGTTCAATTGCAATAGCTTGAATCTCTTTTATAGTAATCATAGGTTAAATATACCTCATTCAATTTTAATACTTATCATATAAAGAAATTCTAAATAAAAACAAATTAATAAAATCGATATTTCATTAATTATAATCATCTACTTTACTCCATAAAAAAGCATCTAACCATATCTAGGTTAAATGCTCGGTCTAAAGTGTATGGATTACCTCAATTCTCCGCTTTACAGGAAGAACCCCAGCTACCAAGTAGCAATAGCATTTGGATTAAAAAAGGTGAATTCCCCATAATAGCATTGAATGCTGATATATCAAGGTTTGTTAGTGATTTTTATAACTGCAATCATGGTAGTTAATTGTAAGCAAACTCGATTATTAATGTCATTAAATTAACATAAACAAATATACAATTATCACTCACTAAACTCCCTTAATTTGGTAATGAACAGTCTCAAATTTGTTAGTAAAACCCCGAAAAAATACTATCTTCCATAAAAAAATAATGGAAGAATGTTTTTACACCATAAAAAAGAGGAAATATCAACTATAGGCATCGAACCTATGAGCCAATATCCCTCTTCAAGTAAATTATACCACTTTATTCAACATATTCAACAGCTAATTTTCTCTTTAATCTTTGTGTACTACTTAATAATGCTCTTAAGAGAACTTTTCCTTCACTAGCCCATTGACGCACTTCATCATAATTCATATCTACCTTTGCAAAATCATGAATAATATCATTTCTTTTATATCTCCAGCTATCCAATCTTAACAACAAAGCTCTATCATACTCTTGAATTATTAAATTCCTTAATTCCTCATCAAGTTTATTACCCAAACTATTATTAGTTTCATTCTCGCAAAAGTGTCCATTGTCAATTATATTTAGTATTCTTTTAATACTATGATACATCTTACAAGCATTTTTATTAACTTGAACATTTATTTTATCAAATATAGAATGAAATCTTTCCTCAATAATTGCATAATAAATAGTTGATGCTTCAATACAAAAATCTTGTTTTAATGCTGCATCTGCTCTATCAATTAGATTTTCAAATCTTATTGCTTTAAAATGAGTTGAAGTCATTAATATTCCTCCTAAAATATAATCACTATTATTACAAATTTGTTTATATTAAGTATATATACAATCTATCCTAGGTTTCATTTACTATATACACATTACTTACCTTACCAAGATATTTCTTTAAGGATAATAAATTATAGCTTCCTCTTTACTAGGCTTTCTAAAATGTTCCTTTTTTATTTTCACTAAACAGTTGTAACACTTTTCATATATTTTCTTCCTTTTTCTCTCTGGTTTAGGTAATTCTACATTTATTCCACCTTCATTATGGTTTTCCCAATAAAGTTCATTTGTCTCTTTTTCTCGGTCAAATGTCAATAATTTATTGGTTCTTTTAGGTTCATCCTTAACTTTAACAAGATAATGTATATGATAATCATGTGGTCCATTATGAGTTTCCCTAAGTACTCCATCCCGTTTGTTTGCACTTAAATAATTCATTGCCCATAATTTATTATGTACTTTTTTGTTTGGGTATCGAAATTGAGGAGGGTACTGTTCGTAAACCTCCAAATTAAACTCCTCAAAAGCCATTATCATATTTAGTGTCTGTGCTTGAGCATACTCTTGAATAATAACGGAATTATAATATTCTGTATACTCAAAATGATAATTACTATTAACCAATTCCCATAAATACTCACAAATATAGACGATAAGGTTTCGGTCATTGTTTATCTCTTTTTCAAGCAAATTTATAGCAAGATTTGTGATAATATCAACCCGTAAATCATCCTGTAATTCATATGCTAACGCAATAATTGGGTGAAAACTAGGTCCAAGGAATCTAATAAAAGTCTCTTCGCTATGCTTGTTTTTATCAAAAGGTGTATCTCTAAAAATTGCTCTAAACCTTTGGAGTACAACCTTTCTATCCAAGTCATTGATTGTAGCTTTAACAAAATCACCTTCGATACCATTTTGTAATACTGGCTCATCTATTACCCTATTAAAAGAGTGATTTACTTTAAGTCTAAAAAGATAAAATCCCTTCCTATCTGCAAAACGTTCGTATCCCTCACAATATGTTATATCATTAACACGAAACTGGCGTACAATTTCCAAACTTATCATCCCTCTACTTTTTAATTTTATCATGCTGCCCATTCAATTGACTTTTAGGAATAATTCCACTAATTTTTTTAATCTTCTCAAGGATTCAATACCTGTGTATCTATCACAAAATTCCTTGTCAGATAAATCTCTTAGGTCACACAAGTTCGTAAGTATTCTTCTTTGAATAATAATATCCTCTGTATACGATAATTCCTCCAACACTATCCTCACTCAAAAAAATTTTGGATTATCCCTATGTTTATCAATTAATACAACTGGGACATCTGACAAACTCATAAAAGATGCAACTGGGTCTTTATAATGAAAATATCTCCCAAAGTACTGCATCATTTCTTCTATAATTTCATAAGGCATTTAATTCATAGTTTTTCTCCTATCTCATATTCATAGATACCTATTTTAACCCTTTCTCCTTTATAATACGATTCAATAACTATATTTTAGAAAGACGATTTATTATCATTTCCCAATCAGATAAAGACCTAATTTCTTCAATTTTAAGGTAATTTAGAATTTCACATCTTAAAGGTCTGAGATATAAATCAATTATTTTATTTATTGTACTAACTAGGTAATTTGATTCCTGATTAATTTTATTATTTAAATATCCGATAAAATTGCTTTCTACATCTTGGGATTCAATGTCATAATGTATCATATTTCTCATCGTGCTACATTCTTCTTTCATTTCTTGCTCATATTTTCTTAAAAGGCTTTCTACTTCTCTATTCCTTTTTTTATTCCATTCATAAAAAAATTTCTTTGAATGTTGCTTTATATTTAATAAATTATCCATAATTTCATCCGTTTTTAGGGTTGTTAATCTTAACATTATATACAAATCTACAAATGAAACTTGAGTTAGCTTCTCTATATACCTATCTCTAAGCCAAATTACATCACTTATTTCCTGTAAGCTTAAGATTAACCTAAAAATAAATGTATTGGCTAAATCACTCTCTGAAACAAACAAATCCTTATGATGTATATCTTTACAATCGTACGTTTTTTCATTATAAATTTCTTCCATAATATCAATATTTTCAGTTGCCTGTAGCACAAGTTCTTTTTCTATCACATTTGCTAAAATATCGCTTAGTTCTCCTATATATTTTGCAAATAAAAAGTTACTCTCTGCAACATGTGCAGATTTTTCTCTCAAAGGGAATGGTAAATTGTCTGTGTCCAATAAAATGTATGCTGCATAGAGAGTACTCCCAACAACTTCACCATCACTATTCAGATAAAATCCTATGTTATTAACATCATCTCCATAAGCATCAATATGATAATCTAAAATTTTTCGATACATCTTTTGATTTTGACCTCTTTTTTTCCCGTAAAGATGAACATGATTTCTAATTTTACTTACTCGTTCATCGACATCTATAGAATCTTTAAAAAAAGCATCAATAACTTCATCTATTATTAGGCACATATCTCTTAATAGAGAATATACATGCGTACTCTTACATTCTTCGTTCTTGCGTAAATTTAAGATAAGCCTTTGAATAGCTTTTAAATCAGTATATGCAGTGATAATAGCATTTGAATTGATAATCTCTCCCAACCTTTCTGGTAAAATTTTATACATATCCTTATTTTACCTAATAATTAGACAAGGAGAAAAGATATAACTACAAAATACTTTATCATGTAATATTTATTTTAATATCAAAGATACTCATATTACATTTAGTCTCTGCACATCATTTGAACGAATCTTCAATATTTTTATTCTGCTCTACTCATTTTGCATACTTTATAGAAAAATTATTAAAAAACACAGAAGGAATAAAGATTATTCAAATAATAAAAAAAATACCTTTAAATAGTCCGCTTGCTAAAACTTTTTAATTCATCGACAAGTTTTATTAAGCCCTCATAATATTCGTATTCCTCTGTGCTATTGAATTTAAAGGATATTCACTTTTCCTAAAAAATTTGTGCCCCCAATAAGAGTATTCATCAATCAGATAAGGATTTGGTCCGTATTGTCCCCTGGTAATTTCATTCCAACTCCGATGTCTATTGTATAGAGGATACATTCTCTGGATTAATGTATATTCAAGTAAACGATATTGGTCCGTCGGATAGATAGAGATACTATGAACTATTGGTTTAAGATATTCATAATGGTGTGGAAATCGTTTTCCAAACATGGAGGCATATCCGATATAGAGAAGCTTGTTATCTTTGTTCCATAGTGCATAAACTCCCCCTCATTAAATATAGCCATGATTGAAGCTGATACATTGTTGTTTGAAATAGGCTTTTCGCTGATTTAGTTTTTGTAACCTGATGGATTGAAAGATGTGGTTGAGAAAGAAAAAAGGTATGAGATAAAGCCGCTTGGTTAAACTGAGACATAAAAACATAAGGGGCGTTACCTTTGGCTATAAAGCAAACGAAAAATCAAAAGAATGTTATTTATAAATTCACCAATTCTATCAATGGAAAAGTGTACATTGGACTAACTACTAAAACATTTAGAAAGAGATATAATTCTCACAAATCAAGTGCATTCCTTCCATCTGTTAAACACTATGATTGCAAATTTTACAAAGCAATAAGAAAGTATAGTTGGAATAGTTTCAAATGGGAGATTATAGATAGGGCAGATAGTAAAGAAGAATTAGAGGAAAAAGAAAAATTTTGGATTTCCTTTTACGACTCGTTTAAAAATGGTTACAACATGACTCTTGGTGGAGAAGGTTCTAGTGGAATTGTGGGAGAAAAGCATGGTCAAGCAAAGCTTACGGGGGAAGATGTTAGAAAAATCAAAGTCGCTCTAACTAAAGGTGTGTCTCAACTAGTACTGGCGAAAAAATATGGAGTTAGACAAACTAACATCAACTGTATTGCCACTAATAAGAACTGGACTCACATTGAAGTAGATGGATGGAAAGAATGGCAAGACCTAAAGGCTCGTGGAGAGTTTATCCCTCCCAATTATCTGCAAAGAGAAAAAGGTTCTAGGCATGTAAATGCCAAGCTTACAGAGGAACAGGTTGTTGTTATTAAGCAAAAACTTATGAATAAGCTTTCTATGGATTCTATTGCAAAGGAGTTTAATGTGAGCAAGAGCCCTATATATGACATCGCCACCAACAAAAGCTGGATACACGTTAAAGTTGAAGGTTGGAGCGAATATCAAGCAGAAAGAAGTAAGGGAAGAATAAAGGATAACAAAGGTTCAAACAATGGGATGGCTAAGTTAAGCAAAGAAAAGGTAATGGAAATAAAAAAGATGCTTATTCAAGGCGACCAGCAAAGAGATATAGCACAAAGTTTTGGTTTACCCATTAGTACAGTAGGCAGCATCGCTCAAGGGAATACTTGGGATTATATCTATATTGATGGATGGAATGATTATCAAGCAAAGAGAAGAAAATACAAGAGAGTCTTTGCTTGATTCTCTTAAATACCTAGAACAAAAGTATTTACTGCATCTCTATATTGGGTTTCCCAGTTTCTACTAGTTTTGTATACTATTTTTTACAGCTTTCCAAAGCTATGTGCACCTCTGACTTTTTCGATATAGATAAATTGCATTATAACGAGGATTACCTAGGCTTTAATTCTATTCTTAAATACACAATCATTAGCAAATACTGTAATTGTTTCTGAGGTACTCATTACCAACAAAAAAGAGCAATAACATTTAGTTGCTACTCTTTTCCTTCTACCGTGATAAAATCAAAATTTCATTAGATTTAAATAGATAAAATCAAAAAAGTATCAAGCACATATGGCCCCTCGATACATAAACAATAACTAAAATGTTATGAAAAATTTATGCAATGATTCAAAGAATGACTTTAGATGTTCAGTTATATTTGTATCTGTAAATTCATGTCCACCAAAACGGAAAATAAGATAATTTTTCAACATAAATTCCCTATCACTTTTTACTTGGTGAGCATATAATTCTGGTGAAGCAACATATATACCTTGATTATTTTTTTGACTATAATGTTCTTTACCATCTATTTCAATAATAGCCATTTTATAGTGAGGGGCAAACATAACAAAGTCTGCTTTTTGTCTATGTAGTATTTCTCCACCCTTTTGTTGTCTACTCTTTTTATTAAATGGGTCATATTTGATTGTGACCTGTGGTAGAAGAGCTGGGAGATTTAAGTTAGTTTTAGTATATTTCAAATATGTCTTGAACATGAGTTTTTCTGGAGTACTTTGACATTCCTTATAAAGTCTTACAATTAATTCTTCCTTCGTCCCTCCAATTTTTTGCTCCCACCAATCAAATAAATCTTTCCAACTTAACCCTTTACTTTTTACAAAGTCACCCTCCATTACTAAACAATCATCCTTGTGTTTAACGATTTCAATTTCATTATGAAGAAAATCAATTATTTGAAAATCAGTGTCCCACTTCTTAGATGCGAAGATTATCCAATTACCTAGTTTTCTTCTTGAAAAATCCAGATTATATGATGTAATTTTTTCATCAAACTTTTTATCATTTACCTTTTGTGAAAACCAACTTATTAATTCCAAGAATCTTGTTTTTAAGTCTTCAGGATTATATTTGCCGATAATTCTTTTCACAAATATTTCAAGATTATCAAACTTTATTATATCGTTCGCAAACTCATCACGAGATATGAAGCCTATATTACATAGGTCATCAACCCAACCTTCATCAATAAGTTGCTTTTTTTGAGTATATCCTTTTTCTTGCAAAAACGTAATAATCAAAGACCTTACTTCCATAAAATAATCTATATTTTCTTCTCTATACACTAGTTTTTCCAACTTAGGACTTACCTTGGGAAATTCTGCACAAAACATGGTTTTACATATTTCTAATAAAGCCTCTTCACTATATCGTCCATCACTCTGAGCCCCTATAACATTTAATACATACTTTTCTTTTGAATCGTTAAATTGATGTTTAGTCATATAAGAAATATCAAGACCAAATTTTTTACATCTCTCCTCAATGTCATTATGAACTGAATTCTCAGCAATTTCCCTAGCTATAATATTTTTTATATCTGTCCACTTCAATCCACATTCCCCCTTGCATGTATATATCATGATGTTTTTTATCTAATTCATGATATTTATACTTCACTTTCAACTTTAGTATTATTGAAATAAATTTGGTAATACTTGAATTCCTCTTAGAGCAATTTCAATTTCTCCAAGTGCTATTTGCATTTCATCTCTATCTTCAGACATTCTTTCTTTAGGATGAATACCATTTACTTTGTCTATTGTAGACCTTTAATCACTTAATAAATCATGCTTATCAAGTTCATATATGTTATATAAAATAGTATCAATTACTTCTATGTTATATGATACTTTTCCTTCTTCCACTACACTGCTCCTTTAGTTTAATTACATTACAATCAATATCGCTTATTCTAGCAAACAATAAAAGACGGGTTTTATTAATTGTTATGTAACCAATGTGGTGAACTCCAACACCATGTCCAATCAACTTCTCCAATATATGAAAAAGAAGAGCTTCAATTAAGAGACCCTCATTCTTCTGATACTCCGATTCCTCCTCCTTTAAATTTGTTTCTATCAGTCTTGTAATGAAATTCGGCAAGCGGAACAGCCCATTTAGCAGTGTTCTCTTTATGAATCCATCTTGTACAATAATTCTTTGTAGTTGAATTATTGATTTGAAAGTATATAAAGTATAAAACTCCCTCTTCAAACAACGCTTTAAGATATTCTACAACTGACTTTCTGTTTATCCCAGTATTCTTTACAATTGTATCAATAGCAATGAATGACACTGGAACATTCTTATTATTGCCTGTACTATCGTAAAACATGTTACCAATTACATTAAGATACGTTGCAAACACCTTGGGTTTATAATCACTTTTCATCGCAACTATTTTTTGAATATCTTTGTTAAACACTTTGGCAAATCCCCATTCTTCATCCTTTCCTGTTGGCTTAATAAAGTAATTATTAGCAGGTTTTAAATCGTTCACTACATTGTTCATTCCTATATCTTCATAAATCTCGATATGTCCCATCTCTTGCAATCTGAGTAAGGATTCTTTTGTTCTTGATTTTGTTGAACTTTGTTCCGTACTCATACCAATGAATCTCATCATATGAGTAACTCCAGTATGAGCTGCCCCTTGAAAGTTGTTTGCCAATGATTTAATGATTGCTAAATGATAAACATCTAATTCCCCATTTTTGCCTAGATTCTTGGCTTCCATTAATGATTTAGAAATCTTGATAAATGATTCTAACCTTTCTAATTTTGTTGTCGATATTGTTTCAGTATTCACTTTATATCTTCCTTTCGATTATATTTTATTGTTTCTACTTAAATATATTAATAATTTAAGGGGAGAAGGGCGCAATTTGGCGCCCCTCACCTTTATTTATATCTATTATATTGTCTTCTATCTAGTAATCTTCTATCTATTCCCCTTCCAATGTTGCCTAAATACTCTATAAAACACTAGTGTTTTTAGATGTTGGGGGATACCTATTTTTCAGGTGCATTTTATTATCATCACACCTGGATTTCGAGTGTACTTTACTCATACACAGATTAACTACACCTATATTTTAGATGCCTTTTTTAAAAAAGTAAGCGAGACGTAATATGTAAAGTTAATCGACTTTAATCTCACTTCAGTAAACTGATTAGTGGGGCATTCACTAAAGGTATCACCCCTATATAATTATATTATTTGCTTATGTTAAATTCTTCTTAGGCGTAACTATTTGTTTCCCTCGTTTCTTACTACAATATTTACTAAGGTTTCTCTTTTCATCTCTGAGTGCTTCATCAATTCTTTCATAAGATACTTCTCCACGCCACTTATTAAATAGGTATTCTCGTACTTCCGAAAAAGTTACTTCACGATTCACTTCATGAACATATTTGCCTATCATCTTTTGAATAGGACTTATTTCACAACGTGGATTCTCTCTCACATTGTATTCAGGAATCCACTCTTGAATGAATTTTGTCTCCTCTTCCTTTAAAGAATTCCCATCTATGAATTTAAACGCTACCTCAACATCATTAGGGTTAGATTCAATTAGTTGCATCAGCTTAGAATTACGGTGTTGTGCACTATCTTCTTTAAGATATCCATCCTCAAACCTGTGCCATAGATTATTACTAATCCCCACATATTTCAATTTCTTATTCACATGATAGCAATACAATCCACTCGCTTTTTCTAACACCTGACGATTTTTCTTAATCTCTGTAAATCTAATCATAAAAGCTTTCTTATTTGTTTTTTCTTTCATTGCATATAGGAGTAGCGAATAATCTAATCTCTCTCTCACTCTCTCTATATTATTTATTCCTTACTACCCAACCCTCTCTTTCTGTATTTGATTTGTTATATAAGATAAGTGTAACAAATCAAGAATTTGCACTTTTATGGCTTGATTGGTTAATAAAAAGCTGACGTTTCTTAATGTAAAATCAGAAATGTCATGTCAAGTATTTTTTTAAAAAAATTTATCACTCGAATTACAGTCGTACAAACACTATTATTACTAAGCGGAAAGTAGTAAACTGTTTCTTAGATTGTTGAAAGTAAGTAGTGTAGTTGGTCAGTAAATTATTTGTCTAAGAAGCTTTCACTAATAGATGAAAATACGTCTCGTATCGGAAATATTTGAGGAGGTGTATTATGTGGATTAGGGCGCTAACCCGGCACGATTTTTTTAGTATGGTTAATGTATTTATAATGCATCAATAGATTACTTAATTGAAACGAGGGACTATCTCAGCTAATCAGTAGAGGTATTTTCTCAACCCCTCTTAAATGTATACCCTTCTTGTTTAATGTTTCGATATATTTATTTCGAACCTCTTTCTCTTCTTCTACTGGCTTAGCAATCACTTTATCTTGGTGGGCCGCATACAATCCACATGTACTTCCAATTTTTCGTTACACCTTTAATTGGTTGAGTAAGAAATTTAATTTACGAGCTGTCATGTTCAAATCATGAGCAATCTCTGTAATGGTAAATGTATTTGTACTATCAAGTACATTGTCGTGATATTCAGCTTTTGGCTGAAGCACCGCAATCTTTTCGTTTTGCTTACGCACCGTTTCTAATGTTGATTTGAATAATGTCTTTGTCATTTCATCTGCATGAGCCAGATATGTGTTGACGAACATCTCATCGTTATTTAAGTAACCGCCAGTCTTGCGAATCATCGGCAACACTTCTGATGTGATCCATTTTTTGAATGCTTTCGCTTGTGGTTTGCGACTCTTTAGAACTAGCGAATACAATCCAGATTCGTTAATGACTGCAAATTCTTGGCTTCCTCCAAGGGTGTCCATAGTATGTACTCCCTTTTCGTCATCATCTAGCAAGGCTGTAGATGTCCTAGGGTTCTTAATATCTAGAATGTCGCATACATCTTTTGCTACAAACCAAGCTTCCTTCTCTATCGTGACCGTTCGAACTTCTCCGAACTCCTCATTATTAAATACTTGTAATTCGTTCATGTAGAAGCTCCTGTGTTTTCTGATAGAAGGTAGTACCTCATTTATAGCCTACTTCTTAAACGCTTTTGCTTGAGGATACGTCGATATGAAGACTATCCTGTAAAGACCATACTCGTTAATGTGTAACACTTTCTACCTTCTTCCAAGGGTATCATTTGAAATGACACCCTTTTCGTTACTGTCCAGTTTTGTAACTCCTCGGCAATACTTCTGAAGTTACCCATTTCTTAAATGCTCTTAGCTCTTAGCGCTTTGCAATTTACCTTCCAAGATTAAAGCATATAAACCAGACTCATTAATTAATGTAATCTCACAATTTTGAACTGCTACGTCTAATGTATGCTGCAGGTCAAATCTATTGAATCATTACCTATCCAAAGTTGGTTTCTTCTATACTTTGCACTTTCCATCATCAGTGAGTACAGACCACTCTCGTTAACGATAGGTATACCTTGATTTCTAACCCGTAGTATCTGTGAGTTTACTATTAGTAAACTCATCCTTTTCCAATCTAGAAAATGACTTTATAATCTCTCCAATCCCGTACTTTAAGCGGAATTGGTTACCGTCATTAATAGTGACATCAACTTTTTTGTTACCATCTAAACTAGTCAGTTCTTGTCTTTAATTAGTCCAACTCTGTCTTTTTAATCCCTATCACTAGTAGATAAAAGCAATCTCATTAATAATATCGTTGATTTCTTCCAAGGGTGCCGATTAAAACTACCCCCTTTATAGTATGAAGTTCCTCCCTAATCAAGTCATTTCCTATCTTGAGTTGTTTTCCACATCATCAGTTGCTAGGAATCACTCTCCTCTAACTTGCTTGTTCGTAACATCTCAACTATTCTTGACGACCTAAGTTCAACTTAGTCACCTCATCTGCATCTAATTTTTAATAGCAACAGTTGTAGTTTTGATTCCCAACACTTCACAGATATCTTTTGTTATAAACTAAAGTACTCTATTAGTAATCCACTTCTTAAATGTTTTTGTTTGTGGTTATTGGTTTGTCAGTATTTACGAGTAAATACCGCTTTCGTTAACAACTGCTACATTTTGGTTTCCTCTTTTTCCGTCGGTTAAAATGACACTATTCTTTTCATAGCTTTCCAGAATACTCGTAATTAATTTATTAAAATAAACATCCATCAAAATACACCAAGAATATTCTATGCAGTATGAACCAAGACACTTTGCCATATGTTTTTCTTCAAAGCAAAAAAGAGCCACTATATACAGTTGTTGAAAAATTGAATACCTATGTTTCAAAGCACATAATACAGTAAATAAAAAGAAGACAGATGCTCATCTTATAGGCATTTGTCTTCCTTTGTGAAAATAAGTGTTTGTCAATGTCTCTATTATTACCTTACTTCTAATTACAAACGTATAACTTTAAAAGAATGTGACTGCAAGTACTCCATCATCCCTGCAATGTCAATTTCATTAGCGATATGTAATTCACTCTGTAAATCCCGAGGCAGATACGGAGAATATTTTGATACAAAGAACTCTTGTTCAAGTGTAGCATCCATCAATTTTTCAGCAGTCCATTTCATTTCCTTAACTTGATTGATTACCTCATTAAAATCACAAAAAAACCCTTCAATAGTGATTCTTCCCACTCCATCCATTGATTTAACAGGCAGACCTAACGAACGAAGTGCCCAAACTAAGTTTCGAGAAATATTAGAACTTGTATAAGTTTCAAACACAATTTCCCCGCTACTATCCCAAATTACTCGCTCGTTTGGATGAATTTTATATGCATGATAAGGCTTTCTGACATCAGAAATCGTCTCATATGCATCTTCATTTACATAACTAAATTCATTATTGGCACATAAAATCTCCATCATTTTTTCGCCAATCCGTTTATGTATTTTAATCCCTCCGCCCGAATATCTAGGAGGTTTCCCGTTTACAGCCTTTTGTACATATATCTTGTTTTTATCAAAATCAACATCTTTAATAGTCCATAACTTACCTGCCAGTATAATATTATCTCCTACATTTACCACCATCATTTTATCTAGCATACCTATTTTTTTAATTCCTTCTAAAACAGTAAATTCTTCTGGGGTCAAAAATACAGCGTAAAAGTCTTTACTTCTAAGAATTCTCTCTCCTTCAATTCCAACAATTAGTTCATTTCTTCCTTTTATCCTTTCAAGATGCTCATGCTCAATCATATGAAGAATGATTTTTTCTGTTATATATTCCTCAATACTGTGAAATACATGGTTTGCTTTAATCTTGGCAATGAGGCTTTCTAACGTAATTCCATTGGTCTCTTGGCAAATGGAGATAATTTGATGAAACAAAATATCATACAGGGCTGAGTATCCTTTGGCTGGTTCAATCCATTTATCCAATATAAGTTCCATTACGGCTAGGGATTGAATTAAACTATCCGTTTCAGTAGAATACAGTTGAAGCATTTGATTGGCATCTTTTTTTCTACCAGAACGACCTAATCGTTGTTTTAAGGAGGATACCGTAAATGTGCTATCAATCTGAATGACTATATCTACATCACCAATATCAATTCCAAGTTCAAGTGAGCTTGTTGCAATTATGCTTTTCGGTATGTTTGATTCAATCATTTTTTTTTCAACATATTCCCGCTCTTTTTTATCAATTGATGAGTGATGAGCATAATAGGTTTCCCCCATGCCGTCTCTCTCAGCTAAACGATTTAGAAAAACAGTTGCTTCTTCTACCTCTCCCCTACTATTACAAAATATAATTGCTTTTTGGTTTTTCGTTAACTCTCTTATATCTTCAAACAATTCAACAGGTTTCTTGCGGTCCTCCTCTGTTTGAAAGTGCATTAGATAATAGAGAAGCTCCTTACTATTCCCCTTTACCTCAATAATTTCTACATTATCACTATCCTTATAATTCACCCACTGTTTAACTAAATTGAAATTATCTATTGTAGCTGACAGTCCAATGATTCTCGGTCTTTGTTCTGTGTATTGTTCTATACGAGACATTAGTGAACGTAGTTGAACTCCCCGCTCCGTATCTATAAATGAATGAATCTCATCAATTACAATGAATTCCAGTCCTTTGAACAAATGTCTGATATGTTCAGTACGATTAATAAATAAACTTTCAACCGATTCTGGCGTAATTTGCAAGATGCCCCCAGGGTTCTTAATAAATTTATTTTTTCGACTTTGACTAACATCTCCATGCCACTTGTGGATTGGAATATGGCTATGTTCACACAGCTTTTCAATACGTTCAAATTGATTATTGATAAGAGCTTTTAAGGGTGAGATATAAAGCACCTTCAACTGCGTCTCTGCCCCTTCTTCTATTAAAGAAAGAATAGGTAAAAAAGCTGCTTCTGTTTTACCAGAAGCAGTCCCAGATGAAACAATTACATCTTTTGTACTTTCCATAATGGCAGGAATAGTTTTGTTTTGAACAGGTGTGAACTTTTCCCATTTCATGTCCCAAATTTTTTTTTGCATGGTTTTAGAAAGCATTTGAAATGAACTACTCATTCCCTTTACCTACCCTTCCACTCTAGAAAATCGAGAACGAACATCTGTTAACGGCTTTTCTGCTTCCTTTTCACCGAATAATTCTGCTCGATTGAATCCCGGATTTTGATGAAGAATATTTAGGGCACTAATAAAGTTCTTAATGACATCACCAACAGTCAGATGTTCTTCCGCACCAGGTCTAGCGTACTCTTCCCGAATAAAATTCATGATTTCATTATCTGTTATATCACTCTCATACCCATAATGAACAGCATGTATATCCCTCGTTTTTTGCAATAATACAAACGTTTCATCATGCTTTAATGGTGTTAATCTAATTACAGGTTGTGATAAATCACGGTGCTCTATTGTTTCAAAACGATTTGGTTGAAGTCTCCGTTTCAATGCACCATAACTAAATAATCCCCGACGCTCATCCTCTAGAAACTCGGGTGTTCCACCAAGAGTAATATATAATCCTTCCACATTTCCTTGTAACGTGTCATTGTAAATTTTTAAAATAGTTTCATAGTTTTTATCTCTTGTTTGAGGATGTGTAATTTTGTATAAATTAATAGCCTCATCCAGATTAATAACTAGGCCAGCATAGCCAATTTGCTTTACAAATTGCGACAACACTTTAATATATTCGTAGTAATTGCCATCGGATATGATATCACGAACCCCTAAATCAGAACGAGCCTCTGTTTTTGTATTGTATTCACCTCGAAGCCACCGCAGGGCACAACGTTGAAGCTCGCTATTATCTTCAACGAATCCTTTGAAGTATAACGATAACACCCTAGCGAAATCGTAACCTCCCACTAATTCATCCATTTTTGAAACAACACTTGTAATTTTTTTTTCTACATCTTTGATGAAGCTTGGATTATCAAATTCAATAGAGCCATAACCGTTCTCTTTTACTACACTCATTTGAACCTCACTAATCCACTTATCTAAAATAGTTGGTAAAGCTCCGCCCTCTGGAACAGTGGAAGTAGCTAAATTCTTCATCAATTCGGTGTAAGTTGCTACTGCTTTTCCTTCACTTCCATATAACCTTCTTTCTGGTGTGAAATCTGCTTTCGCTACAACAAACTTTTCATTAAAAGCAATTTGTTGAATGAGCGCTTGAATAAAGCTTTTCCCACTTCCGAACGGTCCAATAAATATTTTCATGAAAGATGACCCTTTTTTTATATTATCTAAATCACTAAGGATTTGTTTCGCTTCATCAGAGCGCCCTACCATAATATATTGTAATCCCCGACTTGGAACAACCCCGCCTGCAAGAGAGTTTAAAATTGCCGAGGAGTCTCTTTTTTTAATATTCATGTACTTGTAACTCCTTTACCTTTTCCATAATATGCTCGTATTCTTCGTAAACAACAATTTCATCACCTTGATTTTCAAGAAAATTGTCACCTAAATATTCATTTGCTTTTTCGTTAAGTTCGTTTAGGAACATTCCAATCATGATACCTCTTTGCTTTAGAAACTGTATCGCTTCTTCATGTCGATATTGACCATTTTCAAATCGACTTAAAAACTCAATTTCAATATCCGTTAGGGATTCGATGAATTCATCTTCCCCCTCAACATCAATGTTTCCTCCTAGTGCCGACAATAAATTTGTCTCCAAACTAGATTCATCCTTCTCTGCAATTACCTGTACATCCAAATCACATTCCGTGTCCAACCGAACCGCTTCTTTCGTTTCAGATTCCATAACCCCTTTTATTGGCTCATCCTCTGTTTCATTTCTTGAATCGATTGTATTAATAAGTTCGTCTGTTTCATTTTGTAGTTGTATGATTTTCTCTACATTAAATTCTATTGTAGGTTTAGTCGATTCTACTTGTTTTTCAACCGTCTCCTGAGGAGGTAATGGTATCTCACCATCTTCCTCTTGATGTTCGGCATTTTGGACCACCTTGAATCTCTTATTAGTCTCTTTAGCTGCTCTAGAAAAATGCTCCATCATCATATTTTTAAACCCTTCCGGCAGAAATCCCTCTTCAACTTTTATCTCCCGCTTCTCACCATTCAAAATTCTCGCTACATTTTCAGATAGACGGAACAAAGCCGTTACTTCATTATATAGTTCTTCAGTTGGTCTTATTCGCTCCACACCAATATGAATTTCATTATAGCCACGTCCTACTACAGCAGAAGAAAATAAACGTCTAATTTCTCTTTCCTTTTTTGTTTGAAACCATCGGCTAATTAAATCGTTCCTTTCTTCTTTATATATTCGTTGAAGTAAAGGTATACTTTCTTTAAATATCTTGAATACTTTATTTTTATGTTCTTTATAAAAGACAGTTTCTCTATAGTTTCTAACATACGGCTTCCATGATGTAATCGATATTTTTGAAAGTTGGTCTGCTTTTTCTTTTAATTGGTTATATAACGGGGGAATATCCCCTCTTTCTACAGACCACTCTTCAGCTAATGCTTGTTCTCCCAACTCATATAACATGTCTGCTATCCACTGTTTTAAATAACGTTCTAATTTCGGAAGTCTTTCTACATAATTTTCATAAAGCCTCACCAACATACTGACATTAAATGACGCATTTGGGTTAAATGAATAGTTTAATAATTCATAGGTAAACAAAAACACATAACTTAAGTCAACCTCTATGTAATTCCCTTTTAATACTTGGTCCCTCCAGTAAAAATACCAGTCTCTTTGTTTTGAATTGAGCATATCAAATGTCGTCCAATACGCTTGCAATGGGACTTCCTGACATATCCCCCCACTCTCTCCTGCATATCTTAATGAATCCTGCACAAAACTTTCACGAGAATGAGAAAAAGTGACTTCGATAGAAATTCCATTTCTTGAATGAACCTCTCTCTTTGGATGTTTTATCCGTTCGATATCCGCCAAAATTTCTTTTGAGGTCTGCAGGTGCCTATATTTAGGGAGTACAATATCTTCTTCATTGTAAAATATTAAATTATTTCTAGCATTATCAATCACTGGTTTTATTGCTTGTGTCACCTCTTGTTCTATCACTTCTGATAAAGTTGGCGAAAGCTCTGTGTTACTACTTATATCTTGATTATCTTCTAGTTGTTTATGCCATTTTTTTATAAAAAACATATCAAACCACCCTAAGAAAACAGGGATATACGTCCAACAAAAAAGGAGATATAAAGTTCCTCTGATATATTTCTTGTAATAAAATGCATGCGCACCCAGTCCCCCTAGAAAGAAAGCTAACATATAACCGACTGATTTTGATTTATGCTTCACTTCTTCCCCTCCTTTTCTTTTTAATTATGAAATTTATGTTTATATCCTTATTATATAATGCTTAAGAGTTCAAAAGAAGAATAGAGAATTATTTTATCTTCTTTTAGATTTCATTAAAGACTTTTTATAACAAGCTCCCAATTTCAAAATTCATTCGTATCGAATATGAATTATACATAATATCGTGTGAATTAGGGGGCTATATATCCCTTCTTTAATAAGAGGGCTGTAAAATGTGAAAAATAGCCCCCACTACCCAAAAAAAGGAATGAGTTACCTCATTCCCTTTACCATTATACAGATAGTTAAGAACATAAATTTTGTGGTCACAAATGGTCACAGAATTTACAATAACCATTGCTTTTTTAATAGAATTCCATTTATACAAACCCGTGAAAATGCCTTTAAATCAACGTTTTTCCCGTAGCTCAGCAGGGAGAGCGCCACCTTGACAGGGTGGAGGTCGTGAGTTCGAGCCTCTCCGGGGTCATAAAAAGAGAAACCATATCAACCTTCTACGTGATATGGTTTCTCTTTTTATGTAAGTCAATCACTTCCCACCAAACATCTTCTCCAACGACTTCGTATTAGCAAATAATACTTCTTTCAAGTTATCATCTGCAACGATTTTATAGTCACCATCTTTGTCTTTCTTTAAGTTCAATGTAACTTTGCGAGTTGCCATTGCTGCATCTTTATCCGCTAAGTTTTTGACGATAGTTGATGTCATTGTTTTTTCGATTGCTTTTTCAGATTGTTCTTTGTCTTCACTAAATGCGCTAGCGAAAGCCATTGGCATAACTTCTCCCACTGCTTTTGTTACAGCAACGGATAGATCAGCAGATGTAATTTCCACTTGCACTTCTGCTTTGTCATCCTTTTTCGATACTTCTTCTAGCTTTTCAAATTTAAAGTTTTTTGTAATTGCACTTAGCATTGCTTTTGCCTCAGCATCATCTGTTTTTTCATTTAGTTTGTTAAATTCCTTGTCACTCTCAACAAATGTACGAGCCTTTTCTATATCACCTTTTTGTATCGCTGTTAAAAATTCTTCTGTCGTATCTTTCGGATTTGCACACCCTGCTAAAACACCTACTGTTAATCCTACTACCATCATTAACAGTAATAGTTTCTTTATCTTTTGCACGCTCATTCTCCTCTTATCTTTTCTAGTAAGTCAGCATTATACAATAGTATGAAACTGACATTACAAACATTTTTTAGTATAGCATTTATATGATTTATTTTCTATTTATCCCCAAAATATTAAGAGCCTTGCAGCTTTCCTACAAGGCCCCTCTTCTATCAATCCGTATCCGTAGCACAAATGAGCCACATTTTACACTCCTTACTATCTAACACCATCCAAGTAACATCCCACGCAACATCATAAAACCAATCTGTCCAAGGAGCATGACTTTCGAACACTATAATATCCTCATAACGATCTTGGAACATGCATTGACATACATCGCTCGCTAATTGCTTCGCCATTACCATTCTATCCGGAAAGCACTTATATGCTCCTCCTCTTATGATTTGAAATGCAATACTCCCATCAAGCATTACTGCGCTTCTATATTGAAATTGAAACTTATATTTTTCTGACGTATGTATTTTTAACTCTTCTAAGTTATGCATTATATCTAAAGAGTTGAAGATTCTTCTAAAGAAGTGATCGTATCCATCTTTCAAATGTGGTATTTCTTTGAAAAGATTTTCGTTATGTACTTTAAAACAGCTTATTATTGCGCCACCATTTAAGTTTTGTTCCTTAAACGTGTTTAAAATTTTCTCAATAGCTGATTCATTTGTTTCTATTTTTTCAAACGTTCCCTCTTTCCATCTCATAACGCTCACTACTCTCTATTAAAAATTTGTTTCTTCATTATAAATAGCAAAATAAAACCCAGCAACTTTAAGATTGCTGGGTTATCTCTTATTTATATTTGAAAAAACAATCACAATTGCCCCAAGCACATAATGCCCTACTACCATCCACATACTCCGATCAAAGATCATAAGCGACAACCAAAGTGATATATTAATAGCAGCAAATAATACATATAAAATGAAGTCTCTTTTTTGTAGCGCCCCTCTATTCATTACAATGTAAATCGCACCGATAGGAGGAAGGATAAAACAAAGGAAAAAGACAAACATTTTTCTTAACGACCATGGATATGAAGTTACTGTCTGCATAGGAATCTCCTTTTCACTTTATAGTACTTTTAACATTGGCCTCACAATTCTATATCCCTCACCATCAGGCTCCTTTATGATTAAAGGTGAGTGAGGACCTTTTTCTTCTTCTATCATTGTGAATACTTCTGTTTTTTCTTGTAGTGTGTTCGATTCACTGTTTTTAGTAGACTTTTTACTTATCTCAATTTTCTTTGTTACTTCGCCTAGCCTTTGCCCAACTTCTTCTGCTTTGGCAGGTTCATGCGTTACGTAGTATTCCTGTCCCTCCCATACTAACATAGGTGGCACTTGTTCTCGTTTGTTACATATTATATAAGTAGTACTAGCTACAAGTAATAGACATGTTAATAAAAAGAAGATAGTTTTTTTATTCATATACTATTCTCCCTATCTATCATTTTATTAAATTATATAATATCAATTATATGTAGTAAATAGATTTAGTAGGAATTTTCAGATTTTAAATTAGAAAGAAAAACCTTACTCAAGTAAGGTTACATTTTTACATTCTATAGTGACCGATTTATTAAAACGATCATTACGATAATCGCTATAAACATAACAACTAAACAGCCGATCATTTTATAAAAGCCTCTTTTCGTTAACGTCCCGCCTTGCACGTCTTTCCGAATAAATAAGAATACGGCTAAAAATAATACAAGCCCAATGCCAAAAGCATACATCATTTGCATCTGTTAATCTTCCTTTCTCTTTTCCATCTTAATATCTTTTGGCCAAAACAACAAATGAGATAAAGACGGTACTCATCGTGAGTGCCATAAGTATATTCAATAGTTCAGTAGCAGATAGTGTAAGTATTTTTAAGTTTAAGCCGATAGAGAAAAGAAGATAATATGCTGTTAACGCAAAAAAGGTCACGAACATCCCTTTATAACGAATGAGTTTCATACGTTCGTCTTTTTCTTTAAATTGTGGGTGTAAATAACTTAAGCAAAAACACATAATCATCATACCAAGTAATGGATAAGTTGCTTCTGGCGGTGCGGAATGCGTCATTATACCTGTTAATATCATAAATCCACTCATGAATAGAAAAATAATTCCCATAATAACGAAGTACTTTTGTGAATAGTTCATCTTTATTCCTCCCCTTCTTTTCCTTCATAAATAAATACATGTTCTATCGTTGTCTGAAATGTTTTCGCGATTTCAAATGCTAACGGAAGTGACGGATCGTATTTTCCCTTTTCAATTGAAATGATGGTTTGTCTGGAAACGCCAAGTTTCTCAGCCAATTTTTCTTGAGATAGTCCAAATTTTTTTCGGTATTCGACCATTTTATTTTCCAAGGAAATTTCTCCCTCCTTCCTTATAACGAGTATATACGTAAAGCAAACTTTACGCCAAGCTTCCTTTACATCTTTTGTTTATTTTTCGTTCTATTTATATAGAAGAAACTTTTTAATTTCAGCACGTCTATTTTGAAACAAAATACGGAACACTGTAACTAACAGTTACTATATCTCCTCCTCTCTTTTTTTAAAATTTAATATCTCCATATTTGTTTTATCCTTTTAAAATATTTCATTTATCCCTTTATTCGGCGAAATGTGTTATTGGTTTTACGGTGTTTTTCGTCATATTTATAGAAACTAACTGTTTATAAAGCATTTTTTATGTTTAGCAACTTTTTTTGTAGAAATCCTTCACTTTCCTTTCAATATTTAACACTATCTAAATAAAGTTTACGATAAATTCATAATTTTTTATTTTTTATACTATATTCCGTTATATTGTTGTATAATATCAATGAAAGCGCTTATTATTTCAATATACATAATTCGAACTTATTTTTATCGAAACATTCTAACTATTATACTTATATTTACATGCAACAATTTTAGTTATTTGTATAGGTATACCAAATATATCCACCCTATTTTTCTGTAAAATTACTTTATAACATGAAAGATTAACTTGGGTGATAAGTTATTGTGAATGTTTTTTTACAAAACAGATAAGTAATAGTGTTTGGTATTATGTAAATTATTGTAATAACATAAGAGTAAAGAAAAACATTTACATTGATTATTGGTTCATCAATTATTGAAAAGAGCAAAATGCACCTTTTTGTATGGAAAAAGGATTATATGCATTGGGAGGTTTAAACAAATGACGAGGAAGAATACAACGACAAACCCTTGGGCCAAGTTCCACGGTCCGAACCTTGGTTATGTTATTGAACAGTATGATCTTTACGTAACTGGAGCAGGTTCTGTTGATCCGGAATTACAAGAGCTTTTTGAAATTTTTGGAGCTCCTTCGTTTCAAGATGATGTCGTAACAGGGGACAACACAGCAACACATTTTTCTCCTCAAAACACAGGGAACATTGAAAAAATTCTTAAAGTCGTTCAGCTTGTTGAACAGATTCGTTCTTTCGGGCATACGTTGGCTCACATCAATCCGATGGAAGATGCTGCAAATGGACAATCTCTTCTTGAGAAAGCAATGAACGAACTGAGCGACGCTGATTTGAAAGCGATTCCAGCAAAAACAGTATGGCAAGATGCACCAGAAGGTATTCACACTGCACTTGATGTAATTCATAGATTAAAAGAAGTGTATACACAAACTTTAGCTTATGAATTTTCTCATATACAAGATAGTGAAGAACGCGCGTGGTTGCATCAAATGGTGGAATCAAATTCATTGCGTCAACCACTATCAAATCAAAAACGAACTGCTCTTTTAAAACGTTTAACAGCTGTTGAAGGTTTCGAGCAATTCTTGCATAAAACATTCGTTGGGCAAAAGCGTTTCTCTATCGAGGGCGTTGATATGCTTGTACCCGTTCTAGATGAAATTGTGCTAGAAGGTGCTAAAAACGGCGTAGAAGATGTCATGATTGGTATGGCTCACCGCGGTCGCCTAAGCGTACTTGCACACGTATTAGAAAAACCATATAGTCACATGTTTGCTGAGTTCAAACATGCAAAAATAGAAGGCGCAGTAGCAAACTCTGGTTGGACTGGCGACGTAAAATATCATTTAGGTAGAGAACAAGTCGTTAGTAACGAAGAAGTTAGTACTCGCGTTACATTAGCAAATAATCCAAGTCACCTTGAGTTCGTGAATCCTGTTGTAGAAGGTTTCGCACGTGCGGCTCAAGAAAATCGTAAAAAATCTGGTCTTCCAGAACAAGATACTTCAAAATCATTCGTAATTTTAGTTCACGGTGATGCTGCATTCCCTGGTCAAGGTATTGTATCTGAGACACTCAACTTAAGCAGATTGAATGCATATCAAACAGGCGGAACAATTCATGTTATCGCAAACAATGCAGTTGGTTTTACGACTGATAGCTATGATTCTCGTTCTACGAAATATTCAAGTGACCTTGCAAAAGGTTTCGATATTCCGATTGTTCACGTCAATGCTGATGATCCGGAAGCTTGTCTTGCTGCTGCTAATCTTGCGATTCAATATCGCATGTTGTTCAAAAAAGATTTCTTAATCGATTTAATTGGTTACCGCCGCTACGGTCATAACGAAATGGATGACCCAGCAGTTACACAACCACAAGTGTACAAAAAGATTAAAAATCACCCAACTGTAAGAGCAATTTATGCAGATCAATTACAAGCTGCTGGTGTTCTAAATGCAGATGAAATTGAAACAATTACACAGTTTACGCAAGAGCAATTAAAATCTGACTATGCACAAGTACCGCCAGCTGATACGAGCGATGCAACAATTCACGTTAAAGTGCCAGATGTCGTTGCAAAAGGTATTCAGCCAATTGATACTGGTGTTGAGCTTGACTCACTTCGTGCAATTAATGAAGGTCTACTCTCTTGGCCAGAAGGCTTTAACGTATATCCGAAAGTGAAGAAAATTCTTGAGCGCCGTAAAGACGCTCTTGAAGAGAACGGTAAAATTGAATGGGCACTTGCTGAGTCATTAGCATTCGCTTCTATTTTACAAGAAGGTACGCCAATTCGTTTAACTGGTCAAGATTCACAGCGTGGTACATTCGCGCATCGTCACATCGTATTACACGATACTGATACAAATGAAACATATTCACCATTACATCGCTTACCAAACATCAACGCTTCATTCTCTGTTCATAACAGTCCGTTATCAGAAGCTGCTGTTGTTGGTTACGAGTATGGTTATAACGTATTCGCACCAGAAACACTTGTTATGTGGGAAGCGCAATATGGTGACTTCTCAAATACTGCGCAAGCATTATTTGATCAATATGTTTCAGCTGGAAGAGCGAAATGGGGTCAAAAATCTGGTTTAGTTCTTCTATTACCACACGGTTATGAAGGTCAAGGACCAGAGCACTCTAGTGCGCGTCCTGAACGTTTCTTACAGTTAGCTGCTGAAAACAACTGGACAGTTGCAAACTTAACGAGCGCGGCACAATACTTCCATATTTTACGTCGTCAAGCATCTATCTTAGGAACAGAAGCTGTTCGACCATTAGTATTGATGACGCCAAAGAGTTTATTACGTCACCCACTTACGCTTTCAACTGCTAGTCAGTTAAGCGAAGGACGTTTCCAACCTGCTTTAGAACAAGAAAACCTTGGCACAAAACCAAACAAAGTAAAACGTCTTGTTTTAAGCACAGGTAAAATGGCGATTGACTTAGCGGCAGAAATTGAGTCTGGTAAACATGAGTACAACTTAGATGAAGTTCATGTCGTTCGTATTGAACAGCTGTACCCATTCCCTGCTGAGAAAGTTCAATCTATTATTAAACGCTTTAAAAACTTAGAAGAAATTATTTGGGTTCAAGAAGAACCTCGTAATATGGGCGCATGGCATTACATGGCTCCAATTCTGTTCGAACTAGCTGGAGATAAAGTGAAAACAGGTTATATTGGACGCCCAGATCGCTCTAGCCCATCTGGCGGCGATCCATTCGCTCACAAAGCTGAGCAAGAACTAATTGTTTCACACGCTTTAGACGTGAAGTATAACTTCCGTCAAGATAAACTAGAAATTGAAGTTTTCAGCAACTAAAAAGTAACAATGAAGATTTCTAGCTTGTTCCTTGGGCAGATATTCTGCCCAAGGTCAGGCTAACAAATGGAGATTACCGAAGACAAAAGAAGAAAAAACACACCGTTAGGCAAATAAGGGGAGGACATTTAAAATGATCGAAATTAAAGTACCTGAGCTTGCAGAATCTATTACTGAAGGAACTATCTCACAATGGCTTATCAACGTAGGCGACAAAGTTGAGAAAGGTGGCAGCGTTGTTGAGCTTGAAACTGATAAAGTCAATGTAGAAATCATTGCAGAAGATTCAGGTATTGTATCGAAGTTACTAGGCGAACCTGGGGATACAGTTGAAGTTGGCGCAACTATCGCAATTTTAGACGCAAACGGAGCACCAGTTGCAGTAAGTACACCTGCACCGTTGGCTGAGCAACCAAAACAAGAAACAACTGAAGCACCAAAAGCTGCGGCACCAAGTGCTGAACAAACTGCAACTTTACAAGGTTTACCAAATACAAACCGTCCTATCGCATCACCAGCTGCTAGAAAAATGGCTCGTGAATTAGGAATCGACTTAAACGACGTACGTAGCACAGATCCACTTGGACGTGTGAGACCACACGATGTACAAGCTCATGCTGCAGCACCAAAAGAAGCACCAGCTGCTCCAAAAAGTCCAGCTCCTGCTCCAGTTGCAAAAACTGAATTCGAAAAACCAGTTGAGCGCGTGAAAATGTCCCGCCGCCGTCAAACAATTGCAAAACGTCTTGTAGAAGTTCAACAAACATCTGCAATGTTAACAACATTTAACGAAGTTGATATGACTGCAATCATGGAATTACGTAAAGAGCGTAAAGATGCTTTCGAGAAAAAACATGATGTACGTCTTGGTTTCATGTCATTCTTCACAAAAGCAGTTGTTGCAGCATTAAAACAATTCCCATTATTAAATGCTGAAATTCAAGGCGACGAGCTTATCATTAAAAAATTCTATGATATCGGTATTGCAGTAGCAGCTCCAGATGGATTAGTTGTTCCAGTTGTACGCGATGCGAACCAATTAAACTTCGCTGAAATCGAAAGCGAAATTCGTGAATTAGGTAAAAAAGCACGTGATAACAAACTTTCATTAAAAGAACTACAAGGTGGTACATTTACAATTACAAACGGTGGTGTGTTCGGTTCTCTAATGTCAACACCGATCCTAAACAGCCCACAAGTTGGTATTTTAGGAATGCACAAAATCCAAGTACGTCCAGTTGCAATCGATAACGAACGTATGGAAAACCGCCCAATGATGTACATCGCTTTATCTTACGATCACCGTATTGTTGATGGTAAAGAAGCGGTTAGCTTCCTTGTTGCTGTTAAAGATATGCTTGAAGATCCAAAATCATTATTATTAGAAGGTTGATAGATTTATAATCTATTACAGGCTGTAGAATATATCATTCTACAGCTTTTTTTATTGCATTCATACGGGACAAATCGCATGACATAAGGTAATAATGTATGCCTAAAAAGTAAGGAGGATTAAAATGAGTAACCTTCCAGCACATGCAAAACTAAAAGCAAATAAAGATACTTTCTTCCTCCCCGACTCAAACGGGGGTGTCTATTTTCGAAATAACGCCAGTTCATTTCGTATGGACGGTGACGGAATTTATAACTGGATTGAAAAATTAATGCCAATGTTTAACGGTAATTATTCTTTAGCAGAAATAACGGATGGTCTCCCTCTCCCCTATCAAAATCGTGTATTTGAAATTGGAGAGATTTTATATACAAATGGGTTTGTCCGTGATGTAAGTCAAGATGCACCTCATGAATTAAACAGTGCGTTACTTGATAGATATGCTTCGCAAATTGAATTTCTAGAAGCAGATTCTCATTCAGGCGCTTTAAAATTTGAAACGTACCGCAATGCAAATGTACTTATAATCGGCTCTGGAGATATGCTTACTTCCTTAGTTTCTTCTTTATTAGAATCCGGATTACCTACCTTTCATTACCTTGTGACAGATTATGAAGAAACGAATTACGACCGTATTCACGAGCTAGTAGAACTTGCGCATGAAGTAGATGATGCCGTACTTGTTCAAGAAATAGATACAACAATTGATCGTCCCCTGCATGAAGTGTTCGAGCCTTTCGACTGGATTTTATACGTTTCGCAAAATGGAGATATCGAAGGACTAAGAGCAGTTCATGCGATTTGCAAGGAAATAGGAAAGAACTTCATACCTGCTGTCTGTTTATCAACAGTTGGTTTAGCTGGTCCTGTCGTAACAACTAATCGTGAAGAATGCTGGGAGTCCGCATGGCATCGGCTACATGAAACGACTTTACAAAATGAACATTCATCAGCCGCCTTCTCTCCTATTACATCCGCCATGCTAGCAAATATAATCGTTTTTGAATTATTTAAACATGTTGCTGATGATTCACATCGAGAAAAGAATCCGCAATTCTTTTTATTAAATTATGAAACACTTGAAGGAACATGGCATCCTTTTATAAAACATCCTCTCGCCACTGATGAAAGTTTTACAATTGATACGATAGAAAACCTTTCTGAAAAACTTGAGCATCGGTCTAACCAACATACCTCAACTGATTTATTCCGTTTTTTCGATTCATTAACTTCTAAAGAAACTGGTATATTCCATGTATGGGATGAAGAAGATTTATATCAGTTACCATTATCACAATGTAATATTCAAGTAGCTACACCGCTATCAGATGGCCCAGCTTCTCTCCTGCCTCTTATAACTTGCAGTGGCTTGACTCATAACGAAGCACGCCGAGAAGCTGGTTTAGTAGGAATTGAAACATACGTAGCAGAAATTATGCACCGCCTTATCCCTGAACATAACGATATCGGTATTGGCGCTGGAGAAACGATGACAGAGGGTGTATACCGGGCACTACAACAACATTTAAATCACAAATTGTATGAACGACAATCACATATGCTAGAAGAAATTACGACGGTCGACTTAACCGAAATTCATGATAAACATTGTAGATTTTATTACGATGCCCTCGCTACCATTCATGAAACACCTAAAATCGCAATGGGTGAAGATATTCTCAGCTTTCCAGTCGTTTGGGTTGGTATACATGATCGATGGTACGGTGCATCTAATATTAATATGACGTTAGCGTTACGAAACGCACTACAACTATCGCTTCTTCATATTCAAAATGAAGAGACTCCTTACAGCACTAATATTTTGCCTGAATCCTCTATTATTTTATATGACACGGATTCTTTTAGAGTGGAAATACAAGCGGAAAAAGAAATTCCAGGTGTGCAATCATTACAGCTTGCCCTGCAACATTTAGAAGAACATCATTTTTATCCATTCGTGTTTGATTTAGCGATTGAATCATTTTTGAAAGAAAACTTAGATGGTGTGTACGGGGTATTAATTGCAAAGGAGGACGGTCTATGACTCAAAATATATTACTTATAGGGGATGGCATTCTTGCAGACTATGTACATGATCAATTATACAAACAATATTCCATCATTCGCCAACATACAATTGCAGACGAACTCCCTGAAAATATCGACCTCGCTCTCGTATTACACGACGGCTCTCCTTCTACTATTCATCATGACGCTGAGCTAACTTTCCGGTCAAATCATATTCCGTGGCTACGTGGTTTTACTTCATTTGGTGAAGGGATTATCGGGCCTTATATTCACCCTCCTGCAGCGGGATGCACTCATTGTGCCGATGGACGACGCTTTATCGCTGGATTTGATCAAAAAGAAATGTGGGAGTTACAACGAAAATATGTGGTAAAAGAAGAAAACGTAACGAGGCGTGATGTACGTGCCACCCAAAATGGCATTCTGCAAATGTGCCATCTTATTTGCGCAGAAACAGAGAAAATATTAACTCATACTCATTCTTCTTTAGAAAATGAACTCATTTTACTAAACTTACAAACACTGCAATGTACGCGGCATTCTTTTCTTCCAGATCCGCTCTGTCCTGTATGTAGTAATTTGCCTGATGACACGGCAGATGCAGCAGCGATTTCATTACAACCGAGCTTAAAAACAAGTGATGCAACATATCGCTGTCGTTCCATTCATGAACTAAACACATTTTTAACGAAGGACTATTTAGATTACCGAGTCGGTATGTTGAACGGAAAAATGCAGCATTCTTTATTACCATTTGCTGACGTTATTATAAACATGCCATTAATGTTTGGAAATGAAGGGGTTGCAGGCCGAACTCTTTCATTTGCAATAAGTGAAGCAACTGCTATTTTAGAAGGTTTAGAGCGATATTGTGGTATGTCACCTCGAGGGAAAAAGACAAATGTGCATGGTAGTTTTCATGATGTAGAGGATCATGCACTAAATCCCCTTACGCTCGGTGTACATACAAATGAACACTATAATCGTGATGGTTTTCCATTTAAACCGTTTGATCCTGACTATGAACAAAACTGGGTATGGGGATATTCATTGTCACAAAACCGGCCAATTTTAGTTCCTGAATCAATCGCTTATTATAGCCTCGGTCATCGAGATGCTTACGTATATGAAACATCAAATGGCTGTGCCATTGGTGGTAGTTTAGAAGAAGCAATTTTTCACGGCATTTTAGAAATTGTAGAGCGTGACGCCTTTTTGCTCACTTGGTATGCCGAATTACCTCTTCCCCGCCTTGATCTTAGTTCAGCAAATGATACAGAATTACAATTAATGATTCAGCGGCTGTACACGATTACCGGTTATGAATTGCATGCTTTTAACGCAACGATGGAACACGGTATCCCGAGCTTATGGGTAATTGCGAAAAATACGCGTGAAAATGGAATGAATGTCGTTTGTGCTGGAGGCTCTCATTTGGACCCAGTCCGTGCTTTAAAGAGTGCCATTCACGAAATAGCAGGTATGTTACTTATAACAGACGATGAACTCGAACAAAAAAGAGAGCACTACGAAAATTGCTTACAAGACCCTTATCTCGTAAATAAAATGGAAGACCATAGTATGCTGTACGGATTGAAAGAAGCAGAAGAACGTCTTCACTTTCTTTTACGCGGGGATGCTCCGGTGCAATCGTTCCAAGAAATGAACGGATTACAATCAGTTGATCTGGATTTAACATCCGATCTTAATCAACTTTTAAACCGCCTGCAGCAATCTGGACTTGAAGTAATCGTTGTCGATCAAACAGTACCTCTTATAGAAAAAAACGGATTACATTGTGTAAAAGTCATTATTCCAGGCATGCTACCGATGACATTTGGTCACCATCTCACTCGACTTACAGGGCTAGATCGAGTATATACCGTACCGATGACACTTGGATATACAGACGAACCTTTAACGACTGAACAATTAAATCCACATCCGCACCCGTTTCCATAGTAAAGGAGGGGATTTCATGCAACTAGATACTTTTTTACATCATCTCCATTTCTCTATCGATGAAATTATGCCAAATCATGAAATAGACTGGGAAGATGCACCGCTTCCTTATAAATTATATCGAAACTTACCTATTATCCCTCTCTCTTTAGAAATCCCATTATCTTTACCTAACTCTTCTACTACACCTACTTTGAAAGAGATTGGTCATTATCTTTGGTGTTCATTTGGTTTAACCCAGTTATGTCAGCTAAATAGCGAGAAAATTTTATTTCGAAGATCTATCCCTTCCGGCGGCGCTTTGTATCCAAATGAATTGTATATATATTTAAAAATTGACGATTATCCAGACGGCATTTACCATTACGACGCCGCGCATCACCGACTTATTTTACTTCGCGAAGGAAATTTCGATTCTTATATTACAGAAGCACTCGGCAATCGTTGTAACATACAATCTTGTTTTGGTGCTGCATTCGTATCCACTATGTTTTGGAAAAACTACTTTAAATACAATAACTTTTCGTATCGGCTTCAAGGATTAGATAGCGGTGTTCTCATCGGCCAATTACTGGAATGTGCCAAACAATTTGGTTACACAAATGGTGTATATTTTCAGTTTCTAGACCGTGCAATCAATCATTTACTCGGACTGTCAGAAGGAGAAGAAAGCGTGTATGCTGTCGTTCCTTTCAGTACAGAACCACAAACGAATTGGTTTCACAATGATTACCGTGAACATAAAACAATTACTTCTCATGAGCTATTACAACAAATTCCGCCTTTAGCACATGAACATTTCGTTCGCTCAAAGCATGTAAATGAGTATCCGATGATAACAAAAATAAATGAAGCTTCTATGATCGAATCGACAGCACAGTTCCAAACACTAGCTCATGAAGAGCACTATCAACATCATGCGCACGCTGTACAACTGCCGAAAGTAGAGCGTTTATCTTATGATTTCTTACAACTTTGCCGAAAACGGTATTCCCCTGATGCTGACTTTATTTTTACAAAATGGGATGCAGCCGAGCTCGCTACTTTACTACAAGAAGCGAGCCTCTCCTTCCCTTATTACAACGACATTGATGGTACGTATGTAAATGAAAATGTGCGCGTCTCATTATATGGATGTTTCTATAACGTAAAAGATATAGAAAACGGCGCTTACACTTATAACAGTAAAACACATTCCATACAATCACTTCGATATGGGGACCTTCGTTATCCCCTTCAATCTAGTATGACGATGGATAACGTAAACCTTTTTCAAGTACCACTTTGCTTACATGTAGTCGGAAAGAAAGATTACTATACAAATGCATTAGGCTATAGAGGGTACCGTATTCATCAAATGGAGGCAGGTATACTCGTTCACAAACTCGTTTTTGCAGCGACCGCAATGGGGATGGGCGGGCATCCTTTACTTAGTTTTGATACAAATTCATGTGATCAGTTGTACGGAATAGATGCTGGGAATGAAACGTCACTTATTCAAATTCCTGTTGGAGCGTATCGAGCGAGGAATTGGTTAAAAGGGGATTTGCGTATTTAGAAGCACGCCGCTCATCGGCGTGCTTTTTTTAAAGGACTTACTTAATAAAAAGAGAAGTGAGTATATATTCTTACATAAAAGGAGAGTTTAACTTGAACATTTTACAACGATTAATCCAGTAAGCAAAAAATCCTCGGGGGACAATTGGTTCTTCCATGCTTTGTATTATGAACAGTGCACATACGAGACTAACCAATTGGGCATTACAAAAAGTATATATAAAGAAAGAGGCAATTATATTAGATATTGGTTGTGGCGGCGGTAAAACGATACACACTCTTTCAAAACGAACTCCACTTGGAAAAATATACGGGATTGATTACTCCTATCAAGCTGTAAAAAATTCGATACAGACGAATATAAAGGATGTTCAAAAACAAAAAGTCATTGTTCAACAAGCAAGCGTTTCTTCTATTCCCTATCATACGAACTTCTTCGATCTCATTACCGCTTTTCAAACACACTACTTCTGGCCTGATGTGGAACAAGATATAAAAGAAGTATTCCGCGTCCTACAGCCAAACGGATCCTTTTTATTAGTGGCTGAAACTTTCAAAATTCAATATCATATGGAGAAATGCAAAACGAATGAAGAATTAGTAAACCAATTTTATAAAACAGGATTTACAAGCGTGAAATGTTATGAAGAAAGAGGATACCTTTGTGTAATAGGGACCAAGTAAAAAAACAGACCCTTTGAGGCCTGCTTTTTTACTAGATTAACTTAAAAATACTCTTAATTTGTCTCGCAAATAACCAATTTTTCGTACCGTAGTTATCATTTAAACTATCTAAATGGATAGTTTGTCCGTTAGCAAACTTTAATTCTAACGTTGTATTTTTATCGTTTGTTTTTAAGTTACTATGTGTAATAGCATCATACTTTAATTTTTCAATCTCAATATACTCTTCTTTTTCTTGTCCAATCACGACATGGTCTTGGAAGAAGAACAATACTTCTACTTTCTTACCGAAACAAAATACATTTTTCGTATAAATTAATGTCGCATTATCAAGTCCGACGCATACTTCTTTCATCTCTTCAATAACGTGTCCAAAGTCTTCTTCATGTCTTGCGTTTGATTCAGCAATCCATTCTTCGATTGTTTTCATGTTAATTGCCATACTGTGCCCCCTGGTTCGTTCATTGCTTTGTTTAAAAACTAAATACTATATGACAATATAAGCGATACGTACTATGTTTTCAAGGGTGAACGGTATATTCAAAATAAAGTTAAATTTCAAAGTAATATACTAGGAGCACCAATCTCATTGTATTTTAAACGTTTGCACGAGGCATTCTTCATCATCGATTAACTGTATTTTCTCATCAAATTCGATGTTTAGCTCCCTATATACTTTCTTCCAAAAAGAAACGGCTGGTACATTTTTCACAAGTTCGATAACGAAATATTGCCCTCGTTTCTCTTTTAATACATTTTTAATAACTTGTTTACCGATTCCTTTCCCCTTGTATTGATTCAATATGAAAATGTCATGAATACTAAAGTCATTTTCCTTCTTTAAGAATGGACGTTCCAGTAGTAATAAAAATCCTACAATCTCATTATCACTTTTAATAAAATACGGAGTGATTCCATCATTTCCCCAAAACATATGTAAATCTTCGTATTCAAAAAATCCATTTGCTTCAATTGTTATATTGGGTGTGAACTTAGAGAGGTCATGCAGATATAGTGCATATAAATTACGCAATATTTCTTTTTCTGATTCTTGAACAGTTTGAAGTGTTGCAAACATTTTTAATGATCCCCTTTCCCATATATAACTGTTTCTCCCTCTTTAATATTCGCTAAAAAAGTGTACCTCCCTTTGCAAAAAAATAGCACTTAAAAAGTGCTATTCCGCTCGTCTTGCCGCTTGCTGAATTGGATCCCAAACGCTGTTATATGGTGGTGCATAACTTAAGTCCACATCTTCTAAATCGTGAATGCTCATTTTATTGAAGAGTGCCATTGCGATCACATCAATCCGTTTATCTACACCTTCTTCTCCAATTACTTGTCCACCTAATAATTGTTTCGTGTCAGAACGGTATAGTAATTTCAAGTAAAGTGGTTTTGCATTTGGATAATAGCCCGCCATATTTGTAGAATCTACTTTGACCGTTTTATACGGAATGTGTAGCCCTTTTGCTTCTTTTTCATTTAACCCTGTTCTTGCGAGTGTCAAATCCATAAATTTAATAATGCCTGTGCCTAACGTACCTTTAAAAGCTCTTCGTTTATCAAGCATATTCAGTCCAGCAAGTCGCCCTTGCTTATTGGCAGTCGTTCCGAGCGGGATATGATCATGAATTTCCTTTATAACGTGGTAATGTGTTGCGCAATCACCGGCTGCATATACGTCTTGCACATTTGTTTGCATATATGCATTTACTTCGATTGCTCCTTTATGATTCTTACGTATATTTGTCCCTTTAAGAAAATCAGTATTTGGCTTCACTCCAACCGACACTAAAACAAGATCTGCTTTATACGTACCTTTATCCGTTTCGATTGCTTCTACTCGTTCATTTCCTTTAAATGCTTTTACATTTTCATTCGTTAAAATTTCAATATGATGCTTATCTGCTTCTTTATGTATATATTCCGCCATATCTGCATCGTAAATTGTACCTATATGATCATTTCGCTCAATCATTCTTACTTTCTTACCAAGTTCGACGAATGTTTCTGCCATCTCAAGTCCAATGGCACCACCGCCAATAATCGTTACATCTTCAACTTTATTCGTTTCTAGCGTTTTTAATATGCGCTCAGCATCAGGAATTGTTTTTAAAAGATGAACGCCTTGTAATTCCCGTCCTTCCCATTCTGGCATAACAGGACGCACTCCAGTCGCAATTAATAATCGATCATATGGAAATTCAAAGACATCCTTCGTCTTCGTATGCTCTGCGTACACCATTTTCTTTTCCGTATCTACTTTCGTTACTTCATGACGCACTTTCGCATCAATTCCATATTTCTCACGAAACGTCTTTACGTTGCGCGCGATTAACTTTTCAGTTGAAGCGATAGCACCACTAATGACATACGGTAATCCACACTGAGCGTATGAATAAATTTCACCTTTTTCTAAAGTTACAACATTTGCATTTTCATCGTTTCTAACAATTTGCATAGCTGCACTCATACCAGCTGCATCTCCGCCAATAATGACATAGTTCACTTTACCACTCCTTCTTTTTTACATACTCTTTACGTTTTCCATATTTTATAGAAATAACACCTACTTCCATTGTAAAGAAAGAGAATTTCATCTTCAAATTTGGTGCACAAACCTATGCCTAAATAGGTAACTGTCGTGCCTTATAAACAACATGTTTAATATGCTATAACAGTTACTATTGAAAGTAGGTGAAATATATGTGCGCCGGCCTTCTCGCCCAGCTTCCAGATGAACCGCAAGAACCAAAAGAACCGAAACCCGCCGTCTCACTTGACCAAGAATTTTCCATTAATGCAACAATATATAGCGCTCGTGCTTGGTTATCTAACGATGATACATTTGCGCAAGATATTTGGAAAGCTACCCAATTCGCTTCAGCATCACATGCTGGCAAGTCCATCTTTCCAGTCGGTTCTGTTAAAATTATAAACTTCTCTGATGATACAATTACTGTTATTGCTTCACCAGAATCAGATCATGCGCTCAAAATAGTCGTACCACCCCATTCCGAGGCAGCCCTAACGTCTGGTCCTTTATCACATATACAGGCTAGTACATCAGGAGGATCCAGTAAAGTCACATTTCTCTTTCACATCTTTTTCTCAAGGGATCCTGGTTCAGATAAATAACGATAAAAAGGTACAGTTATGCACTGTACCTTTTTATCGTGTTCTATTCTCTTGATTTAATGAGTTCAACATTATAAGATTCAATATCCGTTAACTTTCCTGTATAATATTTGTTTTCTCTATACCAAGACTGTTTTGAAAAATATGTCCATGCCTTGCGTATATTTCGTTTCTCTCTATTTTCAATTGTTCTTTCGATAAGTATGTTAAGTCCCCACTCGTTAATTTTCGGATATCACTATCAGGAAAGATGAAACCATTATATACATACCGAGGTTTTGATAAAATTGCAAACCATCTTCAAACTAAGTTCCATACTTTGTACATACATTCAACCACCTTTTCGTTAGAAGCCAGTGAATCCCTGTGTAAAGGTTTGAATGATCGTGCTAATGTAAGACCACAGTACAATGAATGTTGCAATTCCAATTAAAACATTTGCGATAAGAAGTGTATAAATAAGGTCTAATCCGCCGTTATCTAGCTTTACTATAGCGACAATTATACTAATTGACATATACGTTGTAGCCAGCCCTAATAAGATTGGTAAGAAAAAGATTAATAAAAAGCTAAACAGAAAAGAAAGAACTAATATGACAATAGCCGGCGTCGCTATCGTTCCCCATATACCAAATACTTCAAGAAACGAAAAAGATGATTTCATCATCTTACCACTTACAAAAATAATAAATCCGACAAATAAAGTTAAAATTAATAAAAAGAAAAAGACCGTTATAGATTCTCCAAAAAACGTGGGAGTAGATATATCTGGTGCAAATGTTCTCGTAACTGCTGATGCTGCACTCATCATTCTATAAAAAATACATGCTCCTAAAAAACAAATAAGAACAAGACTTACAATTCCATTTCGCACTTCAATAGCGCCGCTTTTCATAATCGCTGTCGGTGCTTTGAAAGCATGTTTAAAAAACTGAAAATACCCACCCACAAATCGCTTCGCTTTCTCTACCGTTTCATTCGGACGAGTTTCCTTCGCTTGTGCTATGCGTACTTGTTGCTCACCTTCTTCCTGTGAACTACTCGCTACTGCCCCCTCCGTTAACGAATGTCCACAATTCCCGCAAAACTTTGCCTCTGCTCTATTTTCTGTATGACACGCCAGACATTTCATTCTCGCATTCCCCCCTTAAGCAGATACCATATAGGGTGTTACAAATTCAATATATGACTTTGTACATAAAACATGACTACAAGAAAAAGATTCTGAAATCCTCCTTCCGAAAGAAAATATATGTGCTAGCAATCTTGAAAAAAAATGCTATTATGAAACAGAATAAAGTGAAACTTTAATCAGTGGGGGTTTTCTTCATCCCCCACTGATTATTAGTTGAACCAATCGGACTTTTATGGGCAGTTGATCCCCTACCTAACTTCTTTGCTTTCGCTGAATTTTGAGGTGGGGGTCTTACTGCCCATTAAAGTCGGATAAATAATGTTTCTAACAGATTGGATGACTGGCAATGGAATTGGTAAACTCAATTTTTCAAATACTCCTTACAAGCGTAATCCAATTATTATCTTTAATTGGCGTTATCATTGTAATTGGATTTCTATTAGGCTATTTAGAATCTCTCACACGCATGTATTGGTCGAGAGCTTTTGGAAGAAAAGGATTCCTATTAACGGCTTGGATCGGTGTTCCGATTCACGAACTTGGACATGCCATTATGTGCGTACTGTTCCGTCATAAAATTGTGGCGACTCAGTTCTTCCCAACAGATACAAGTCAAGGGGCCTTAGGTTATATACAACATCAATACAATCAAAAAAGTGTGTATCAACGAATTGGGAATTTCTTTATCGGCATTGGGCCTATTATTTCTGGTATTACTGCATTAATCCTTTTAATGCGCTATTTCGTACCAGAATCATATTTTTTATTTCATACAACTCTCGAAAAAACGATTGCTTCTACTTCTATTAATGTAGAAATGATTCAAAACATGCTCTTGTCGACGTTTGTATTATTGAAAAGCTTATTTACAATCGGCAATTTATTGAATCCTTCCTTTTGGTTATTTTTATTTATCGCCATTTGCATTTCCGCACATATCGCTTTAAGTAAACCAGACATTAAAGGATCAATAGACGGTGTTGTCGTCATGTTTATCGTGTTATTTTTATTCAACATAATAGCAGGACTGTTTCAATACGACAGTAATCAGCTAATTGGACAGGTTATGAAATATAATATGTATCTCATTGCGTTTTCTAGTGTGGCACTGCTGTTCTCTTGTCTTTCTACACTCGTTAGTTTTTCGTTTTATAAAATAAGAAGAGGGCGTTCTTTTTGAACGCCCTCTTCTTATTCTCTCAAGATGATTAATGAATTTTTCTCCTATATTCTTTATTTCACCACTAATAACTAGCTTTTGTACATGAGCAACTATTCCAACTAAATTCTTAAGAATAAACGGGCTGTTCACCTAATGGAAATATTAAATTCTTCCTTTCAAATACTATTCTATACACCAATAATAAGCTCAAGAGAAAACTATTTACTTACGTAAAAGCACATCAATATCTTTCTTGAATTTCAAAATACAAATTATTGAAGAGATTGGATATATATTAAAGACCTCGTCATTCCCATAGGATGATGAGGGTTTTTATGCAAATAAAGACACCCTAAGGTGCCTTCCGCTCTATATTCGTTTTACCACTTATTTAAATATAACTAATTATAAACCTCATTAAATTTCTAAATGTTTACAATAAAATTATATCGAAAAAACGCACAAATAACTAGACTTGTAATTAAAATCCATTAATTATAATATACAAATGTAACTAAAAAAGAAAAGAGAAGGTGATTGTATGAAAAGTTTAAAAGTTTTTACAACAGGTGTTGTATTGGCTACTTCATTTGCAACATTTAATAATGAAGTAAATGCAGGAGTACAAAATACAAATCAGAAATTTATCGATATAGAATCTATTGATAAATGGGTTGGAGAAAACCAATTAGTAGCTGAGGAAGGAAATGTATTTGGAGTAGGAAGGCCTAGTTTGCAACCAAAATCAGTAAATACTTATTCTAAAGGTGATACACTAGATTATAAGATCGAAAAGAAGGGTAATAGTATTGAGCAAACAATTACTTTAGCGCCTGAAGATACGAACGCTACTATTGAAATTCCATTTGACTTCCAAGATGGAGAGTATATTCAACTTATTAAAGATGAATATGGCAACTTCAATGGGGCTGGTAACGTTTATAATAAAGAAAATGAATCAATTGCTTTATTATATACGCCACAAATAAAATCTGAACTAGGTGCTACAATCCATGCAGAAGTTTCTAAAGGGAATGTGTTGCAGTTACATGTGGAAGCTAGTGAAGCAAAGGAACCAGTTACAGTGGCTATGAAAGCAAGTGTAAAATATTACAAAGATTATTTCTCAGGTGCTAAGTGGATAACGCGCGATGGTATGATATCACTAAGCATTACGCATAAACCATATTTAACATCTGGAAAAAACAATGCAGAAGTTCTTTCTAGAAGGCATGATAGTTGGGTTAAGTTAAAAGCTGTTCATTCTGGAAATAGTAAATGGAAGAATGAATCAGGATTAAAGAAACAGTATGATTGTCATCATGATACCATTGGTAGTAAGAAAAACCCTTGGAATATTGAACCAAGTAGGCCAAATGTAAGTTATCCACAGACGCTTTTAGCAGCCTGCAATCCAAGTTAAATCTATATTATTTTAGGAGGAATATACTTGGATATTCAAATTTTCACAGAATTAAGACCCGTATTTAAGGTGCTGATTGGTATCTTAATAGCTCTTTCGTATTTAATTTTGATAAATTGTAAAAAAATCAATACTCTATATGTATTTAGTATTTCTGGGATTTGTATATTGATAGCGGGTCTCTTATATGTAATGTCTGGATTTATAGTAGATGAATACCAAGTTGAGATAGATGGAACAAGCTTATATATGATATTTACTATATTTATTTTGGGTGTTTTAAATGTTTTATTTTATATATTCAAAAATAGAACAAGTGAGTGAATGTATGATATATGATTAATAAATGAGGAGCTTCCTAGAAATTCACTTATGGGTGGCTCTTCATTTTTCAAAAGGAATCAATATATTTAGCAAGAGTGGTGTAACGATGAAAAAAATGATACTGTTTAGTCTTGTAATCATTTCAATTCTGTCTGGTATATTTTTTGTGCAAAAAGGGAATAAAAATCAGGAACTTGAAGTTAGTAAGATACAGGACGGGAATTATTATCAAAATTCGATTTCAATTAAACAACTAAAGGCAGACCTAATTAATAATGAAAAGCATGTTATATATTTTTATAAGGAAGGTTGCCTATACTGTGAGCAAGTTAGCCCAATTATTGTACCAATGGCAAAAGATAAAAATATCCCAATGAAAGTAATAAATTTAGGGGAATACCCTATAGAGGAATGGGATAATTTTAGGATAGAAGCAGTCCCTACAATCGTTGAGTATAGAAACGGGAAAGAAAAAAATAGAATTGAGGGAGCGCACAGTGAAACATCTTATAAAGAATGGTTTAATATTATAAGATAAAATACTGGTTGCCATATATCTTATTTACAACGAAAAGAGCCAGTTCATATCGAACTAGCTCTTTTCATCAGTTATTTCCCTTATAATCACAATGCTCAACAGGCACACGAGCATGCCCTTCTTCATCGGTACACCATGACTGTGATTGGAATGCAAGAAAGATACCAATCCATTCTTCTTCCTTTTCAAAGTGAATGAGTATTCCTCCGTCTTGCCATATACCATTATCACCTTTCCATTTTTCTACATTCCCTTGATTCATGTGAATATCGTGTATCCCGTTTCCTGGTTCGAAATGAAAGTAAGAATCGGGTGTATTTTCTTCTGGTCCCCATCTTTCACCGAACGCGTAAATAATTGCTTTTTCTTCTATTGCTTGTTTTATATAACGTTCTATTTTTTCATTTAAATCATTATCCACTCCTGCTTTTTCAGCAGGTAAAGGAATCATTTGCTTGGAATCAAATAAATTACCTCTTACGTAGTCTAAAGCTACTTTCGGTTCATTGTTTTTTATTTCTGTAAAACCAAATGGTAATGTTGGTAAAATATGAATCGCTTCTGACCGAATATTGTCGCTTGCAAAATATAAAACTTCTGACGGATAACTTTGCGACTTTACGTTAATTGCAATACGATAATCTACTTCTGCTTCACCTTGTAAATGAACTTGATAATGAGGAGTTTTCCCTTTTCCGATTTTAGATTGTATAACTGTACCTTTTAACACGCCGTAGTTTTTTAGGGGCATACATTTCATCTCCTATTCATTTAGTAGAAGCTTTTCATATTTAAAACATTATCCACTCATAACAAAAATCCTCCTATGTCAGGAGGATTTTTAATTTTTCAACATATACCAAACAACAACCTCTACCACTATAAGCAACACCGCACCAAAGATCATTAACGTCGTCTTCTTTAATAGTTCATTTTCGCGATACGGGATATTACATAAGTACGCACCTAGTGTAATCCGTGACGGGCAAGCGATCGTCGCTACTGATGATGCGGTGTTTTGCAATGTTGTGACGTATTGCCACGGGAGTGCTACATTTTGCGCCGTTTGCATTTGTAGTTTTATGAACATCGCATTTGAGCCTGCATTACTACCTGTTAAAAAGCCACCGATACCACCGATGAACGGAGCAACGAAAACGAAAAATGTTCCAAATGTTTCACCAGCCGTTTTTGCAAGTAATGAATGCATGCCAGATGCACCCATTAATTCTGAAATGGCGATAAACATTGTCGTCGTAATCGCAAAAGGAATCCATTGTTTGATCGTTTGTGAGAGTGATTGTTTAATAATATTAGACGGGATGCGGAAGAAAATAATAGTAAATAAGCAAGTCATACCGAGCCAAAATCCTGGTGAATATAGTAACTCTAGTTTGTAAGAGTATGATTTCAAATCAAGAACCGCATATGATCTGAACAAATCATGTAATGCTGGAACGAGGCGAGAAAGTAAAATACAAACTGTTAGAAATATATAAGGGCTAATAATTTTTATAATAGATACTTCTCTCTCCGTTGCAGCCGCATGCTCTGTTATAAGATTTTGCCCACTTTTTCCTTTTAATTTAATGATAAGAAAGCCAAATGTAATCGTAATGATAGAACTTAGTATACCTGCTAGTTCAACACTTACGTATGCGTTAGAAAGATAGATTCCGAGAGAAAATAATAGAAAGAAACCGAATCCTTCCTTCCACTTTTCAATAACCGCCTGCCAGCCGCCAACAACGTGTAAAGAAAGAATGACGAAATAAGCAAACATCGGGATACTTAATAGCGCTGTATTTGTACCGAGTGTTGTAAGCGGCATATTGATAAGTTGCGAACCGATAATCGTACCAGTTGCCATTGCCCCCCATGAACTAGCTAGTAAGCCGATAAACGAGAGCAGTACAGCTTGGAACGGTTTATAACCTAATGAAAGAAAAATAGGTGCTGCAACCATAAAACCAATTCCGAATCCACTTACCGATTCAATTAGTGGGCAAATACCAAAGCACATAAGAAGCATTTGTAATAAACGATCTTGCGTCACTTCTTCTAAAAAACGCGCTACTTGGTCGATGTACCCCATTTTGTTCATGAGGTGAAATAAAAAAATACCGAAAAATAAAACGTACCCGACAATAAAACAAATTAACCAACCTTTAATCGTTGCATGCACAGTTTCACTTATCCCTAATTGAAATGTTGGCGAAAGTAAAACGATTCCAACAGATACAACGTAAGCAATTAAAGAAGACCTTAATGACGTTTGTTTCAATAAAAATAAACAAATGAAAATCATCATAATTGGGATAAGTGCCAACAATATGGCCATGTTATCATCTCTTTTCGTTTAAAATACAATTTTTAACTATTATATAACAGATATGATTTTTTTCAATTGTTTTTGCAACAGATACAAAAAAGGGAACCGAACGGCTCCTTTTTTAATCACTCCCATTTTCTATTATCCTGAAAAACTGTCTGCTGCCCAATTATTTTGTCTAACACAACAAACACAATATAAGCACATATGACTTGCAATACAACATTCCCAAATTTCATTAATTCAAATGAGTGGATCCATCGGAATAATTCATTTAACAATACAATCGAAACGATACTAAATAATTCTATACTAATCGAAAATATACATATTTCTAAAATAGATTGCTCTTGAATGCGATTTAAGTTGGAAAAGATGAATACATATCCTAAAAATAAAGCCATCAATTCTATTTTTGTCATGCTAATGAGCCAAGCGTATAGTGGTACAGTTAGAAGTAGATATAATAGTTTCCGTCTTAGCATGCTTTCTCACCCTCTAAATTATATGTATTTTCTGTATATTTTAACATTTATTATGGAAAACAAAAAGAAGAGACTTATGCCTCTTCTTTTTGTTTTGTTGCCTGTATGAATTCACATATTTCTTCTCGTTTTTCATTTTCTAACAGTTCAATAATTTTACTTCCAACGACAACCCCGTCACATATTGTAATCATTTCTTCTACATGTTCCTTCGTTGAAATACCGAACCCTGCCACTACCGGTAAATGCGTATGTGATTTTACTTTTTCTAAGTAACTATGAATCTCCTCTTTAAAGTTTTGACGTACGCCTGTTACGCCTGCTACTGTAACAGCGTAGACGAACCCTTCTGATTCACTCGTAATTTTCTCGATTCGCTCAATTGGGCTCGTAACGGTAACGAGTGGGATTAAAGCGATATTTGCAGTTCGGAGAAGCGGTGCAATAATATCTTGTTCTTCATACGGTAAGTCTGGAACGATAATACCGTCCACACCTGCTTCTAAGCATCTCTCAATGAAGTGTTCTTTTCCGAATGCAAGTACTGGATTTAAGTATGTCATGAGTACAAAAGGAATTTGTACTTCTTTTCTTACTTCTGCTAACGCTTGAAAAATGCCCTTTAATGTTACACCGCCATCTAGCGCTCGTTTCCCTGCTCTTTGAATCGTTGGGCCATCTGCGACTGGATCTGAAAACGGGATACCAATTTCAACGATGCTTGCTCCCGCTTCGTCTAGAAAACGAATTCTTTCTTTTAACTTCTCAAGGCCACCATCTCCGCCCATTACGTACGGAATAAATGCTTTCTTACCATTTTCAAATGCTGCTTTCATTTTTTCTACTCCCATTTTTTACACCTCTTCCATATAACGTTTTATACTCTCTACATCTTTATCACCGCGGCCAGATAAACAAATGACAAGTCCTTCGTCTTCCTTCATTTGCGGTGCTAATTTTAATGCGTATGCGACAGCATGCGAGCTTTCTAGCGCCGGGATAATCCCTTCTTTTTTCGTTAATAATTGAAATGCTTCTAACGCTTCATCATCAGTAATGGAATGATAAGAAACGCGGCCAATATCTTTGAGCAAGCTATGTTCTGGACCAACACCTGGATAATCAAGTCCTGCTGAAATAGAGTGTGCTTCTTGAATTTGTCCTTCTTCGTTTTGCAGAAGATACATCATTGATCCGTGGAGAACGCCAACGCTTCCTTTCGTTAAAGTTGCTGCATGCTTTTCTGTATGAACGCCTTTTCCAGCTGCTTCTACGCCGTAAAGAGCAACTTCTTCATCGTGTACGAACGGATAAAACATCCCCATCGCATTACTACCACCGCCAATACAAGCAACGACTGCTTCTGGTAACTTTCCTTCTAACGCCTCATATTGTTTTTTCGTTTCATTTCCAATTACACTTTGGAAATCACGGACAATTTGCGGGAATGGATGTGGTCCGAGAACAGATCCCATAATGTAGTGCGTATCATGCACATGTGAAACCCAGTAACGAAGCGCCTCGTTTACCGCATCTTTTAATGTACCGCTACCTGCCGCTACACTTTCTACTTTCGCTCCGAGTAATTCCATTCGGAACACATTTAATTTTTGACGTCTTACATCTTCTTCTCCCATAAAAATGACGCATTCTAATCCGAGAAGAGCACATACAGTAGCTGTTGCAACTCCGTGTTGTCCAGCTCCTGTTTCAGCGACAACTTTTTTCTTGCCCATTCGCACTGCAAGTAGTGCCTGACCGATTGTATTGTTAATTTTATGAGCTCCTGTATGATTCAAATCTTCACGTTTTAAATAAATCTTTGCACCACCGCAATACTTCGTCATATTTTCAGCATAATATAGCGGTGTTTCTCTTCCGACGTACGTTTTTAAATAATGATTTAATTCCTTTTGAAATGCTTCATCTTGCATCGCTTCTTTATATGCTTCTTCTAGTTCTAGTACAGATTGCATTAACGTTTCTGGAACATATCGTCCTCCGTATATACCGTAATGTCCTTTTTCATCTGGATATGCGTAGTTCATTTGGAACACTCCTTCGCTTTTATAATAAATTGTTTTATTTTCTCTACATCTTTCTTTCCTTCTGTCTCTACTCCGCTGCTCACATCGACCATGTATGGCCGAACAGTTCGAATTGCTTCTTCTATATTAAGAGCGTTTAATCCACCAGCTAATATCGTTTTCTTTCGCAATTCTTTTGGCATATGCCCAAGTAGTTCCCATGAAAATGTCTTTCCATTTCCTCCGTGAAACTTTTCTTTCGGACTATCAAATAATATATAATCCGTTTCATATGCTTGAGCATTTCTCATATCAGCCTCTGAAGTTACTCCGAGCGCTTTTATAGACGGAATATTCAATCTTCTAATCTGATGATTATCTTCATCCCCGTGTAGTTGTACATGTGTTAACCCGCATTCATCTGCAATTATCTGGATTATTTCTACTGATTCATTTACGAAAACACCGATTTTTAACACGTTGGCTGGAAGTTCCTGAATGATTTCTTTCGCTAGCCCTGGAGTAATTTTCCGCTTACTTTCTGCAAAAACAAATCCGATTGCATCAGCTCCGTATTCGCAAGCACGTTTTGCTGTTTCCATATCAGTGATCCCGCAAATTTTCACTTTCATATGTTCACCTTACAATCTTCAAAAAAGGTATGAATAGAAGACGATATCATAAGCGCTTCTCCAACTAGTACACCTTTTGCCCCCGCTCGTTTAACGCGGATCATGTCTTCTTTTGAATGAATCCCGCTCTCACTAATCCAAAGTAATTTCTCCTCATTTAATCGTTTTCCAAGCTTTTCTGTTTGACTTAAATCAACTTCGAATGTTTTTAAATTACGGTTGTTAATACCGATAACGTGCGGATTTAATTGAATTGCAATTTCTAATTCATGTTCATCATGAACTTCAACAATCGCTTCTAATCCTTTTTTTAGTACGTAGCTATACAACTCTTTTAATTTCTCTTTCGTTAACGCCGCTACGATTAGTAAAATAATATCTGCACCAGCTTCATACGCTCTATCAATTTGAATCTTATCGATTATGAAATCTTTACATAAAAGCGGAATGCTGCTTTCTTCTCTTGCCGTTTGTAAATCATAAAATGACCCTTTAAAAAATTGACCGTCTGTTAAAACAGAAACTGCACCAGCGCCGCATTCTTCATATGTCTTCACTTGTTTTCGTACATCAACATGTAAATTAATATCTCCTTTTGATGGTGATGCTCGCTTTACTTCTGCAATGACAGTAAATTGCTCTAGAGCCTTTACAAGTGAGCGCGTTTTTCTTTTTTCTTTTACTGGTGTATATGTTTCATATAATGCCGCAACTTCCTTTTTCTTTTGATCTACAATTTTGTCTAAAATAGTCCCCACTTTAATTCACCCTTTCTAATTTTTCGTTACTTGCTGCAATTAATAAGTTTAGTTTCGCTAATGCTTTTCCAGAGTCAATGCTATGTGCTGCGAGTGTTATTCCTTCTTCAATCGTCTTTGCTTTTCCATTTGCGAAAAGAGCTAGACCTGCATTTAATAAAACGGTATCGCGATAAACACTCTTTTCTCCGCTCAATACGCCGACCGTAATCTTTGCATTTTCTTTTGAATTCCCTCCTCTAATCTCTTCATTTTTCACTCTTGAAAAACCATACTTTTCTGGATCAATACTCATTTCTACTATTTCATTATCTTTTAAAAGGACTACGTGATTTTCTCCTTGCAATGATGCTTCATCTAAAAACCCACTTCCGTTTACGACAAGTGCTTGTTTTCTTCCTAGTTTCTGTAGTACTTGCGCAACTGGTAGTAACATATCTCGTTTATAAATGCCGACAAATTGTGTTTCTAAATTCACCGGATTCGTTAACGGTCCAATTAAGTTAAAGATCGTCGGAACGTTTAATTCTTTTCTTATTTTCATAATGCGCTTTAATGCTGGATGCATCGCTGGTGCGAATAAAAATGCGATTCCGACATGCTCTAATAAATAATCAATTTCGTTTGGCGTACTACTAATATTTACACCGAGTTCTTCTAATAAATCTGCACTTCCTGTTTTACTAGAAACAGCACGATTCCCATGTTTTGCAACCTTTACGCCAGCTCCTGCCAGTACAAATGCCGATGTTGTACTAATATTAAACGTTTGGGCACCGTCACCACCCGTCCCGCAATTGTCCATCGCGCCTTGTATATGATTTGAAAACGGTAATGCCTTTTCGCGAAGAGCTCGAACGAGACCGTATATTTCTTCTGCCGTTTCACCTTTCGCTTTCAGTAAGACTAAGAAAGCTGCAATTTCACTTTCCAATATGTTTTCATTTAATAAAAGGAGCCCTGCTTTATACATTTCCTCTTCTGTTAAATGTTGTCCCTCCACCAATTTACGAAGATAGTTATTCATACTCTTTCCTCCTCTTTCACTTCGCCTAAAAAGGCACGTATTAACTTTCCGCCTTCTTCTGTTGCGATTGATTCCGGATGAAACTGTAATCCGAAGAGCGGATAATAATTGTGACGAACTGCCATTATTTCTCCATCGTCCATCGCTGTCGCTAATATGTCAAAACACTGTGGCAAGCTCGTTTGTGCTGCAACAAGAGAATGGTAGCGCATCGCTGTTAGCGGCTGCGTCACATATGAAAAGATTGACGTTCCGTTATGTTTCACACGCGATGTTTTTCCGTGTTTAATGCGTTCTGCTCTTACAATCTCTCCTCCAAATGCTGATATAATCGCTTGATGACCAAGGCAAATACCTAATATAGGAACGTTCTTATAAAAATGACGGATGACATCAATACAAATCCCAGCATCCTCTGGTTTTCCTGGTCCTGGTGAAAGCACAATTCCTTTTGGGTTCATTTCTTCTAATTGTTCTATCGTTATTTGATCATTTCTTACGACAACAATTTCTTCTTCGTATTCGCCTAATAGTTGATACAAGTTATATGTGAATGAATCATAATTATCGATCAGGACAATCATTTCATTACCTCCAATAGCGCTCTCGCTTTATTTAATGTTTCTTCATATTCAGCTACTGGATCTGAATCGTAAACGATACCCGCTCCTGCCTGAACGTATGCTTTTTCATCCTTTACGACCATCGTTCGAATGGCGAGCGCCATATCAAGATCTCCTGAAAAACTAACATATCCAACTGCACCGGCGTACACATTTCTTTTTTCATTCTCTAGCTCATTTATAATTTCCATCGCTCTAATTTTCGGAGCACCTGATACCGTCCCCGCTGGTAAGCAATACGCTAATGCATCAAATCCGCTCATTCGTTTTCGCAATGTTCCGTAAACTTCAGATACAATGTGCATAACATGAGAATATTTTTCTACTTTCATATATTTATCTATCGTAACTGAGCCGATTTCACTCACCCTACCAATATCATTTCGCCCAAGATCTACAAGCATCATATGCTCCGCTCGCTCTTTCTCATTTTCTAACAGTTCTTTTTCAATTTCCGTATCCTCCTGCTTCGTTTTCCCTCTCGGTCTCGTACCGGCAATTGGATTCGTCATCACTTTATCCTCTCTTACTGATAACAAACTTTCTGGCGAAGAACCGAGTACAACATAATCTTGAAAATCGATATAAAACATATATGGTGATGGATTGGCAATTCGAAGTTTTCGATATAACGCGAATGGATCACCAATACATTCACTTTGCAAACGCTGAGATAATACAACTTGAAATATGTCCCCGGCCCCGATGTGTTCTTTCGCCGTTTCTACCATCACGCAAAATTCTCTTTCCGTTATAGAAGAAGTGAATGATAATGTTGATCTTATTTCAGTTACTTCAGATTCTTCTCCCTGTAGCACTTCCTCTTTGTATACTCGCAGCCTTTCGTATACTTCTTCATAATCTGCTGAATCATCTTCCCTGCATACATATACAAACGACAACTTTTGGCGTAAGTGGTCATACACGATAAACTCACGGTACAGTAAAAGGTGTACTTCTGGAATATTCAATGGATCATGTAAATCTGCTCCAATGTTTTCATATTGCCGAATGACGTCATAGCCAATATAACCAACTGCTCCTCCGCAAAATGGAAATGGACTGTCTACTTGTGAGGGGGCGATTATTTCTTCTAACACTTGTAGTACGTTACTTTGCAACTTTTCTGCCCTGCCGTAAATGGTTCGTTCCACTTCCGTACCAACGCTTTTCACTTCTCCATATGGATTACAACCTAAGTAAGAATAACGCCCTTTATCTTGATGAAGCTGTGAGCTTTCTAATAAAAATTTCTTTTTACCTTTCATACGTCTATATAAAGAAATTGGCGTAATGCTATCTCCTTCTTCTTCAGCGATTACTAAAAATGTTTTTCTTTGTTCTTTCTGTTTTATAAATTCCTCTTTTGTCATCATGCCTTTCACCTCATCCTGAAAAATAAAAAAGTCCTCTACATATCGAAAATATGTAGAGGACGATAAATTTACCGTGGTACCACCTCATGTTGGACGCAAAAGCATCCCGCTTTGTTCAGGTACAAAATATATACCTTATCCTTGTAACGGCGGAACCCGGGTTGCCTACTGAAAATAATTGTTCAGCATACCTCTCGTAAGCCCATTCCGTATATAGCACCGCACCGGGCTCCCACCTATCCCCGGCTCTCTGTAACGTCTCCAATATACGTACTCTTCTTACTTAAACGATTTCATCTATTTAATTTTTTATACACAAAAAGGGAGTACTCATCCTATAGAAAGGACGGGTACTCCCGTGGTGCCACCTTAATTCGTTACGAACGTAACGCACTTTACCGTATCAAAAACAATACGTGTCTCTTGTATCGATGAGATCATGTCGCCAAAGCCTACTTCTTTCGTTTCGGTTTGGAAGCTCCGAAGCCCATTCCACATCAATTCCATACTGATTCGCACCAACCATCAGCTCTCTGACATGTTCATCATGTGTACTCTTCTTCATCAACGCTTGCATTTTTTTAAGTTGCACTCATTATAGACCTAACTTTTTTCACAAGTCAATACTTTTTAAAAAATTTTATTTTTCTCTCCTTTCAATATTATATTGACAAAACAACCTCTTTTTATGTAAATATAATAAATACTCTATTAAAAATAAGGTTTTTTGTATGAATATTATATATCAAAAAAGTAAAATGACATCAAAAAACGCTTACATTTCTGAAAATTCATATTTCTGTATGGATTTTTCAGAATAATCATGATAGATTATAAAGTGAAACTTTAATCAGTGGGGATTTTGTTCATCCCCCACTGATTATTAGTTGAACCAATCGGGCATTTACGGGCAGTTGATCTCCCACCTAACTTCCTTGCCCAGCCGATTTTAAGGTGGGAGTTTTACTGCCCGTTAATGCGGGATAAATATGCATAACGCATCAAAAGACATGACAAAAGGAAGGGGAACTACATGAGTACGCAGATGTTAACTTTAACTTCTATCTCTATTTACATGCTCGGGATGTTAGTAATTGGCTATTTTGCCTATAAACGAACGTCCAACTTAACAGATTATATGCTTGGCGGGCGTACACTAGGCCCTGCAGTAACGGCATTAAGTGCTGGAGCATCCGATATGAGTGGTTGGCTTTTAATGGGCTTACCCGGTGCAATGTTTAGCGTTGGATTAAGTAGTAGTTGGATTGCGATCGGCCTAACACTAGGCGCATACGCAAACTGGCTATATGTCGCTCCTCGCTTACGTACCTACTCAGAAATTGCAAACAACTCTATTACTATCCCAGAATTTTTGGAACATCGCTTCCAAGACAAATCCCATATGCTACGCTTAGTATCTGGACTTGTTATTATGATTTTCTTTACTTTTTATGTAGCTTCAGGATTAGTTTCAGGCGCTGTATTATTTGAAAATTCATTTGGTATGAACTACCATGTTGGATTATTCATTGTTGCAGGCGTTGTTGTAGCTTACACGTTATTTGGTGGTTTCTTAGCAGTAAGTTGGACAGACTTCGTGCAAGGAATCATTATGGTAATTGCTCTTATTCTTGTTCCTACTGTTACAATTATGAATGTAAATGGGCTTGGTCCAGCATTTAGCACAATTAAATCAATTGATCCAACATTATTAGACATTTTTAAAGGCACTTCTGTATTAGGTATTATTTCATTATTCGCATGGGGCCTTGGTTATGTTGGACAACCACATATTATCGTACGCTTTATGGCGATTTCTTCTGTAAAAGAAATTAAAAGTGCAAGACGAATTGGTATGAGCTGGATGATTTTCTCTGTTGTCGGAGCTATGTTTACTGGTCTTATCGGTATTGCATACTACTCAGACAAAGGATTAAAACTATCCAATCCAGAGACAATTTTCCTTGAACTGGGAAAAATTTTATTCCACCCGCTTATTACTGGATTTTTATTAGCCGCTATTTTAGCAGCGATTATGAGTACAATCTCATCTCAGTTACTCGTTACTTCTAGTGCTATAACTGAAGACTTATATCGTACTTTCTTTAAACGTTCTGCTTCTGATAAAGAGCTTGTATTTGTCGGCCGTATGGCTGTACTTGTTATTGCATTAGTTGGATGTGCATTAGCGTTTAAACAAAATGATACGATTTTAGCTCTTGTTGGATACGCTTGGGCTGGATTTGGCTCTTCATTCGGACCTGCTATTTTATTAAGCTTATATTGGAAACGTATGACGAAGTGGGGCGCACTTGCTGGTATGATTTCTGGTGCCGCTACAGTCATTATTTGGACTCAATTCAAATTCTTAAAAGAATCCTTATATGAAATGATTCCTGGTTTCACTATTAGTTTACTAGTAATCGTAATTGTTAGTTTACTAACACAGCCTTCAAAAGAAATTGAAGAGCAATTTGAGGATTTCGAAAAACAACATAGTGATAATCTATAAAGAAAAAGCTCTGCTGTTATGATAGCAGAGCTTTCTTTTTATCCCGCTATTTGTTGGCAATAAGACCCACACCTCAAAATTCGGCGAATACGAAGGCGTTAGGTGGGAAATAACTGCCCGATTGGTAAGAACTAATTAAATTTGCAATTTATCAATGTTCGACAATCTTCTGCTCGAATTTAACAATTTCTTTATGTTTCGTTAAATTAAACGTAACACTACTCCTTTATAGTAGTACTATCAGCACTTATACAGAAAGGGGACTCCAACATGTTAGCAGCTTTCCAGCAACAACAAACACGAAAATTTTCACCTATCACCAATACTTCTGCGTCTTGTTTGAACATACAACCTAATCCACCTAAAATTTCAATTGCTCCTTCTGTTATTTCAGTCATCGGTGTTCATATGGAGAAAAATAAGTTAAAAGTAAGAACTGGCCAAAGCACTGAGTTATCAGCTTCCGTTTTGCCAATGCAGGCAACGAATAAAGAACTTATTTGGACGAATATGAATGCTGATGTTATCACACTGTATCCAAAAGGTGACACAGTAACGATTACTGGAAAAAGTGCAGGTAGGGCAGTCGTAATTGTTACAACTGCTGAAGGAAAGTTCCGTGATCTATGTATCATTCACGTACAACCTTATATGACAAACCCAAAGTAAAAGAGTGGCTACGAAGCCCATAGCCATCAACTTTAAAGAAGTGCCTCTGATGCTTTTAGCATCGGAGGCACTTCTTTGTGCAATCTTTGAATAAAATCCTGTATTTTGGACATACTCAAATAGAACTTCCTATGGTATCTATTTTTTTATGAAGCCATTGGAAGTTGATCCGTTGATTTACCTATTAAGCCTAGGATCTCAAACGGTGTTCTTTTTTATACCGCCGTGCTTTTCTCCCATTTTTACTGATATCTTGAAAGAGCCTGCTGAGCACTGAAACAGTATGTTAGACAGGATAAAAAAGTGCGGTGTGTATTTTTTTTAGATAAATCTGCACCATATAAGCACATTTTAACTCACTCATTTCTTTTCCTTGTTTCTCCCATAAAAGCCTTCGCATTTGATAAGTAATGCTTGCAACTAAACATAAGCGCAAGAGTTGACCATACAAATGACATTGAAATCGTTCTAGTTTCATTCTTTTACTTACATGAATACGAAATATAGATTTCCATGTTTTAAATAAAATTTCTACTTGCCATCGTAATGAATAAAAAGCATACACCTCTGTGGCTGGCAGTTTCTCTGACGAAGTGTTGGTAACTAATAGATTTACTTTACTCGCAGACTTTGGCATTTTCTTTTTCATTTTTTTATGATGTTCTAAGCATTTCTCCCATTCATTCTGCTTTAAACGATATAAGATAAGGCGAGTTCGGTGCTTGCACTTTAATCCGATGTATACCTCTGGCAATTCTAGCGTTTCTCCTTCGCCTAAATTCTTCGTTAAGGATTCTATATTTAATAAAATCCAATTTCCATCTTCCCCTTTTTGGTACACTTGCGTGTTCCAACGAATCCTAGATATATAGTAAGCTTTGCACTGTGCAATATTCTCTAAGTCACCAATATCATAATACCCAAGATCGCGAAGTACGAGGTCTTCAGCTTGTAAAGTTTTCGTGCGTTCTTGTCCAAATTTTGCATCGTTGCTAGTTGCGTGGTCTGCGGTCAGTCCTAAAAATTCTCCTGACAGTAGTTCGTATTCCAATTGAATTTTTACACCTGATTCGGACCCTCCACCGCCAAATCCTTTAAAAACTTCGGCATAGGAAGAAGTAAGCTGAAAAGATGTTGAATCCAAAATGCGAATTCGTGCAAAACGACTGGCTAGCGATTGTGTGGGACAAATTTTTTGCCGGAAGGCATATAGAAATAACTCTTTTAGAAAAGTTACCGTTTTCTCATTCCAACGCTTATTGAGTGCTTCCGCTGAGATGCAAGTACCGGTGGCCTCATTTAATTTTGTGCAAAGACTAACTAAAGACTCGGAACTGATTGTTTGTCCTAAAAACACACAGAGTGATACAAGGTTTTGTACCTGAAATTTTCGTTTTCGTTGAATCATACCTGTTTGATACGCAAGTTCCTGTAAGTGATGAATAGAAAATTTATTTCGAAATTCTTCACCAAGCATGCGTAGTTCCTCAACTGGTGTGTCATTGTTTATAACCATAAATTAAAACACCCTTTCATGCAGTACTGCATGAAAGGGTGCCCTAATTTTATTATTTTATTCATTTTCTTAAGTTGATGGCTATGCACTTTCCATAGTGTCTTTTTTTACGTTTCTAGATGAATACATTGACTACAACTTATATTTAGTCATTTTTATCGATGCCACCTGAGCACCAGTCAATATTTCTCGCTTCTTTTTTTGATTCTGCAATGGTATTAACGAAAAATATTATTAAAGTTATCTCTTTTCGGGAAATAGTACACCTATTTTAACTTTTTACATTCCAAAATAAAGTCAATATCCTCGCAAGTAGTATCCTCATTGTAAATACGTTCAATAATTTCTGCTGCATACTCTTTATCTTCATATGTTTCTGCTAATCTCTTTAAATAGTCTTTTACAATTTGTATTGCTTCTTCCTGGTCTAGATTATTTTTCATTAATTCGGGGTTAAAATATCCCAATCCGTATACTCCTTTTCATTAATGTAATGATGATTTCTCTCTTTCCTTGCATATATAATGCAAATTGCATTACTTCTGTTGCTCCTTGTTTAGCAGTTCCAATAAACACTAATCTAGTTGTATATTTTATAAGAAGTCTTCACAAAACGGGGTGCCGCCAACACTTTGCTCCCCACGTTAAACAATGGAATACTAAACTGCTTTTTTAATAGATTGAACAATATAATCGCACACAAACTCATCCACGTTTTGATCCAAATTAAATTTCACATTTAAAGCTCTGCTAATTTCATCAATAAACATTGCTAAATAACCGATATCCGTAGAGTCATTCTTGTCTTTTGCATTAAAATATGGAGCGATATTAGTGAATAATTTTTCGCATTCTAGATAATTCTTTTTATCAAAATTTGGAGTGTAATCTGAAAAGATTTGCATTATGTCCAAGTCAGGTAACTCCTCACCAGGGATATTTACATCTAGGTAGTTCTCCCAATAGTCTGTCAAAAATGCATTGGGAGCTTCTAAACCCTACTACAATGATTTTATATTGATATAAATGGGGTACAGCCGAGATACGTGTAAAAACGGCCACAGACTTACTTTTATTTCTAGTTACGACCTGTTTTATGTTTTAGGGCTCAGCTGGAAAAACTCGGATATTGCTAAGACATTTTTCAGCTCACACTTTTCTTTAATTTCATTTTCATCATTAAACAAGAAGTTATTTGATTTATCGTGCCGGACCTACTTTTTCATTTAAATAACACCATTTACAAAAATTACATTCCATGAACTAGATCCCTCCGTTATAGTACAGCGCATGACTGCATTAACTACTGATCCTGTCGCCTTTATTACTGGTTCCCAATTAGCATCGGCTACAACACTAAAAGAAGTGCCCACATCAAATTTCTTAGAATGGTTAACATAATGGTTTCCGCCGATAGTTGACGTCCCCCATTGTTGGAGAGTTACATTTGTATTTTTGATACCTGTTGTAGCATCTTGTAATGTCCAATATCCAGTTGCCTTCGTTATATCATAGTGATTAATATTTCCCGATCCACCTTTTACGATCTCATAATAAACCCTCGAATAAGAGTAAACTGAAAGAGTTGAATCTAGTGCTCCTTTTCCTGTATCATAACCTAAATTGGAAATACTTTCATTTGACTTTTCAAACGTAGCCTCACTAAAAACTGTTGTAACATAACTTTCTACAACTTTTGTTCCTTTTTTTACAGCCTTAAGCTTTTGTGATGTAATTTGGACATCCTTTTTGGAGAAATTAGCCTTTTTCCCATTCTTATCTTTAACTTCCATTAGGGTGTTCATATTTTTATCTAATTCAAGATTATCAGTAACTCCTTCTTTCGCTCTTGAAAGAAGAGCGTTATTATCTTTAATTTCTTGCGCTTCAAAAATAATTACCTCTTTATTTTCTAACTCAGAACCTCCAGCAGCAAAAGTTGATGGAACAAATGTACATAGTGCTATAATAATACTTAGGACAGATAACTTTACTTTTTTATACATTTTTATCCCCCCCAGATTTCAAAAGATTTTACTATTATATTCCTTTGAATGTTATACCATATACATGGAATTTGTTTAGAAAGCTATATTAATTCTTTTTTTTCAGAGTAATATTTTCATGATGACCATCCCACTTTATGTCAATTATCATTTCCTTGTCTTCTCTTGTTGTTAAACAATCAGTACATTTTTTTGGAATAGATAGTGCATTATTTTCATCTAATGCCTTTCCATCACCATTAAAATCGCTTTCTCCATCATTAATTACAATATTTAATACTTTTATTTTCTCTGGATTTTCTCCTTTGTATTTCACAACATAAGCACCATCTTCGCTATCCTCTAAAATCTGTGTTTTGTACGAAACAATCCAATTTTCGCTTTCCCCTTTAAAACTGAGGACTTTTTGATTGCATCCAACCAATAACATAAAAGTAGAAATACAAAATAATAATCCAATGAATTTTGACGATTTCATCGTATCACCTCTTCGTCATAGCTTGTGGTAAAATTTGTGAATCCGAGGTAACAAAATATACTGAAAAGAATAAGTCATTTTTCCAATAACTTATTCTTTGTAAACAGTTACCACAAAGTATGAGAAAAACCTACATTCCATGATTGAGAACCCTCCGTAATTGTACATGTTTGGTATGCACCTATTTTGTTACCTTTCCCTTGGAATATTGGCAACCAGGTTTGTGGGGGAATTATAGAAAAGGAAGTTCCTGTTGAATAATCCTTATATTGACCACTATTTATATTGCCTCCAGCTTCAGATAATCCTGTTTGCCCAATTCTAACCTTTGTATTTTTAATCCCAGTTGTAGCATCTTGTAATGTCCAATAACCTGTTACTTTAGTTAAATCATAATGTTGCTTCCCATTAATTGTGGTAATGTCATAATATAGACGAGAATGCGAATAAACTGATAAAGTGGAGTCTAATTCACCCCCTCCATGATCAGCAAAGTTACGCACCTCACTTGCGTTTGGAATAATTGATACTTCTCCAAAAAATGTAGTTACATAACTATCCACTACTTCACCGTTAGCATTTACAATGCTTTTAAGGCTTTCAGTAGTACTTTTAAAATCTGAATTGGATAACGGAATCATGGTTCCGCTCTCATTTGTTATAGTAACTAATGATTCTAATCTCTTTTCAATCTGAGCATTATCAGTAATTCCTTCTGATGCCCTTGAAAGTAGAACTTCTTCATCACTTATTTCTTTTTTTTCAAATACAACCACTTCTTTTTGATCCCCTTTGGCAGCCACTATTTTGGATGAATATACCGTCGAAGCAATTAATAACAGAACCGTACAAAGTAACGTATTAATTTTTAGAACTTTCAAATTCTTCCTCTCCTTTTTAGAAGTTGAATAAAAATATTATCGTTCTTCACCTCACCTCTATCATGGAATTAAGCCCTAATTACTACCTTATATGTTTTATCTAAAATTTCTAAACTGGGTTGGTTAATGTTATAGAATTTGAGTTTAACTTTAACTGTTAAAAGTATTTAGGTAGAAATATCATTAAGGTGGGTTTGTTAATCTTGGTAATAATTAGGACTTGTTGAGAGATTACATAACCGCTGAACACTCAGTAATTGCAAATGACATAGAGGAAAGTGTTGTTAAAAAAAATTATCAACTATAATTTTGCATCCCTATCCAAAAGTTTTATACTACATTTTATTTCTATCATAATTCTAATAAAAATATACCAAAATTTGGATTTTAAATAGTGAATTTAAGGTATTGCATATCCCTGTTTAAAAATAAAACGGGTCCTCTACCGGAAATAAAAGTAAGTTTATGACCCATTTTTACACGTATCTCCACTGCCCCCGAAAAGATGAAAACAAATCTCCAAAACTAATTTTTGTACTAATTTCTTTAATTAACTACCTTTAGAGAACAGAGTTTGTATGTATAAGGTACTCTAAAACCTTAGCTTGGATGATGCGTCGAGCCCCCTATAAAAAGAATATGCCCTTGCACATACTCATAATTCTTGGACCTTTCAGAGACAAATAATAACAATACTTAAAAAACTAAAAAGCCCCTATGTCTTTGTTTTATGTATGTTTTTTAATAATCATTCGGTGCGTGAAATTTTAAATATGTCTTGTTGTTTTTTGCTATGCAGTTTGAAATTTGTATAGTATTTTATATGGATTATATGTTAGAATATAGATAGAAAATTTGTTTCCATTGTTTATACTCTATTGTACGTAGCGTGAAGGACAAACCTTACGCCCAGTTAACTCGGGCGAGGTTTGTCCTTTTTTTACTTTAAGGAGGAATTTACTATGAATAAAGTCTACAAAATTGGAGCAAAACACGCTCCCATGACAACGAAAAAAATCGGATATAACCATGTATCTTTTTTTGATGGAAACTCCATTTCCCTCCCCCTTCTACGCCCGTATTTCTATAAAACAAAAAGAGAAGTATCACAACTTCTCTTTTCTCTCTTAACATTATAATTCCTGTGTATAAACAGGCTCGTTTACGACATTTTTTGCTGTTCTTTTTTGTTGCTGCAATAAGAAAACAGATACACCAAACAATACGAGTATGCTACCGATTATTTGCATTACATTTAATCTTTCCCCAAGTAAGAAGAACGCTAGTATAGATGCTCCAACTGGTTCCCCTAAAATACTCATCGATATTGTTGTTGCATTTACGTAGTTTAATAACCAATTATTAATGACATGTGACACTGTCGGCACGACCGCAAGTAAAAGAAAAACGGTCCAATCCCACTTCGTATAACCTGTAAAAGGCACTTGCAGTACTATATTATACATTCCCATAAAAATACCTGCGAATGCAAAAACTGTAAAGCTGTAAATCCAGTGTGATACTTTCTTTACTGTCGTTTGGCCGATAAATAAATAACCGACAACTGCTATTACACTTAAAAAGGATAATATATCTCCATAAATTGCTTGTTCACTTAGTCCTAAATCTCCCCAACCAATACACACTACACCTAATATCGCAATTCCCATTGTCGCAATGGCTGAGTATGTTGTTCTTTCTTTAAATAAGAAAAAACCACCAACTAAAGATACGATTGGTTGAAGCGCTAAAATAATCGTCGAACTCGCAACTGTTGTATGCTTTAAAGATTCAAACCATAAAAGAAAATGAAGTGCTAAAAAGAAACCAGATCCAATTAAAAATCCCCAATCTTTTATTTGAATCTTACTAAACTCTTCCCGTTTTTTCCAAACGATAGGCAGCATAAGAAGTACGATAATCCATAATCGATACATACTTAATATGGAAGATGGTGCCGAGGACATCTTTACAAAAACTGCTGCGAATGAAATGGCTATAATGGAAATAGCTAATGGTAGCGCGATTGACCTTTCTTGTTTCAAATTCCGTCTCCCCTCTCACCTGTCAAAAATCCCACTTCATTATATCCGTTTTCTTCCCTAACTTAAATACTAATTTTTTAGATTCTTCGTACCATTATGGTAAAATAGAAATGAAAGCACCTATTAGTGAATATTTCTTTCTTTTTCACTACAAGCGTCGCTCTTACAATTATTACAGTAAATTTTTATTTAGGGGGATCTACATGAATCAAACAATTGGGAGAATTGAAGAGATTTCATTTTATAGTGCATCACTTCAAGAAGATGTTACACTTCTCGTTTACTTACCGGTAAATTACACACCGCTGCACAAACATACAGTTGTCATTGCACAAGATGGCAGAGATTATTTTCAGCTTGGGAAAGCACACCGTGTAATTGAGCGCCTTCGTGAAACTGAAGAAATTGACCGTACAATTATTGTCGGTATTCCATATAAAAATGTACACGATCGTAAAGAAAAATATTTCCCAAACGAAGTAAAAAACGCTGCTTATATTCGTTTCCTTGCTCATGAACTTGCTCCATATATTGATGAAAACTATCCAACATATCAAATGGGTAAAGGTCGCGTGTTAATTGGTGATTCTCTTGGCGGAACAGTTTCCTTTATGACTGCACTTATGTATCCGCATACATTTGGTAAAGTTGTTATGCAATCACCATTTGTGGATGAAACAGTGATGAACTTAGCAAAAGAATTCAAAAATCCAGAGGCGCTAGAGCTTTATCATGTCATTGGGACAGAAGAAACAGCTGTAAAACGCACTGATGGGCAAGTATCTGATTTCGTAGGGCCGAACCGTGAGCTAAATACGCTTCTGACAGATAGAAATTTCATCACGCATTACGAGGAGTTTGAAGGGAATCATACTTGGAAATATTGGCAAACTGATTTACCGAAAGCTTTCTCTCATATACTATCAATGAAATAATAGAGAGCAGTATTCAGAATAATTTGATATAATAGATTAAGAGAGTTATTTTCTCAAAATCTAACTAGACTTACAAAGGGAGGAATTGGAACATGAAATTAGGCATTGTAATTTTTCCATCTAAAATGATTCAAGATAAAGCGAACGGATTGCGTAAACGTTATGATCCGCACTACGCATTAGTTCCGCCACATATTACATTGAAAACACCCTTTGAGACGCAAGATGAACAATTAGAATCGATTGTAAACGAGTTACATACAATCGCAAGTAAAACGAACCCTTTCACCCTTCATGTTGGAAAAGTTGGTTCATTCGCACCTGTTAATAATGTTCTTTACTTTAAAGTAGAAAAAACACCTGAACTTACTTTCTTAAATGAGGAAATGCATAGCGGATTGTTCACACAAGAACGCGAATACGCTTTTGTACCTCATTTAACAATTGGACAAGGCTTATCAGATGCAGAGCATGCTGATGTACTAGGTCGATTACGTATGAAAGATTTCTATTACGAACAACCAATTGACCGCTTCCACCTTCTATATCAATTAGAAAACGGAACATGGACTGTACACGAAACATTCCGCCTTGGAAAGGGGAACAACTAATTTGCATGCACAGATCGTACAAACGGACGAACAACTAAGAGATGCATTCTCTGTACGTAAGCAAGTATTTGTGAAGGAACAGCAAGTTTCTGCCGAAGAAGAGTATGATGAGTTTGAAGAAACTTCCATACACGTTGTTATATATGATAATGATGTTCCCGTTGGTGCTGGACGTTTTCGCACCATTGATGGAATAGGAAAAATGGAACGCATTTGCGTACTAGCTTCCCATCGTAAAAAAGGCATTGGAAAAATTGTTATGGATGCACTTGAAGCGTATGCGAAGGAAAACTCGCTACCAAAATTGAAGCTGCATGCCCAAACACATGCAGAAGATTTCTATAAGAAACTTGGATATGTAACGAGTTCTGATGTATTTATGGAAGCAAATATTCCTCACATCGTTATGATAAAAGAATTGTAATTTGAAAACAGGAGGTATCCCCTCCTGTTTTTTACATTGCTATTTTCTTTTTCTTCCGCTAAAGTTAAATGTTGATGCTATAGTTTTGAAGGTGAATATATGACACAAGAAAAATTTTCACAAAAATCATTAACGCACGCTGATATTCCACGTGCAACATATCATATTCCAAAAACATCTACCCATTTAATTATGGAAGAAGATGCAGATGCAGCGTATTTTCGCGCTCTCGAACAGCAAAATGTATTTTTAAACGAAAAACAATTAGAAGCCGTACGAACGACAGAAGGCCCTGTTCTTACACTGGCTGGTGCTGGAAGCGGGAAAACATCTGTTTTAACAACTCGCGTAGGTTATTTAGTAAATGTAAAACAAGTTCATCCGAGAAATATTTTATTACTTACATTTACACAAAAAGCGGCTGAAGAAATCCGAAATCGTGTAGCAAATTTACCGGGTATGAATCATGCGGCAAGTAGCTACGTTGTTGCCGGTACGTTCCACTCTGTCTTTTTAAAATTGCTTCGTAGTCAAGGATATAATCAGCAAATTTTAGCAAACGAAAAACATAAACAAATTATGATAAAGAAAATTTTAAAAGAATTGCGTTTAAAAGACGATTATGATGCTGAAACGATGCTCGCGATGATTTCACTTGAGAAAAACAAATTAAATCGTCCGAAAGATGTAAAAGCAAAAACACCCGTTGAACAAGAATTTAAAGAAGTATACGAGCGTTTTGAAGAAGTGAAACAACAATATAATTATATTGATTTCGATGACATCTTATTAGAAACATATTATATGTTAGAAAATAACGCTCCTTTGCTTACCCAATTACAACAACGTTTCCACTATATTGAAGTAGATGAGTTCCAAGATACATCGTATGCTCAATATGAAATTGTAAAATTGTTAGCTTCGCCAAGAAATAATTTATTTATCGCAGGTGATGACGATCAAGCGATATACGGCTGGCGAGGGGCAAGTCACCAAATTATTTTATCTTTTCCAAAAGAATTTGATAATACTACGATTATTGCCCTTAATACGAATTATCGATCCAATCCTTTTATTGTCGGACTTGGAAATGAAGTTATCAAACTAAATCAAGAACGGTTTGATAAAGAACTATATTCTGTTCGTGAAGAAGGCGTACAACCTTTTTATGCAAGACCGGCTACAACTCTTGATGAAGCAAATCAAATTTTGCAGCTCATTCAAGAAAAGGTTGATAGCAGTGAACGAAGCTATAAAGATTTTTGTTTGCTGTATCGCACACATTCTGTAAGCCGTTCGTTACTTGATCAGCTTACCATTCATAAAATCCCGTTTATTAAACACGGTGCGAGTCAGTCATTTTATGAACATTCGTTAATTAAGCCTGTATTGGATCATTTACGACTCGTAATTGAACCATTTCGATTAGAATCACTTTCAAACATATTGCCAACGATGTATATCGGGCGTGATGATTGTATTTCATTTATTGAACGTGAACAATGGAAATATGGTGAAGGCCGTTTCCCTTCTCTTCTTCATTTCTTATTATTAAATCCGAACTTAAAACCTTTTCAAGTGAAAAAGGTAAATGAGCGTATCGATTTTATTAAATTTATAAAAGAATTAGAACCGAAAAAAGCATTAAAAGAAATTATTCATGGTAAAGGAAAATATTTAGAGTACTTACAAAGTAACGATCGTTCTTCCTTTACGATGCATAAAGATATACAAGAAGAAATGTTAGAAGAATTAATGGAGTCTGCAACTCGTTTCACCGACATTCCAGCTTATTTACAATTTATTGATGAAGCCATTCAAGGGCAAAAAGAAATGGAAGCATTAAAAACAATGCCGCAAAAAGATGCTGTTTCGCTTATGTCTATTCATAACGCAAAAGGCCTTGAATTTCCATGTGTCTTTTTACTCGGGGCGAGCGATGGTATTCTGCCTCATACTTCTTCTTTAAAAGATGCAAATGATCGTGTTACAGAGACTTCTGAAGCTTTAGAAGAAGAACGCCGACTACTTTATGTCGCAATTACACGTGCGAAAGAAGAATTGTACATTTCCTCTCCGCAATTTTTTAGAGGAAAAAAATTAGATATATCTCGCTTTTTGTATACTGTGCGAAAAGATTTACCTGAAAAGACATCCACGAAATAAGGATGTCTTTTTTTATATTGCAATATGTACATCCCTCCTATATAAATTCCCTCTTTTTATCATAAGAATTAACGTAATATCAACCATATCCCACTCATATTGTAATAGTGTATGTCAGAACTCACGAGAAGGAGTGAACATAATGAGCTGCAATTGTAACGAAGATCATCAACATGATTTTGATTTCAACTGTGTATCTAATGTCGTTCGTTTTATACATGAACTACAAGAATGTGCAACGACAACATGCGGATCTGGTTGCGAGGTTCCATTTTTAGGAGCACATAATAGCGCATCCGTAGCAAATACGCGTCCTTTTATTTTATACACAAAAGCTGGAGCACCTTTTGAAGCATTTGCACCTTCTGCAAACCTTACTAGCTGCCGATCTCCAATTTTCCGTGTCGAGAGTATAGATGATGATGATTGCGCTGTATTGCGTGTATTAAGTGTAGTATTAGGTGATACTTCTCCTGTACCACCTACCGACGATCCAATCTGTACATTCCTAGCTGTACCAAATGCAAGATTAATATCGACTAACACTTGTCTTACTGTTGATTTAAGTTGCTTCTGTGCTATTCAATGCTTGCGTGATGTTACGATTTAAAACTAAATAATGAGTTAAGCATGGATTGGGTGGCAGAATTATCTGCCACCCAATCCATGCTTAAAAGGTATTATTATGTATTTTTCATAAAATTGGGAACTTGTCTAGAACATAGAACCTGTCCCTTTCATTAACTGAAAGTAGAAACAGATAAAGGAGTGAAAAACATGTTCTCTTCTGATTGCGAATTTACGAAAATCGATTGTGAGGCGAAACCAGCTAGTACACTACCTGCATTCGGTTTTGCTTTCAACGCGTCTGCACCTCAGTTCGCTTCACTATTTACACCACTACTATTACCTAGCGTCAGTCCAAACCCAAATATTACTGTTCCTGTAATAAATGATACGGTAAGTGTCGGAGATGGCATTCGAATTCTACGAGCTGGTATTTATCAAATCAGTTATACATTAACAATTAGTCTTGATAATGTACCTACTGCACCAGAAGCTGGTCGTTTCTTCTTATCATTAGGTACGCCAGCTAACATTATTCCTGGATCAGGTACAGCAGTTCGTTCTAACGTTATTGGTACTGGCGAAGTAGACGTATCCAGCGGTGTTATTCTTATTAACTTAAACCCTGGTGACTTAATTCGAATTGTACCAGTTGAGTTAATAGGAACTGTAGACGTTCGTGCTGCAGCATTAACGGTTGCACAAATTAGCTAGTAAAAAGCGGTATTTCACCTTTGAAATACCGCTTTTTATGTATAATAAAAAACACTCACAGTAACATGAGTGTTTCATTCTTCATAGTGTTTTATTGTATTCTTCTTTTTCCCACAATTACATCCCTTTTTCTTCACAAACCCTTGTTGTTGCAATTGTTCTTGATATGCCTGTTGTTGTGCATGGTGCTGTTGCTGTATATTATACCATTGCTGCAGGTCATATGAATTTTGCCTTGGATTATTGCTCACAGCAAACATCTCCTCTACTGTCAATTCTGTCTATTTACTATATGAACAACTCTTTATTTCCGTTCCCTCATTCTTTTAAACTCCGCTTTTTCTCTTAGTATGAAAATATATTATTCTCCCATAAAATATCCTGTAATCGTTTCAATGATTGCTGCTGCTCCTGCAATAGCTAATAACGCAAGTAACGGTTCTGCAACGATAGGGATCCAATTATATAACACTAATAAAAAAGCACTAACCCATACACCTGTACACCAATAACAGCTTAATAATTCGCCAATCCACTTTCTTAATCCTTTACCTTTTACTTTTGTAAAAGTTGATACACTTCCATCCGGCTCTGTAATCTCTAATTCGTCAATAAACGGTCTTCGCAAAAAAGCTGTAATTTTATCATAAACAATTAAACGGGTGAGCCTAAAAGCAGCTAACGCGAAAATAAAAAATAAAAGCCAACTTGTAAACAGCATAATTCCACCTTCCCTTATCTTCTTTCGCCTATTTAAAAAAAAAGGTCTTGAGATTGTGACCAAATCTCCTCGACTCCAATATCTTATTAATGTAAATACAAACAAGAAGATAAGGAGTGACATTAATGAGTTGTAACGAAAATAAACACCATAGCTCTTCTCATTGTGTAGTTGACGTTGTAAAATTCATCAATGAACTACAAGATTGTTCTACTACTACGTGTGGATCTGGTTGTGAAATTCCATTTTTAGGTGCACACAACACTGCATCAGTAGCAAATACACGTCCTTTTATTTTATACACAAAAGCTGGAGCACCATTTGAAGCATTCGCGCCATCCGCAAGCCTTACTAGCTGCCGATCTCCAATTTTCCGTGTGGAAAGTGTAGATGATGATAGCTGTGCTGTACTACGTGTATTAAGTGTAGTATTAGGTGATAGCTCTCCTGTACCACCTACTGATGACCCAATTTGTACGTTTTTAGCTGTACCAAATGCAAGACTAGTATCGACATCTACTTGTATTACTGTTGATTTAAGCTGTTTCTGTGCTATTCAATGCTTACGCGACGTTTCTATCTAATAAGTGAAGTAAACTAAAAAACTATTGGGGTGGTAGAAGATTTCTACCACCTTTACATATTTAAAAGCCGGCCATACTAATTGATTGGATATCCTCTATAGATAATTTAATATCTCGCATACTATTTGGCGGCATAATCGCTACAATTCCATTACGATACGATATGATTGATCCAACATATGAGACTGTAGCTGTTTTTATTCTGCACCTTACTTTCGGAATATAATGAGGGCGATTTAATAAAAAATGAATTTTCTCTTCATTATTCATATCCTTAAATGATTTATTATACGGGACAGTTCTCACTGGTTCTTTCTGTTTCTGTTCCAGTCCCTCTTCTTCTTCTATTTTCTCTTCTACTTGTTGCTCTTTTTGCTCTTGTTGCTCTTCTTGTTCTTCTATTACCTCTTCCACCGCACTACTTACAACATTTTCGTTTCTATTACTTTCCTCTTTTTGATCCTCATTTTCAAAGTTTGTTAAAATAATTCTTTTTATTTTCGGTGCAGCAAGTTCCAAATTTACTTGCGCAATATATAACAACGGTTTTCCAACTGTTGAACTTTTATTTTTATTCTTCACACTCGTCCCTCCCACTTCCATACGTAGCTGAATAAATCGTGTACTATTATAGTTATATTCATCACATGGTAAGAACTTTCGTTAAAAATCGTTCTTTCCAGGAACAAATAAAAAGGACAATCTCAACATGTAGAGATTGTCCTTTAACAGTTCATATTATAATTATCCTAAGATATGATACCCTGAATCAACGTGAATGTTTTCTCCTGTTACGCCGCGTGCTAAATCACTGAATAAGAATACTGCTGTATCCCCAACTTCTTCTTGCGTTGTTGTACGACGAAGTGGTGCGCGCTCCTCAATTTCTCTTAAGATTGAGTTAAAGTCGCCTACACCTTTTGCAGATAACGTACGAATTGGACCTGCAGAAATAGCGTTAACGCGAATGCCATGTTGGCCTAAATCGTTCGCTAAATATTTCACGCTCGCTTCTAATGAAGCTTTCGCAACACCCATAACGTTATAGTTTTTCACAACGCGCTCGCCGCCAAGATATGTTAACGTTAAAATATTTCCGCCTTCTGTCATTACTTTCTTCGCTTCTCTTGCTACAGCTGTTAAAGAGAATGCACTAATATTTTGTGCAAGTAAAAATCCGTCGCGAGAAGTATCTACAAATTCACCTTTTAAGTCGTCACGATTTGCAAAAGCAATACAGTGTGCAACACCGTGAATTGTACCAACTTCTTGCTTGATTGTTTCAAAACAAGCTGTAAGTTCTTCATCATTTGTTACATCACAAGGTAATACAAGTGATTCTTGTCCTTCTAATGTATCCGCTAATTCACGAACATTTCTCTCTAAACGTTCTCCTGCATATGTGAAGATTAATTTTGCACCTGCATTATGCAAAGAGCGAGCAATTCCCCATGCAATACTTCTTTGGTTCGCAACGCCCATAACAACAAATGTTTTCCCTTGTAATAGTTCCATGATATATCCTCCCAGAAATACTTATACTTGTTATTAGTACCTGATACTATAATTATAGTAACATAAAACCTCTTAAAGGCAAACAAAAAAGTCATTAACTGAAAATTGTTAATGACTTTTTGTTTCTATAAAAAAACGTTCTAATCCTTCTTCCCAAGAAGGCATTTGTAAAAAACCATTTAATCGTAGCATGTTGTGTTGGAAAATAGAATATTTCGGCCTTGCTGCTGCAGCCCCAAATTCTTCGGTTGAAACAGGTAGCACATTCACTTTCATATTTGCATACGAAAATATTTTCTTTGCAAATTCAAACCAAGAGCATGAACCTCTATTGGATACGTGATACGTACCGTATAGAGAAGTGTGAATAAGCTTATTAATCATCGTATTTAAATCTGCCACATACGTAGGAGAGCCAACTTGATCCGCTACAACTGATATTTCATCTTTTTCTTTCCCTAACCGCATCATCGTTTTCACAAAATTATTGCCATACTTACCATACAACCATGACGTACGAACGATAAAGTATTTATTATGTAACTCTTTGACGAACTGCTCTCCCGCATATTTAGAAGCCCCGTATATATTTATCGGCGCCGGATTATGAAATTCATCGTACCCTTCCGGTCTATCACCTTGAAATACATAATCCGTACTAATATAAACTAACTTTGCCCCTACTAATTGTGAGGCAACTGCTACATTTCGAGCTCCTATTGCATTTATTCTATAAGCAAGATCTCGTTCTTTCTCAGCTTGATCAACCTTCGTATACGCTGCACAATGAATAATGATATGTGGACTTATTTCTTGTACTACTTGCTGCACTTTGGATATATTTGTGATATCTAGTAACTTTTTATCAAATGGATATATGTCATATTCTTCAGGATTTAACTCTTCTTGTAGTTGCTTTCCCAATTGACCATTTGCTCCTGTTATGATAATCCGTTCTCTCATTTATATGCCCCTTACTTTTTTAATGGTTTCCACCATTCCTCATTCTTCTCATACCATTGCACCGTTTCTTGTAACCCTTGCTCAAACGTATACTTCGGTTCCCAATCAAATTCATTCTTCATTTTCTCTGCATCAATCGCATAACGGCGGTCGTGTCCTAAACGATCTGTCACATATTCAATATCCTTTTCCGTTTTTCCTAAGAGAGTAATAATTTGTTCCACAACATCTATATTTGTTTTTTCATTATTTCCACCTATATTATATACTTCTCCTATACGTCCCTTATGCAAAACAACGTCAATCGCACGACAATGATCCGTTACATGTAGCCAATCTCTTACATTTAATCCATCGCCATATAACGGTAATTTTTTTCCTTCGAGCGCATTCGTAACCATTAACGGAATTAATTTTTCAGGATATTGATACGGCCCATAGTTATTGGAACAACGCGTTACGATAACTGGTAATTGATATGTTTTATAATAAGATAAAGCTATCATATCAGCGCTCGCTTTGCTTGAAGAATATGGACTATTTGGAGCTAACGGGGTTTCCTCGGTAAATCGCCCTGTTTTTCCTAAAGATCCATACACCTCATCCGTTGATACTTGCACGAGTTTAATATGCGGATATTTTTTTACTAATTCTAATAAGGTGACTGTCCCAATTACATTTGTATCATAAAAAGGGATCGGATTTTCAATACTACGGTCCACATGTGATTCAGCTGCGAAATTGACAATGACTTGCACATCACGTTCCTGAATAACATGCTCCAGCAGCTCTCCATTTTGAATTTCCCCTTTTACAAAATAGTAATTCGGATAATCTTGAATAGACTTTACATTATTTAAATTTCCACTATATGTTAATGCATCGAAATTAATAATTTTATATGTTTCATAGCTTTGTAACATATAATGCACAAAATTACTTCCAATAAATCCAGCTCCACCTGTTACTAATATATTCATAAACAACTCTCCTACTCAAAAACTATCTTCACATTCCTGAAGCGATGGCAATATTCGATCTTTGTCAGACAGAATAGGACTTGTTACCGGCCATGGAATTGCTAATTCTTTATCACTCCAAAGTACCCCTGAATCATGATTAGCACTATAATACTCATCTACTTTATACATAACAATCGTATGCGAAACAAGTGTACAAAAACCGTGTGCAAATCCTTTTGGCACTAATAATTGCCGATGATTATCCGCGCTTAAAATATATCCTCTCCACTGCCTAAACGTTGGGGAATCTTTTCGCAAATCGACGATAACGTCATAGATTGCTCCTTGCATAACTTGAATAAGTTTCGTTTGTGCTTTCGGATTTTTTTGAAAGTGTAATCCGCGAATCGTTCCCGCTTCCGCTGAATACGAAACATTATCCTGTACAAATGAATGCGTAACCCCTAATGTTTCTAGCACCTTCTTATTATAACTTTCAGTAAAAAAGCCACGATCATCTCCAAATAACCTCGGTTCCAACAATTTTGCGTCGGTAAAGTTTGTTTCTATAACTTTCATATTTTCACCTATTCTCCGTTAAACTGTTTACCAAAGTTTATATCCCGTGCTAACGCATTCGCTCTTTGAAGAGAAACATGAGTTCCCGCATCAGTCCACCAACCGCTCATTTCATTATAAGTAAGTACCCCTCGTTTTAAATACCAATTATTAATATCTGTAATTTCAAGTTCTCCCCTTGCGGAAGGTTTTAATTCTTTTATATAAGAAAAGACTTTCGAATCATACAAATAAATTCCTGTGACTGCATAGGAACTTTTCGGCTCTTTCGGCTTTTCTTCAATTTCAATTATTTTGTCGTTTTGAATATGCGCTACGCCAAATCTCTCCGGATCATCTACAGATTGCAGCAGTACTTTCGCACCCTCTTTTTGATTTGCAAACTCTTCAACATACGGACGAATATCATCAGAAAAGATATTATCTCCTAATATAACTACCATGCGATCATTCCCAACGAAATCTTCACAAAGCCCTAATGCTTGCGCAATTCCGCCAGCCTTATCTTGCACACGATACGTAAAGGACACGCCAAACTCTTGACCGCTTCCTAAAAAACTAACAACATCTCCCATATGCTCTTTACCTGTAATAATCATAATGTCTGTAATCTCGCATTGTTTTAGCTTATATACCGCATGATAAATCATTGGATAACGTCCAACAGGAAGCAAATGTTTATTCGTTACTTTCGTTATGGGATATAATCTCGACCCAGTTCCACCTGCTAAAATAATTCCTTTCACCCTGCATCTCTCCCTTATGATGGAGATAATATATCTTTGTAATGTTCTACAAACACTTTCCGATCCTTCTCATATGTATCCGCATCAAACTCATCCCCGTTGTAGTGAATACACCATACATTTGCTTGATTAGGGATACCAATTAAATAACCAGCCTTTTGAAACTCTAAAGACTGCGACACATCATAAAAGTGGAATCCTTGAAATAAGTCTTCTCGCCATGGAATATCATATTGCGTTGCCATCAATAAACCATCAATTGCCTGAACTGACAAAAATGGTTGATTCCCATAAAAAACTTGATCTAAATTTAATAATTGATAATTCTGTCTCCTGTACTCAATCACTTTCCCTACTAAATTTTTCCCTTCCCACCATATCCCGTTGCTCGGCAAAAACTGAGCACCAGCCACTCCAATTAAACCTAGTTTTTCGTTATCTTTAAAAAGAGAAATGAGTGTATAAAACATCTCTCGATTAATAAGATAAGTATCTTGATGTATATAAACCTTATACTTCGCGGGATATGAAAGTGCTCGGTTATATGCACTCGCCATACTTTTCGCATCTCGTATCGGAAAAATTTGTACGACATAACCAGGGGGAACAAAAAGGTTTCTTATTTGTCTCTCGCATTGTTCAAATAGCTCTTCATTATTTATACAAACAACGACTAATATTGTATGTTCTTTCATTTTGTAGCTCCTCTATTCGTCTTGATTTACATCTGACATATAGTGCTCTACAAATATCTTTCTATACTTTTCATAGTTGGTCATATCCACATCGATATGATAGTGAATGCACCACGCATCACGCTGTACAGGAACCCCAACTGTATAGCCCGCTTTTCTAAATTCAAACGATTGAGACACATCATAATAGTCAAACCCATCAAACAAGTCTTCCCGCCATGGAATATCGTATTGTGTTGCCATTAATAAACCATCAATACATTCTACAGGCATAAATGTTTTTGAGTCATGATACGGCTTTTCTTGACTTGCCATATAAAATAAATCATTCATATAACCAATGACTTTTCCAACAACTCCTCTGCCTACATTCCATATTCCATTTGGAGGAACATATTGGGCTCCAACCATACCAATCATTCCAAGATGTTCATGTTCTTGAAACAATTGAAGTAATCCATATAAAAAACCTACATTTACAATGAAAACATCTTGATGTATATACACTTTATATTTTGCCGGATGCGAAATTGCTTGATTATATCCGCTCGTCATACTTTTCGCATTCCGAATCGGCATAAACTGTATCGTGTATCCTGGAGGAACTGGCAATTGTAATATATGTCGTGCACATTGTGCATACATTTTCCGATCATTTATACACGTAACAAATAATATTGTTTTATCTGCTGCACTCATAATTGTGATTTTTCTGCTTCAATAATGTATTGAAATACAACCGTCTCAGCCATGAAGCCACTTCCAAGACGATATTTTTTACAAATGCCATATAATTCCTCAATAAGCGGTTCATACATTTTATGATCAACATATACACGATCTACTTTACTAATTGAATAGCCTGCTTTTAAAAACATTCGTAACATTTCATTAAATGTAAAGAAGCGAATATGTGTTTTATCTAATAAACCATATTCTGTATACGTCCAATTTCCAGCAAGTAAGGGAGCTAATACTGAAATGTGTGAAACATTCGGTATACTAGCCAAAATCACACCATTTTGCTTTATATACGGTTTTACTTTTTCTATTACCGCCCACGGATCAAATAAATGCTCTAATACGTCACCAAATATAACGCAATCAAATTGCTCCTCCTCATACGGCATATCCATTGTTTCTATATCGCCTAAAACAACATGATCTAGTTTTTCTTTTGCTTGTTCTGCTGCCTCTGGGAATGCCTCAATTCCAGATACACGTGTGCCATTTTCTTTTATGGCAGCTCCAAGTGCACCACTCGAACAACCGATATCAAGAACTTCTTTCCATTCTTTTTTTATGTGCTTTAATAAATTCGGATTCACTGCATTATAATAATGCCCAGACTTTTCTTCGTATAAAGAATTTTTTGGGGAATTCATTTTACACACTCCTTATGCAAATTGAATTTGAAATATACACCTCATATGAAGTTCTATAGATGTAACCAGTACTAGTTACATTGCCGATACTTTACTATATAGCTAATCTATTAGAGTTAGAATCGCGATGAGCCATTTCTAAAAAAAAGCTGCCTATAACGATTTATATTGTTTATCAAAAACACTCCGAAAATATTTGCGGTTATATTCAATTGCAGCATTATTCGGAACATAAGAAGCTGCTAATTCATTGTAATAATAAGCTTTATCTTGCTCACCTAACTTGCTATAACAAATACACATTTGTAAATAAGGAAGCCATGTATAGCTCGCTGGGCTATGAAACGGACTCTCCGTCGCCATTGGTACTTCCGTTGCAAGTTTAAACCAAAATATCGCTTCGTTATACTTTTGCTGTTCCATATATATATATCCTATTCTTGTACAATTCTCTCCTCTAGGAACATCATATCGAAACGACTTCACGCAAGATTCAATTGCCTTTTCCCATGATCCAAGCTTTGCATAGCAATCTCCTAATTTACCACATGCATAAATTTTCTCTTCATACCAACCTTCGTCCTGATTAAGAAATGTTTCATATAGTAGAACTGCATCATCATATTTTTGATTATCCATAGATTCATTCGCGTAATAAAACAAATCTCTCGGGCTCAATTCTTCTCCAGCTGCTACAGCATCTTGAAAAATTTTTAAATTGCGGTTCGTTACTTTCTTTTCTTTTTTATGCGTAATCGCAACATTACTATTAAAAATCTCACCAAAAATAGCTAAATACTCATGCACCTTTCCAAACCATTGAAATTGTTTTTCACGCTTTACAAGCCGATATCTTTTTGTACAGTATAAAGGTTTACCATTAGAATCCATTACAAGATGATAAGGCATCGAAACAGCATCCACATTAGGATCTAATTCTCTTTTTAATAAGTTCAATGCCTCTTGAGCATCTTCTAATAACACATCATCAGCATCTAACCATAATATATATTCTTGCGTTGCTTTCGAAAAAGAAAAATTTCTAGCTGCCGCAAAATCATTAATCCACGGAAAGTCATATATGTTAGAGGTATATTGAGCTACAATTTCTTTCGTTCGATCAATGGAACCTGTATCCACTATAATAATTTCATCAACAATTTTTTCTACTGAGTCTAAACATCGACCGATTGTATCTTCCTCATCTCGAACAATCATACATAAACTAATTGTAATTCCTTGCTTGTTCAACATAATCACCCTCTTCCAAATCAATCATATGTTATACATACAATAAACTTTCCATTTTTTTAACTTGCACAAGCAGTTTAAGATTTCTTTTCAATAATTCAAATGTCCGTGTCATTTTCTTCCGGTTTTGCATCTACTATATAATGAACGCTTTATGGAGGTGAATTTATGTCAAATAATAATTATTCAGATGGATTAAATCCCGATGAATCTTTATCAGCTAGTGCATTTGACCCTAATCTTGTAGGACCAACATTACCACCAATACCGCCGTTTACCCTTCCTACCGGACCAACGGGACCGACTGGACCAACTGGGCCAACTGCACCAACTGGGCCGACTGCACCAACAGGACCGACTGGGCCGACTGGGCCGACTGGACCAACTGGGCCGACTGGGCCGACTGGACCAACTGGGCCGACTGGTGCGACTAGTGCGACTGGTGCGACTGGTGCGACTGGTGCGACTGGTGCGACTGGTGCGACTGGTGCGACCGGACCGACTGGGCCAACGGGACCGACTGGTGCGACTGGCGCTACTAGTGCTACTGGGCCAACTGGTACTACTGGGCCGACTGGTACTACTGGACCGACTGGGCCGACTGGACCTTCTGGATTAGGACTTCCAGCAGGGTTGTATGCCTTTAACTCAGCTACAGTTTCTTTAGCTCTTGGCGTTAACGATCCAGTACCATTTAATACTGTTGGATCTCAGTTTGGTACAGCAATTTCTCAAATGGATCCTGATACTTTCGTAATTAGTGAGACTGGGTTCTATAAAATTACTGTTATTGCTTATACAGCGGCAGTAGGTTTATTAGGAAGTCTTGCAATTCAAGTTAATGGTAATACTGTACCAGGTACAGGCACGAGCTTAATTTCACTTGGAGCTCCTATCGTTATCCAAGCCATTACACAAATTACGACAACTCCATCACTCGTTGAAGCAATTGTTACAGGAATTGGATTATCACTAGCTCTTGGTACAAGTGCATCAATTATTATTGAGAAAATCGCTTAATTTTGTACTTAGCAGTAAGACTGATATTAGTCTTACTGCTTTTTCATTTGTAAATTCAATCATTAAATCTCTCTTTTCTACATAGTCATAATGTTGTATGACATTCCGCAGGAGGCACTTATATGGAAAATAAATCAGCTGTTCAGCTTTATCTTGAATTATTAAAGAAAACAATTTTATTTGAAATATGGTTAGAGTACGAACCATATTTACCTGCTTCGTTACATATATCTAAAGAGCTATCATATGAACCAGTTACTGTTCCGCTTCCTTTATTTCTTAAGCAGTACGTAGAAAATCACAATTTAAAAATCGTTGACCCTAACGTTTCAGAAAGTGAGCGTCAAGGTGGCAAAGATTGGCCAAGGGCAGCACATAGTATGATTGGCCGAAAACGTATGAATCAATTACACGAAGCTATGGAAACTGTTGTCCGTGAAAATATAGAAGGTGATTTTATTGAAACTGGTGTATGGCGCGGAGGATCGTGCATTTTTATGAATGGTTTTTTACAAGCAAACAACATTACAGATCGTACTGTGTGGGTTGCCGATTCGTTTGAAGGTCTACCAGCACCTAACTTAGAACAATACCCGAAAGATTACGGTGATTATTTGCATACATTCGATTACTTACGGGTTTCTTTAGAAACAGTGCAAGAGAACTTTAGAAAATATGATTTATTAAATGATCAAGTGAAATTTTTAAAGGGTTGGTTTAAAGATACATTGCCTTCAGCACCGGTAGAAAAAATTGCAATTGCTCGTCTTGATGGCGATATGTATGAATCAACGATGGATAGTCTTGTAAACCTATACGATAAAGTGTCAACAGGTGGCTTTATTATTATTGATGACTACGGATTAGTAACATGCGCAGAAGCTGTAACAGATTTCAGAAATGAAAGAAACTTACAAGCTCCTATTACTAAAATTGATGATTTTGGTATTTATTGGCGAAAAGAATAGAATACAAGTTTATTTTTTTGAGAGGAACTTTACACTACTTATTCATAAGAACCAATTGTGTAAAGTTCCCCTCACTATAACTGATGAACTTATATACAATAGAAATCCCCTACTTTACTATAAGGACGGAGTGAATGTATGAGCGAAAATGAGAAAAAATTCACATTAATTCCACCTCCAGAACTCGTTCAATATGTAGGTGGTGACTTTGAAGAAGTTGGAAAAGAGTTTATGCAGTATTTTATTGAAATTGGAAATGTAAAACCAAATGAAACAGTGTTAGATATAGGTTGCGGTATTGGCCGGATGGCGGTTCCATTAATGGAGTATTTAAGCGATGATGGTACTTATTATGGATTTGACTTATTCAATAAGGGAATTACATGGTGCAAAAACAACATTTCAACACGACGTAACAATTTCCATTTTGAACATGTCGATATATATAATCAATTCTATAATCCTGATGGAAAAGAAGATGCTTCCCAATACAAGTTTCCATATGAAGATGAATCATTTGATTTTATTTTTTTAACGTCTATATTTACCCACCTCCTTCCGAAAGAATTGGAACATTACTTAAGTGAAATTTCTCGAGTTTTAAAAAAGGATGGGAGATGTTTTATTACTTTCTTTTTAATTAATCCTGAATCTTCCTATTACTTAAATGCAGGACTAAGTCCGTTAGGTTTTTACCATCAAATTGACAATTGTTATGTTCTAAATAAAGATATCCCGAATTTCGCAGTTGCCTATCTTGAGAAAGATATTCTTACCCTATTAAATAAGTATGGACTAGAAATACAGACTCCCCCCCATTATGGCTCATGGTGTGGCAGAACTGAACATACAAGTTATCAAGATATGATTCTTACACAGAAAATTTCTGAAAGGTAGTTGTATATGAATAATATAAAAAATCTGCCGCTCGTTTCCATCCTTATTCCCACCTATAATCGACCACATTATTTTAAAATTGCTCTAGAAAGTGCATTAGCACAAACGTATTCCAATATTGAAATCATTGTAGGAGACGATAGTACAAATAATGAAACAGAAAAATTAATATACAGAGATTATTTACATAAGCATAAACATATAACGTACATTCGAAACCCCTCTACTTTAGGACAATTTCATAACGCCCTTATGCTTTTAGAACAATCAAATGGAGAGTACATAAATTTCTTAATGGACGATGATATATTTTATAATAATAAAATTGAAAAAATGATGTTTTATTTCCAAAAAGACTTAGATCAAAATCTCGCGCTTATTACATCTTATCGGACTTGGATTAATGATGATGGAGAGATTATTGAACAACATCCCTCCATGAAAAGGTTATATGATGAAGATACTCTACTAAACGGGACAGATTTTGGAAACCATATGCTTATATTGGGACAAAACATTATTGGTGAACCTACGACTGTACTCTTTCGAAAACATCTATTAGCAGAACCTTTCGGCACTTTAAATGGTAGAAAATATGGTTGTAGTGTTGATATGGCCTCTTGGATCAGTTTACTGTCAAAAGGTGATGCGATGTATATAACGGAGCCCTTAAGTTCATTCCGCCTTCATACGGGACAGCAAGTACATCACAAATTCCTTGAAGGCTGTGAAGATTTTTCACATCTCGTTTTAACCTCCAAAAAATATGGTTTCTTACAAGATAGCACCCATTATAAATCGAGTCTGTTAAAAGCTTGTGAATGGCACGATGATGCTGCGAATTTTTACCGATTATTCCCAGATCTCATTCCAACTTCCGATACACATGCCCGTCTCTCCCATTGTTTAAATATCATTACAAAAGAACTCCGTGCCATATAGTCCATCACACGGTAGGCACTACTCCTTCCGTGTGATGTATGACTTCCCACAAATAGTGGAATAAATGTATGCATAGTCTGCTTGTATATTATTTTTATCATGACATGATCCATATACTTACTAGGCGATAGAAAGGAATACACACATTGAAAGATTCAAATTCTCAATATCAAATAGACTACGTATTGCTATTCATTTTATTTGCCATTGGGATTGTTAGTTGTTTTGCAATTGCAAGTGCACAAGCCTCTTTACCACCATTTTTACAACATGTAAATTTTGTATTAAAGCAAATCCAGTGGTACTTCATTGGATTCATAGCCATTGGTATCATTATGATTATCGATTTCGATCGTTATCAAAAAATTGCTTGGTATTTATATAGCTTTGCATTGGTACTACTTATTGGACTAGAATTTCAAGTACCAGGTGCCGTTACAATTAAAGGTGCGACCGCTTGGTACAGGCTCCCAGGCATCGGAAATTTCCAACCTTCCGAAATTATGAAATTGTTTTTAATTATCGTCATCGGACGAATTATAGCTAATCATAATGAGAAATATTTTTACCGAACAATACAAGACGATTTTCTATTACTCGGAAAAATATGCGCAACAAGTTTGCCGCCACTACTACTTATTGCAAAAGAACCTGATTTAGGAAACACAATGGTAATTTCAGCTATGCTCGCAGCAATGATATTAGTTTCTGGTATACGTTGGCGTTTTATTTTCGGGTTAGTTTCTGGTATTTTTGCAGTTGGCGTTACATTAACCTATATTTTTTTTACTCATACAAAATTCTTTAAAGCACACATTTTACAAGAATATCAACTAAATCGCTTCTATGGCTGGTTAGCGCCATACAAATATGATGCGCAAGGCTATCAATTAAGACAAGCGTTCTTAGCTACTGGATCAGGAGAAATGCAAGGAAAAGGTTGGGAAAATGGACAAGTATACTTTCCAGAACCACATACAGATTTTATTTTCACTAATGTCGCTGAGCAATTCGGATTTTTAGGCGCAAGCGTCATTATTGCGCTTTTTTTCCTACTTATTTTCCGCATGATTCATATCGCTATAGAAAGTAATGACCCTTTCGGCAGTTACATCTGCGCTGGTACAATCGGAATGTTTACTTTTCAAGTATTTCAAAATATCGGGATGACAATCGGATTACTACCTATTACAGGCATCACACTACCCCTTATGAGCTACGGAGGAAGCTCCTTACTCACATACATGATAGCGATTGGATTTGTTTTAAACGTCCGCTCAAGAACGAAAATCTTTATGTTCAACTGAAGCACAAAAACGGTATATTTTTATCTCTATCCTTTTTTAGATATACTAATGAAAAATATGATGGAGGTTTAAATATGAAATATGACATTATAGGGGATATTCATGGATGCTTCCAAGAATTTCAAGATTTAACGAAAAAACTCGGATATAACTGGAATAGTGACTTACCGATTCACCCTGATCAACGCAAGCTTGCTTTTGTTGGCGATATCACAGATCGCGGTCCTCATTCATTACGTATGATTGAAATTGTATGGGAACTTGTCATAAATAAAAAAGTAGCGTATTACGCTCCGGGAAATCACTGCAATAAACTATACCGATTTTTCCTTGGACGTAATGTGACAATCGCTCATGGACTCGAAACAACTGTTGCCGAATATGAAACACTACCTTCTCATCAACAAAACATGATAAAAGAAAAATTCATCACACTTTACGAGCAATCCCCTTTATATCATGTACTCGATGAAAAAAGGTTAATTGTGTGTCACGCCGGCATTCGGCAAGATTACATAGGAAGAAAAGATAAAAAAGTACAAACCTTTGTATTATACGGCGATATTACAGGAGAAAAACATGCTGACGGTTCACCTGTCCGTCGCGACTGGGCGAAGGAGTATAAAGGAACATCTTGGGTTGTATATGGACATACACCCGTAAAAGAACCTCGCTTTGTAAATCATACAGTCAATATTGACACTGGTGCTGTATTTGGTGGCAAACTAACTGGACTACGTTATCCTGAAATGGAGATTGTTTCCGTTCCTTCCTCCCTGCCTTTTGTCCCTGAGAAATTCCGCCCAATTTCATAACTCATATGTAAGGATTACCGTATCTTTTAGGCGTCTCTCATATAAAGTGAAACTTTAATCAGCCCTCACCAATCCCACTTTAATGGGCAGCCCGCCCATTAAAGTGAGATAAAAATTGGGTAAAGTCATTAAAAAAAGATGCAATAAAGTGCATCTTTTTTTAATGACACGGCATATACTGTCGCAGGAGGTGACAGAATGAAGAAAAAATCTTCTAAACAAAAAAGAAAATGCCCGCCTTTTTATCTGCCCATGTACGGAATTAACAACTGGTGCAGCATTCGAGCTGCAGCTGTAGAAGAACTGGAAGAACAAGAGGCTTCCACAAAAAACAAAGATAGACCAAAATATGTCTCATTACAGAATGCTGTAATGAGCCGCATAATTGATAATAGAAAAGCAAAGATGCAGCAAAAAAATAAACCTCTCTCTACTCATATTGAACAGATTGTGCCTTCTGAGCAAGTAGAGAAGAATATAGAAGAAAACAGCCCTGTAGCAATAAATAAAAAAGCGGAAGCAGAAATTCCAGCTGCTATTATAAATCAAGTAAAAAAAATTAAAGAAGCATTAGTACCATCAGGTGATATACAAACAGAAAAAACGATTATCATTCAGACCCCTACATCTGAAAATAAAAAAGTAAAAAAAGATGGGCGGTATGCATATGCAGAGGGTCTTCACTCTCATGCAGAGGGTACAGCTTCACATGCAGAAGGACTTCTGACACATGCAAAAGGTTCTTTCTCTCATGCAGAAGGATCAAAAACGACAGCAACTGGACATAGTTCCCATAGTGAAGGGAGTGAAACGACAGCAGGTGGCTCCTATTCTCATGCGGAAGGTAAACATACAATCGCTTTAGGCGAAGCAGCACATGCAGAAGGAACCGCGACTATCGCTAACGGATTCTCTTCTCATGCGGAAGGTAATCATACATCAACAGCTCATTTTGCAGGTAGCCATATTATGGGGCGCTTCGGCACAGCAGATGAATCTTATTCTTGGTTTATTGCAAACGGCACAAATGAAACCGATCATAATATCGGTGCAAAGTGGCTTGCTCATAATGGAGAAATGTACATTGAGGGCGCTTCTTACAATGCAAGCGGAACCGATTTTGCGCAAATGTTTGAAACAGTAGACAATACTTTTATTGATGTAGGTTATTTCGTTACATTTAGTAGCGAAGAAAAAATTCGAATCGCTACTTCAAACGATTCATTCATCTTAGGAATATCTAGTGCCACCCCCGCTCTTATAGGAAATAGCGGTGCTTTAAGTTGGCAAAAACGCTATAAAACAGATAGCTTCGGAAAACGTCAATATGTACGTACGGAATCGCAAGACATACAACCTCTTTTAAATACAGAATGGGATCCAGCTTGCAAATATATAGCAAGAAAAGACCGTAACGAGTGGCTTCCTGTCGGATTAATTGGACAAATGTTAGTACGTGATGATGGTACTTGCGAAACGCATGGATATTGTCGTCCAAATAACGATGGCATTGCTACAAAATCTGAAAGTGGCTTTTTCGTTATAAAGCGCACGGGCGACAATCAAATTTTAATATTATTCCGCTAAGAAAAAGGGAACAAAACTCTTCATTACATAAGAATTTTGTTCCCTTTTTAAATATGTCTTAATATCGCTTGCATATCGCTTGGAATCGGTGTAGTGAAAGACATTTCTTTCTCTAAAATAGGATGATAAAACGTCAAGGATGTACTGTGAAGCGCTTGTCGTTTCATTTCATCTCTTTTTCCACCATATAAATTATCGCCAAGTAACGGATGTCCTATGTACGCCATATGCACACGAATTTGATGCGTTCTCCCTGTATCGAGCTCAAGTGATACGTGCGTCTTATGATTGACGCTATCGATCACTCTAAAATGAGTAATGGCTCTTTGCCCCTCCTCACAAACGGTTCGCTCAATAATGCTATCCGATTTTCGTCCAATCGGTGCGTCAATCGTTCCTTCTCTTTCTACCATCTCACCGTGAACAATCGCTTCATACGTTCTTTTCACAGCTTTTTGTTGATGCTGTTTCGATAAAAGATGATGTACGAAACGATTTTTTGCAATAAGCATAAGCCCTGAAGTATCACGATCTAACCTCGTTACGATGTGCACCGTACTTGTAAGATGTCGCTTATCATAATGAGATAAGAGCGCATTCGCAACACTTCCTGCCGGATGTTCTCTAGACGGGATCGTTGACATGTTTGCCTCTTTGTTTATGACAAGAACTGCATCATCTTCATATACGATACATAAAGGAATATCTTCAGCAATCATCCCTTCACTTCTTTCCTCTACTGGAAAAAAGACACGTAATTCTTCACCAGCTTGCAACTGATGACGAACGCTCGCATGTTGACCATTTACTTCTATAGATCCGCCATGAAACTTTATATCCGTTAATGCGGCTTTGGAGATTCCTTTTGTTTTTAAAAATTCTCTAACTAAAGTTCCTTCCTCAGCCGAGTCTATATCCCATTTCAATGTAAATCTGTTCAAATATATAAACCCTTTCTATTTATCTGCAACAAACGAGTCACGAACTCGTTTCCAGAACGGAAATGGACGGAAACGAACGAATCGTACTTTCTCATTTGCCACGCGATACTGAATTGATTTCACATCTTGATGAACCATCGTTAAATGGTCCACCGTAATTTGTAAGTTCATTCCTGCAGTCGGCTTCAGCACGCATGTATGATGTTTCGGCAATACGAGCGGCGAACCTACCGTACGAAACACCCGGTTATTAATAGATGCCATTTCCGCAATTTGAATCGCTTCAATAGAAGGGTGAATAATTGCTCCGCCAAGCGCCTTATTATACGCAGTACTTCCCGAAGGAGTAGAAATACAAAGGCCATCCCCGCGGAACGTTTCAAAGTACTCTCCGCGTATTTCCACTTCTGTTACTAATGTACCTTCTGCACTTTTTACAGTTGCTTCATTCATCGCTAAATACTGCGACTCTTTACTCCCATTCACATAGCGAATAATCACTTCTAAAAGCGGATATTCCACCACTTGGAATGGTGTTTTAGCAATTGCAATTACTAATTTCTCTACTTCTGTCGGTAACCAATCTGCATAGAAACCTAAATGCCCTGTATGTACACCAACAAATGCTGTTTCATCCAATCGATTATAATAACGATGAAACGCATATAAAAGCGTTCCATCTCCCCCAACAGAAATTACAATATCGGGTTCCTTTTCATCCATTATAAATCCAAAATCTAGCAAGTATTCTTTCATCGTGCTTGCCAGTGCATCTGATGATTGATCTCCCTTTGACATAATTGTAAATTTCATCGCCCAACACCCTTTAGTTTATGATTCGGAATCTTTCGTTTCTTGCTTTCTTGAAAAAGCTTTCTGCGCTTCTTGAATTTCAAGACGGATAGAAGACATTTCTTCATCTAATAAAAATGCTGCTTCCGCTGCACGTTGCAAGCGTATTTTAATATCTTCAGGAAAACGTCCACTATATTTATAATTTAAAGAATGCTCAATTGTTGCCCAAAAGTTCATTGCTAGCGTACGTATTTGGATTTCTACCAATACTTTTTGTTCACCTTGAATCGTTTGAACTGGGTAACTAATGACAACGTGATAAGAACGATAACCGCTATCTTTCTTCTGCGTGACGTAATCACGTTCTTCCACGATTTCAAAGTCATTTCGTTTTCGAAGATATTCTACAACAGGCTTAATCTCATCAACAAATTGACACATCATTCGAAGGCCCGCGATATCTTGCATATCTTCTCTTAGCCTGTCTAACGGTACATTTCTCTTCTCCGCTTTATCAATAATACTTGCAACCGACTTTACCCTTCCTGTTACAAACTCAATTGGAGAATGCTCTGTTAACATTGCAAATTGAGTACGCATTCCTTTTAGTTTCACTTTCAGCTCTGCCACCGCTTGGTGGTAAGGTGCTAAAAATTCTTCCCAATTTCGATTCATTTCAACCACCACCAAAATCAATCCATTTGCTTATAGAAATACTTTTTCTACAGCAGTTACTAGTTCTTCTCCGTAATTTGCATTACCTTCAATATTTTCAACTAAATATTCTACTTCTTCTTTTAAACCTTCTAATTCCATTTCAATGTCATTCACGCGAACGAACATAACCACGTCGTTATTCATCGCTTCATGCATTGCTTCCCAGCATGTATGCGGAATGCTTACATAAATGAAAGATGATTCGTTTTCTAAAATATATAAAAATGATAAATTATCTGAGTCTACAAGTACGTGATTACGCGCACTTAACTCCTTTACCTCTATTTCACTATTTTCCGCACAAAAAATAAGAGCATTCTCTCTCTTTTCTACGCTCTTAACTTGGATTTTATTTTGCATGCTCTAACTCCTCCATCTCAACTTCCTGTCTTACTTAACAGTATTATTGTATCATAACATGGACGCAAACAAATAAAACATTGAACCAAATTTGTGAAAAAGCGATAATGTGTAAAGAATTATTTTTCAAAAGGAGCGCGCATACAATGACACAAGAAATTGAAATTGAATTTAAAAATATTGTTACAGAAGAAGAATTCAATACATTATGTAAATCATTCTCTATTGAAGGATTTACGAAACAGGTGAATCACTACTTTGAAACACCGAGCTTCTCATTAAAAGAAGCTGGCTCTGCACTTCGTATTCGTCATAAAGGAGAAACTTATACATTAACATTAAAACAACCTGCAGAAGTCGGCTTGTTAGAAACGCATCAAGTTATAACAGCAGATGAAGCAAGATTGATGATGGAAACAAATACAATTATTCAAGGCGCTGTAGTAGATCAACTACACACATTACAAATTCCTGTTTCTGCTTTAACTTATATGGGTAGTTTAACAACTGAAAGAGCCGAAACACTATTTGAAGGCGGAACGCTTGTCTTTGATCATAGTTTCTATTACAATCACGATGATTATGAAATTGAATTTGAAGTGCAAGATGAAGAAGCAGGCAAAGCTGCCTTTATTCATTTGTTAAAGCAACACGACATACCAATCCGTCATACAAATAATAAAGTAAAACGCTTTTTCCTTGCCAAACAAAACAAAGCACGCTAAAGTGAAAATTCCACTAGTGAATACGTTCTACTAGTGGATACATCTCACTTTTTGAAAAAGAAAAGATTCTTTTACATCTGTAGAATAAGCAAAGAACGTTATGAAGGCGGTTTATTTGCCCTCCCTAACATTCCATTGCTACAATAGATATACATTTCATGGAAAAAGGAGTTTAAAAGGATGAGCAAGCAACCGATGACACCATTTGAAGCAATTGGCGGTGAACAATGCATTGCAATATTAGTAGACACATTTTATTCCTATGTCAGTAAACACCCTGACCTATCTCCCATCTTCCCGGATGATTTAACAGAAACAGCTAGGAAGCAGAAGCAATTTTTAACACAATATTTAGGTGGTCCTAATTTGTACACGGAAGAACATGGTCATCCTATGTTAAGAGCACGCCATCTCCCGTTTGAGATTACTCCAAAACGAGCAGAGGCTTGGCTATCGTGCATGGAGCAAGCAATGGATGACACAGGAGTGCACGGTCATATAAGAGAGTTCGTTTTTGAACGTTTAGCATTAACTGCTCAGCATATGGTTAATACTCCAGACGAAACAGGTGAAATATAATGGATAAACAGGAAGCAAAGCATATCAATATGCCATCTCCTTCCGCATGTGAGCATAAGTCTGTAGAAGCATATTTATTTATTGATCCACTTTGTAAAGATTGCTGGGAAATTGAGCCCTTTATTATTAAACTATGGCTTGAATACGGGAAATACTTCTCTATTCGTCATATCGTAACAGGAAAAGTGGACGGAACGAACGCTTCCTCACACAAATGGAATAAACCTGCTAATATTCGATTTGTGTGGGAAAAGACAACAAGTTTACAAGGTTTTTCATGTGATGGAAAGGTACATATGCAAGAAGCATCGTCAACACCATATTTAGTTTCGATGGCAATTAAAGCAGCGGAGTTGCAGGGCCGAAAAGCAGGTTCGAAGTTTTTGCGAAAACTCCAAGAATACATTTTCCTTGAAAATGTATCAAATCCTGACTGCGAATTATTACTTGCATGCGCAAAAGATAGCAATATTGATGTAGAAGAATTCAAAAAAGACCTATATTCCGCTAGCGCAAAAAAGGCTTTCCAATGTGACTTAAAATTCACAAATGAGATGCATATTACAGAAATACCTTCTCTCGTATTCTTTCATGCAAATTCAGATGAAGAAGGTATTAAAATCGCTGGAACGTATTCCTACGACGTCTACGTACAATTATTGAAAGAACTTGTAAAATGTGAAATCGAGCCAGAGCCATTACCACCTTTAGAAGTATTACTGGAAGCGACACAATTTATCTCTTCAAAAGAAGTAGCATTTATATATGACTGCTCGAAGCAAGAAATTGAACGTGAACTAAAAAAATTACAACTGAAACGAAAAGTACAAATGATTGACGTAAAATGTGAGCGTTATTGGAAATGGATAGCAAAAGAAAAAGACCTGGTGTAAACACCAGGTCTTTTTCTTTACGGCTTATAAAAATATTAAAGGGGATGGGAGAAATTTTCACGTTCAAACAAAGGGGTATATGTTTGTATGTGAATTCGTTCACGCTTATTATATTACAAGATTCGACGTCAGATGACAACCCCTTTTGTCGAATTTCACACTTTTGTCACATTCTAAACGTTTTCATTTTTGAATAAGCTATAAAAAAGCTATTTTGGAGGTGTTTTGTATGAAAAAAACGTATATTTTACTTATCATTCTAGCTATCATTGTTTCTTTTTTCTTGTACATCCTCTCCCTACTACAAGCTTTTCCTAAAATGATTGCCTTTCCTCTTTTATTTGGAGTCATTGTCATCGCTCTCTCTTATTTCAACCATAAAAAACGATTTAAAGGGTTTTAATGAACTGTAAAACTGCCTTCTAGTTTAGAAAAAAGAAGACAATTCGATTTATTTTCTCGACAAATATCGACAAAATGACATTAAGAAAAAGACGAGGCAAATTCCTCGTCTTTTCTATTACCTCTCTTCAAATAATAATGCTTCTAATTCATTTAATTTCTCTTCAAATACTTGCAATGCTTCTTTTACCGGTTCTGGAGATGCCATATCTACTCCAGCTTTTTTCAGCACTTCAATTGGGTAATCTGAGCTTCCTGCTTTTAAGAACTCATTAATGTAACGTTCTACTGCTGGTTGCCCTTCTTCTAAAATTTGTTTAGATAGAGCCGTTGCTGCACTAAATCCTGTTGCGTATTGGTATACGTAATAATTGTAGTAGAAGTGCGGAATACGAGACCACTCTAAACCAATTTCTTCATCAATTACTAAAGCATCACCGAAATATTTCTTATTTAAATCATAGTAGATCTCCGTTAGCATGTCTGGTGTTACCGCATGCCCCTCTTGTACTTTCTTATGAATAATATGCTCAAACTCTGCGAACATCGTTTGACGGAATACAGTACCACGGAATCCTTCTAAATAATGATTTAATAAGTATAGACGCTCTTTCTTATCTTCTGTCGTTTTTAATAAATAATCGTTTAGAAGCGCCTCATTACAAGTTGATGCTACTTCCGCAACAAAGATTGAATAATCCCCGTATACGTGCGGCTGCGTTTTTCTTGTGTAGTAACTATGGACAGAATGGCCAAATTCATGAGCAAGTGTAAATAAATTATTTACATTATCATGCCAGTTCATTAAAATATAAGGATTTGTTCCATAGGCACCAGATGAATATGCTCCGCTTCGTTTTCCTTTATTCTCATACACATCTACCCAGCGATTTTCATATGCTTCTTTCAAAATATCAACATACTCATCACCAAGTACATGTAAAGACTTTAATAACATGTCTTGCGCTTCTTCATACTTCACATTCATTTTCACTTCTGGTACAAGTGGTGTATATAAATCATACATATGAAGCTCATCAAGCCCTAGTGCTCGCTTACGAATATCAATGTAACGATGTAGCAAGTGTAAATTGTCATTTACAGATTGAACAAGTTGATCATACACCGCTTCAGGAATATTATTATTACTTAATGCTGCTTGACGTGCAGAGTCATATTTACGAACGCGTGCATTAAAGTTATTACGCTTCACAGCTCCGCTTAACGTACTTGCAAATGTGTTCTTATATTTCCCGTACGTTTCATATACAGCTTTGAATGCATCTTCACGCACACGACGATCATCACTTTCTAAAAACTGAATGTAACGGCCATGTGTAATTTCTACTTCTTCTCCATCCTCACCTTTAATAGATGGGAATTTCAAATCCGCATTATTCAACATACCAAATGTATTACTTGACGCACTCATTACTTCAGATGCTTCTGCTAATAAAGCCTCTTCCGCTTCAGATAATACGTGAGGGCGTTGACGCGTAATTTCTTCTAACGCATGTTCATATACACTTAAGTCTCTATTTTCTTTCAAGAATGTTTGCAATGTATCTTCTGAAATCGATAAAATTTCAGGCACAATATATGCTGTGCTACTAGATACTTGTGAATATAAATTTGTCGCGCGGTCATTTAACGCTTGATACACAGAGTTTGTTGTATCTTGATCGTAACGCATATGTGCATATGTATATAACTTACCTAATCGCATTGAAATTTCATCTTCATATTGCAATGCTTCAAGTAAATTGTTCGCAGAGTCACCAAGTTTCCCTTTAAATTCAGTTAACTTCGGTAATAGCTCTTTAATAGCTTGGAATTCTTGTTCCCATTCTGCATCTGTTTGGAAAATATCTTCTAATCGCCACGTACTTGATTCTTCAATTTCGTTACGATCCGGTAATGTTTTTGCTGTGTTTTGTTCAGACATGCTTTAAGCCCTCCTTTAAATATCTCTACTTACATACAATTCGATTTTTCTTATGTAATTCCTTCACGATCAGTCTTTATTATATCCGCTTTTCCTTCTCTCATGTTGTACTTTGCCTCAAATAAAGATAAGGCATACGCTAAACTCCTTTCATCATATTTCATAACTTCCTCCTCTGTTTTTAACATGGATATCCCCCGTATTTTCCGGTACTTATAAGCCCCTACTCTCTGCAAGACACCTGCATAACATAAAAATGTCATATATTCAGTAACTGCCACTTTCCATATATGCTGTGAAAAGTACGGGAGCATACGCCTTTTCGTATACTTTTTTATATAACTACACACGTACTTGAGGGAAATACAATCCCCTACCGCAAGCTCACCTATACACTTCATATATAAAAAAGCTTGCCATATAAATGAATTTGTTTGAAAAGCAAATGAGGACGGGAGTGGCACACCAATTTCAGAAGGGAAATTTGCTGGGATACATTTACATTGATATAAGAGGCGTAATAGTGACTTATCATTATAATTCAAGATGGGCAAAGCGTTTTGACGAAAATAATCCTTTCGCTTCTTCCATTCTCGGTTTAATACTTCCCTTTGGAAAGGAACAGGAGAAAAGAGCATTTCAAAAGTAGTCGTTTCAATTGGTAAATATATAATATGTGAAAAAGCAATGCTTGTAGAAAATGATGTAATAAACGTGCATTTCATAAATGATTTTTGTTTCGAACAGAAGAAAATAAGAAGTGGCTGAGGATAAGATTGTAAGGAGAAAGCCATAATTGAGGAGAATTTCATCCAGTATGCAGAGTGCTTTTTCAATTGATTTCCACCAATAATCCAAATGACTTGTATACCAGCTTTCCAATACGAATAGGTTCGTTTGCAGAGCTGCTCTATAGAAAGATTGGCACATTGATATTCAATCGCAATTTTTCTCCCTGCTCTCTCTATAAAAATATCTGGTCGTTGCTGAATCTCTGGTAGATAATGCTCTATCTCTACATGAACATTTTGACGTTTGAACCACCGATATAACAATTCTTTACCGTACATATGATATGTAGATTCTGCTTCATAAAAGGCTAAACATGAATCTACTTTCTTATGAGCAAAATGCCACCTTTTTTGTTTTCCTAATCTCATTAGTACTTCCTTCCCGCAAGCTATGCAAAAGAAACTTTCCCTTTTACGCATATGGTGTAAAAGCTCTTCATCATGATGATCGAGTAAATGAATTTTTTCTCCGTTTTCTCTTTTTGCGATAAATATTGGAATCACACCCTTTCAGCTCCTTATATTCTACAATTTATTACAAATTCCTTTTAAAAAAGAGATGTCCCAATTTTGGACATCTCTTTTTATAATAAAGGCGATAATAACCGGTACGTTGATTCAACGATTCGTCTATGAAGACGCCTTTTATGAAAACGATCGACATGAATTTCACTTGATTCTTCTAAATCGTCTTTAAAGTCTTGAACAAGTTTTCGAATGCTATCTGTATCATATAAAAAGGCATTTACTTCAAAGTTCAAATGAAAACTTCTCATATCCATATTTGCTGTCCCAATTGAAGCTAAATCAGAATCGACAATGACAACTTTACTATGGAGAAAACCTTTTTCGTATTCATATATCTTTACCCCTGCATCTAAAAGCTCTGGGAAGTACGATCTCGATGCGTAAAAGACAGTTCGCTTATCAGGCTTACTCGGCATTAACAACCGAACATCAATACCAGCAAGTGCCGCTACTTTTAATGCGGATAAAATATCATCATCCGGAATGAAATACGGCGTTGCAATCCAAATAGATTTCCGCGCAGAAGCAATCATGGCAAAATATAAATGTTTAATTGTTTCCCATTTATTATCCGGCCCACCTGCAACGAGCTGCACGCCGCCCCAATGCTCCCCCTCAACTGCTTTCGCTTGTAAATATTCAGGGGCTAGCACAGCCTCACCAGTCATATAAAACCAATCTTGAAGGAAAATAAGCTGCAAACTTTGCACAGCTTCCCCACGCAAATATAAATGCGTGTCTCGCCAAAAGCCGAAGTACTTATCCTTTCCTAAATATTCATCACCAATATTTAATCCACCTACAAATCCTTCATTCCCATCAATAATAACGATTTTTCGGTGATTTCGATAATTAATCTTATCGTTTAAAATCGGAAAACGTACAGGGAAGAACGGAATCATTTCGACACCTGCGTCGTTTAATTCTTCAATATATGATTTTGATAATTTAAAACTTCCAACCGCATCATATAAAAAACGAACGACTACGCCTTCTTTTGATTTTTGTATTAAAATATCTTTAATTTCTGTTCCAAGTTTATCATCACGCACAATGTAATATTCCATATGAATGTGATGTTTCGCTCGTTTTAATCCATCTAAAATAGCCTGAAACGTTTCATCTCCATTTGTTAATGTTCTCGTTTCAGTTTGAAATGAAATATTTAAAGCGCCTAAGCGATCCGCTAAACGAAATAACAGCTCTTGATGCTTATGATTGCGCAAAATCCGTTCTTCGTAATCTTCATGCCCCTTATATTGTAAAAACGCTTGTTCATCGAGCAACGCCTTCTTTTGGAACATTCTCTTCCTCCGAAAGTTCTGCCCGAATAATAAATAAGCGAAGAATCCAAATACCGGAAAAATCCCTAACACAATGAGCCATGTAAGTGTTTTTGACGGATGACGGTTCTCTAAGAAAATAACGCAACCAATTAAAAATGCAGATACCGTAAATAAAATACTAATAATACCTAAAATCGAAACATCTTTTATCCCAATTACATCCGAATAAAACGCTACATCAATAAACATACGTAATGACACAAATAATGCGAACAATAGTAAAACAAAGAAAATCAACTTTAACGTATTTTTCATCTCTTACCTCCTTACTAAGAAAGCTTTCCTATTCTTCATATAAAAAGCCGATTTCATACTACAGAAATCGGCCTACGTTTTAGCAGGAAAATTATTGCGAATTGTTTCAAGCGCATGCTCTTTCACAATTTGTTTCCCATACTCACTTACACGATGAATTGTTAAAGTTGATTCTTCCCCGTATTCTAAAACAATGCTTAAAATGCGATCAATTTCTTCTTCATCATGTAGCACTTCATCGAACTCCACATATACATAATAGCGGTCCTCAAATGAATACAGCTCATCTTTTATATCTTCAAAGATAAGACGATGACTTAATGAAATGACATCTTCAAAATCATTAAACTTAATTAAAAAGCCAAACGTACCATCTTCGTTAAAGTTTGTACCTGCTTGTTCCTCTACCTCTTCCACTAATTCTTGCTGGAATAATGATTCAATACCTTCATCTAGAGGAATGTCTATAATTTTATCTACACCTATTGGTAGTTCTAGCTTTTGTCCATCCTTTGAAAGTTCTGCTTTCGTTACAAGTACTTCAATCCCTTTATCGACTGCTTGCACTTGAATCCATAACGGCCCATCAATAAAGAAATCGTCATGATCACGAGCTTCGTCCATCATTTCCCAAAAGAGCTCTTCGCTTCTTTCGCGGTCATACCAAATTTCCTCACGATTAAAGCCTCTGTCCTCTATATCAATGTACGTAATAAAAAATTTCATCGTATGATCATTAATTCTTTCAATATCCAAAATACAACTCTCCCTTCCTGCTTAGAATTGTTATGAAGGGATTCCCCACTCATATGACAAATCAATAGATTCTTGTACTCTCATTTTATGATAAGATTCTCCAGAATGGAAATAAAATCGATTTATTTTACAAAAATAGTTATATACCTATCTTCATTCAATGGTATACACAAATATATCATTGTCGCGATGCCTCACTTATAAAAAATTTGGACATACATTTCCACCTTCCCCCGTACACTGTAATAAAGTGAAACTTTTATTAGAGAAGATGCTTTAGTCCTTTTCACCACATACATATAGTTCGCTTATTAAAACATCATAAATGGAGGCAGACGAATGGACTTAGAGTTTTTAACATCTGTACTAATGATTGTCGGTATCGATGTTGTATTAGGTGGTGACAACGCAATTGTCATCGCACTAGCTAGCCGAAATTTACCTGAATCGAAACGAAATAAAGCTATTTTGATCGGTACTCTTTTAGCAATCGTACTAAGAATTATCCTTACTATACTAGCTGTCTATTTGCTCGACATTCCATTTCTGCAGCTTATCGGGGGCATTTTACTTACATTCATTGCAGTAAATTTACTAACTGATAATAGCAACGATCTTTCTTCTATTCAAGGAAAAACAACTTTATTTCAAGCTGTGCGTACAATTGTATTCGCGGACCTTGTTATGGGATTTGACAACGTTATCGCCATTGCAGGGGCAGCTCACGGAAGATTTTTACTCGTAATAATCGGTTTACTCATTTCTATCCCGATTATTATTTGGGGCAGCAAACTCATTTTAATACTTATGGAACGCTTTCCACTCCTCATTTATTGCGGGGCAGCAATTCTCGCTTATACAGCAGGAAAAATGGTCACACATGAAGACAGACTTGCAACCTTTTTTCATAACAACCCAAGTTTCACTGCAGGCATTCCTTACTTATTTATTTTCACCATCTTATGCATCGGCTTTATCGTTCAACGAGTTCGATTACGAAATTTGAAACATTAAAAAAAACCTTCTACTATATAATAGGTAGAAGGTTTTCATATTATTATAATTAATTTACAAGACGCTGTGCTTCACGTAATTGGAACGTTCTTACTGTACGTGGTAAGAAACGGCGGATTTCGTCTTCATTGTAACCTACTTGAAGGCGTTTCTCGTCAATCATAATTGGACGACGTAAAATCCCTGGATAGTCACGAATCATCTTATATAAATCTTGAAGTGGTAAAGACTCTAAGTTTACATTTAATTCTTGGAAAACTTTCGAACGAGTAGAAATAATCTCATCCGTTCCGCTTTCTGTCATACGTAAAATCTCTTTAATTTCCTCAATCGTTAATGGATCTGAGAAAATATTACGTTCTGTATAAGGAATATGATTTTCCTCTAGCCATAATTTCGCCTTTCTACAAGACGTACAGCTTGGAGAACTATATAATGTTACCATACAAAGCTCACTCTCCTTAAAGAGTACAAATTCTGTACTAATTACAGTTTAAATTTCTAAATTCAGCAATTTTTCGCGATACCTTGTCTTAAAACAAAGTGCAAAAATTGCTTTTCATGTAAGCAACAACTTTTAGTAAACAACAATTACTTTTAATAAGTAACTTCTATAATCATTATACAATAGATTTTGCAAGAAATATACAGTAAATTTCCTTCTAATTGAGAAAACTCTTCCGTGCATTTCACTGCTATGTAACATAATCACACTTACTTCAGCTGTTCTTTAACAATAATCTTCAACCCTCTTAACGCTTGCTTTTCATAGATTTTTCATATGATTTATAGTTATTCTCTCATAATCTTTCCTATGAAAAAGAGAACGTTTTCTTACCTTTTTTTGATAAATCAATTAAGAAATGTAAGACTATACAAGTGAGAATCAAAAGAACGTTTGTTCTCATTTTAACAAACATTCTCATTCATGTCCATACGATTTCTAAAATAAATCAAAATTTTTCTGACATTTCTTTCTTTTTCATCTTTTATCTCATACAATAAAAATACAGACAGGCAAAGGGGGAATTTGCAAATGATTGCTTTTTTTATTGATTTTGTCACTGTTGCTGCCCTCATCATCGGAATAACAGCATTGATTGGCGTCATTACAAATAGTATTGGTGAAAAACTCTTTGGCGGAAAAGAAAAGATGAAGTTTGTTAATAAAAGTTTGGATGTACAATCCGGCTGGAACCAAGTTGGTGGGAAAGGTATTTATAAGAAACGTACGTATTAAAAAAAGCAGGTGGTTAGCCTGCTTTTTTTATTTTCCTACTGATGCCCACTTAAAGCTTAATTCACCGCCATATTTGTGGATATAAACATCTTTAATAGTTTCTCTTTCTAATATAGATCTGCCGCGTTGGAATACCGGCGCAATTGCTGCATCCTCAAATAAGATTTTTTCCGCTTTTAACAGGTCATTCCAACGTCCTTTTACATCTGAACCTTCTTGCTTTGCCTTTTTAATAAGGCTATCATACTCAGCATTAGAATAACCCATTTTATTTTGTGAACCATCTGTTATAAACATATCAAGGAATGTGATTGCATCAGGGAAATCAGGTCCCCATCCAGTAAATGAAATATCAAACTGTCCACTATCTTCAAGTTTTAATTTTTGGGCAAATGGTTGCATCTTAATTGTTACTGTTAGACCTGGTAAATTCTTTTCTAATTCTCCCTTTACATACTCACCAATTTTCTTAGATTCTTCATTATCAAAGTTTAAAAATTCTATTTCTATTTTATCTTTACCTAATTCTTTCTTTCCAGCTTCCCAGAATTTTTTAGCTTCCTTCACATCGACTTTCGAAAGTTTCCCATTTTCTTTTCTGAAATCTTGCTTATCTGGTCCCTTAACAAAATCAGATGGTACTAAACCGTAAGCTCCCTTAGAACCGTTGTTTAAAATAACCTCACCAATACCATCTCGATCGTATGCACTAGAAATAGCCTTACGAATATTTTTGTTAGCTAAAGCTGGATTTTTTTGATTAAAACGTAAGAAGAATACAGTTGGATCATTAATTGTTTTAAAGTCTTGTTGTCCTTTATACTTATCAACTAACTCAGCTGATAAACCGACTCTGTCAATCGCACTCGTATTATACAAATTAACAGCTGCTCCTGTATCTTTTACAACATTAAAATTAACTTCTTCTAATTTTACTTCTTTTTGATCCCAATAGCTTGGGTTTTTCTTTAATTGGAAACTTTGTTCATGTTTCCATTCATTTAATACAAATGGACCGTTATACAAAGTTGTATTTGCTTCTAAACCAAATTTTTCTCCCTGTTCTTTCATATACTTCTCATTTAATGGGAAAAATAGTGGGTACACCGTTAAATCAAGAAAATATGGAACTGGATTATCCAATTCAACTTCAAATGTATAATCATCTATCGCTTTTACACCTAATTGATCCGGTGATAGCTCCCTTTTATTAATTTTCTCTGCATTTTTCACATCAAGCATAATATATCCTGATTTCGCTGCCGTATCAGGGTTAACAGCTCTTTGCCATGCATATACAAAATCTTTTGCTGTTACAGGATCACCATTCGACCATTTAGCGTCTTCACGCAATTTAAATGTATATTTTTTACCATCTTCAGATTTCGTATGAGATTTCGCTACACCTGGAACTAACTTATCGCCTTTCCCAAGTCGATATAGCCCTTCCATTGTATTATTCATAACTTTTGAAGAAGCAGCATCCGAGGCAAGTGTCGTATCCATTGTCGGAATTTCAGACACTTCCGTTAGATTAATAACTTGCTTCGCACCGCTTTTCCCGCTATCCCCTTTTGCGTTCGCTTGCGGCTCATCTTTTTGGTAGCTACATGCCCCTAACATCATGCTCATTGCTACTGTTGATACTACAAAAACTGGCATCTTTTTTTTCATATTTCCACCCTCCACAAAAATGTTAGCCCTTTCATTTTCAAACAAAATGAAATATATATATGTTCTAATAATTCATATTATACACACAAATATATTTTTTGTATATTTATATTTCTATTTTATTAAAATTTTCTGTTAAAAATAAGCCTTTGTAAACGTTTCATATTGCCAATTTTCCTTGCTAAAGTGTTAAAAATAATTATTTTTATATTTTTCTAAATTATTAGATAAAAATGAATTTTATATTTTATAATACTTTCCGCATAATTATTCTTCTCTTTTTATCATAAAATAGCGCCCCCTTCATAATAAAGATATGTAGGTTAAAATGAGTGCAAAGGTTAAGAAAGTATGTTACGATACACTTTGCTAAAAATAGATATCGGTAAAGAGGGGACGGACATGACAGCAATTCAGGCAAAAAACGGGCCTACTGAGAAATTAAGTTTATTCTTATTAACATGGCCTATTTTTCTAGAAGTTTTTCTATTTATGTTAATGGGGATCGCTGATACTTTCATGTTAAGTGCATTATCAGACGATGCTGTATCTGGGGTTGGTGCAGCAAATCAATATCTCCATATCGCTATTTTGATACTAGAAGTCATCGGGAACGGCGCAGCGATCGTCGTATCTCAATACCTTGGTTCCAAACGTTTTATGGAAGCATCTAAAATATCAGCTTTAGCCGTCACATTAAATTTAGTGGTCGGACTCGTAATAAGCGCTGGTTTTCTTTTATTTTCAAAACATATGATGATGGCGATGAACTTACAAGACGATGTACTTATGTATGCACAGAGCTATTTATCCATCGTCGGAGGAGCTATTTTCCTTCAAGCTATTATTAATTCATTAGCTGCAATTATCCGCGTACATGGCTTCACAAAGCAAGCGATGTTTATTTCACTTGGAATGAATATTATTCATATCGCTGGAAACTACGTACTCATTTTCGGGAAATTTGGTTTTCCAGAGCTTGGTGTACAAGGGGCTGCCATTTCTTCTGCTGTCAGCCGACTTATAGCGCTTATCGTTTTCTTCTGGTTACTATACCGCGTTATGGAGTACCGTGTAAAATTACAATACTACTTCACCTTATCAAAAGAATATATCGGGAAAATTTTAAAAATCGGAATTCCATCTGCGTTTGAGCAGGTTATGTATCAAGCTTGCCAAATTGTCTTCTTATACTATGCAACATATTTAGGAACGGAATCGTTAGCTGCTAGACAATACGCTACGAACATTTCTATGTTCACTTATTTATTCGCTATTGCAATCGGTATGGGAACTGCAATTATTATCGGACGGCTCGTTGGCGGTGGTGAAAAAGATGCAGCGTATGAACGTGTATGGAAAAGTGTAAAGTGGGCGATTGGTGTCACTTTATGTATGGTTGCTCTCGTTATTACATTCCGCACACAATTAATGGGACTATTTACAGATAATCCGCACATTATTGCGTTAGGTGCAAGCGTTCTTTTACTAAGTGTACTACTTGAAACAGGGCGTACGATGAATATCGTCATCATCAATTCACTTCGTGCAGCTGGTGATGCAAAATACCCAGTTTTAATCGGCGCATTCTCTATGGTGTTAATGAGTTTGCCACTCGGTTACTTTTTCGCCTTCCATTTAGATATGGGACTCGTTGGTATTTGGCTAGCAATAGCTATTGATGAATGGACACGTGCCATTATTATGTTCTTCCGCTGGAAAAGTAGAGCGTGGGAGCGTTATGCACTTGTTAAACCTGAAGAACAAGAGGAGATTGTTTCTGTTCAGGTGCAATAATACTCGTTTAATTAAGGTGTAGTCTTTAGTAAAGGAAACTTATATCTGTGATTCTTTACATATATCGACTTACCGAGAAATATTGACAACTCTTTTATATAGTAAAAAAATCCATTCTTCTGTGATAGAAGAATGGATTTTTTATTATTGATAAATCTCTTTATATTTCTTATACTCCGCTTCAGAACATAGTACAAAATGTCCTGGGCGAATTTCACGCATTGTTGGTTCTTCACTACCATAATTATGCTGAGATGGATCATATACAATACGTTTACGATTGCGCTCATAATCTGGATCTGGAAGCGGAATTGCTGATAATAGTGATTTCGTATATGGATGAATTGGATTCGCATATAACTCATCACTTGTTGTTAATTCAACGATTTGACCACGATACATTACGCCGATGCGGTCACTAATGTATTTTACCATTGATAAATCGTGGGCAATGAATAAGTATGTTAAACCTTTTTCTTTTTGTAACTTTTTCAGTAAGTTTACAACTTGCGCCTGGATTGATACGTCAAGTGCTGAGATTGGCTCATCGGCAATGATAAATTCAGGTTCTACAGCAAGTGCACGAGCGATACCGATACGTTGACGTTGTCCACCTGAGAATTCATGAGGGAAACGGTTTGCGTGCTCTTTATTTAAACCAACTGTGTTTAATAATTCATGAACACGGTCCATACGCTCTTTTTTGTTTTTCGCTAATCCGTGAATATCAATACCTTCTGCAATAATATCCCCTACTGTCATACGAGGGTTTAATGATGCATATGGATCTTGGAAAATCATTTGCATTTTACGGTTGAATTTCTTCAGCTCTGCACGTGATTTTTTACCATGTACATTTTCACCGTCGAACAATACTTCACCAGCAGTTGCATCATATAAACGAATAATCGTTCTTCCAGTTGTTGATTTACCACAACCTGATTCTCCTACAAGACCAAATGTTTCTCCGCGATAAATATCAAATGAAATATCATTAACCGCTTTGACAACACCACCACTCACGTCGAAGTGCTGCTTTACATTTTTTACTTCAATTAATTTCTCACGTTGTTTAGTCATGCTGTTCACCTGCTTTCATTTGAAGAATGCGTTTTTCAACGACTGCCGGCGGTTTTACTTCTGGAGCTTGCTCATGAAGTAACCAAGTTGCCGCATAGTGTGTATCACTTACTTTAAATAAAGGTGGGTCCATTTCAAAATCAATTTTTAATGCCTGTGGGTTACGTGGTGCAAAAGCATCTCCCTTTGGCGGCTTCAATAAATCTGGAGGCGTTCCAGGAATTGCGTATAACTCTTCCTCTGAGCCATCTAAACTTGGCATAGATGCGATTAAGCCCCAAGTATATGGATGTTTTGGATTGTAGAAAATTTCATCTACAGTTCCGATTTCAACAACTTTACCAGCGTACATAACTGCTACGCGGTCCGCAACGTTTGCCACTACACCTAAGTCATGCGTAATGAAAATGATTGCTGCTTCTGTTTTTTGCTGAATGTCCTTCATAAGCTCTAAAATTTGCGCCTGAATTGTAACGTCTAGCGCTGTTGTCGGCTCATCGGCAATCAATAATTTCGGGTTACAAGCTAACGCCATCGCAATAACTACACGCTGTCTCATACCACCAGAGAATTGGTGCGGATATTGTTTTAACCGAGCTTCTGGATTTGGAATACCTACAAGGTCGATTAATTCCAACGCAACTTTACGTGCGTCTGCTTTACTCATCCCTTGGTGTTTAATAAGGCCTTCCATAATTTGATTTCCAATTGTCATCGTTGGGTTTAATGATGTCATTGGATCTTGGAAAATCATCGCGATATCTTTACCGCGCACTTGTTGCATTTCTTTTTCCGTTAATTTCGTTAAATCACGACCGTCAAATACAATCTCTCCATTTTTAATACGGCCTGGAGGATTTGGGATTAACCCCATTAGCGCCTTAGAAGTAACTGATTTCCCAGAACCAGACTCTCCTACAATCGCTAATGTTTCCCCTTTTTTCAAATCAAAAGTAACTCCGCGCACTGCTTGTACTTCACCTGCATGTGTATCAAAGGAGACTTGTAAATCTTTTACCTCTAACAATGTTTTCATTTTTACTTCTCCCTCCTCGTTTACTTACGCATTTTTGGATCTAACGCATCGCGCAATCCGTCTGCCATTAAGTTGAATGCTAGAATTAACATACTGATGACAACCGCAGGGATGAACATCATGTGTGGATACGTTTGAATTGATTTATAACCATCATTTACAAGAGAACCAAGTGACGCAAATGGTGGCTGAATTCCTAAACCGATGAAACTTAAGAACGCTTCACCAAACACCGCTGATGGAATTGTAAACATTGTCATTACGATGATAGGTCCCATTACGTTTGGAATTAAATGTTTCACAATTAATTGTGTATTTGTTGCACCTAATGTGCGAGATGCTAATACATATTCTTGGTTTTTTAATTTTAGGATTTGTCCACGAACGATACGCGACATTCCTATCCAACCTGTAATTGCCATTGCGAGTGTAATTGACCATATACCAGATCCCATAATGATTACCATTAAAATAACGATGATTAAGTATGGAATACCGTTAATAATCTCCATGATACGTTGCATAATATTATCTACTCTACCGCCATAGAACGCTGAAATACCTCCATATGCAACCCCAATTACTAAGTCAATTGCTGCTGCTAAAAGAGCGATATATAATGATACGCGTGTACCTTCCCATGTTCTTGTCCATAAATCGCGGCCAAGATCATCCGTACCGAACCAGAAATACTCTTTAATATCACGTTTTTCATATTGGTCAACACCATATTGATCTGTACCGTCAAATGGTAACCAATGAACATTTTCAATAACAGGAATTTTCGGTGGTAATTTCGAACGACCTAAATCTTGCTCTTTATACGAGTGCTTACTTACCATCGGTCCGAAAATTGCTAGTAATATAATAAGCGCTAATAAAATGAAACCAAACATTGCTCCTTTATGTTGGAACAATCGTCTTCTTACATCTTGCCAAAACGTTAAGCTTGGACGGGCAATGACTTCATTATCAACATTATTTTGATTGGCTTGTTGAAATAAATCTGGAGATAATTTTTGTACATCTTTCATCATTTTTTCCCTCCCGCTAAACGAATACGAGGATCAATAATTCCGTATAAAATATCGACAATGAAGATAACTAAGATAAAGATCGCACTATAGAAAATTGTAGTTCCCATAATAATTGTATAGTCATTCACTGTAATAGATTTAACGAACTGTTCCCCTAGTCCTGGTACAGCATAAATTTGCTCAATAACTAATGTACCTGTAATTAATCCTGCAACCATTGGTCCTAAAATTGTTACAACTGGAATTAATGCGTTACGAAGTGCGTGTTTGATAATGATAACGCCTTGGCTAATTCCTTTCGCTTTCGCTGTTAAAATATAGTCAGCTTGCATAACTTCAATTAACTCTGCACGAGCGAAACGTGCGATTGTTGCGATAACTGCCATCGATAAGGCAATTGTAGGCATTACTGTAAACTCCGGTCCTTTCCAGAATGCTACTGGGAACCAACCAAGTTTTACCCCTACGAAATATTGTAGTAATGCGGCGAATACGAATGATGGTACCGACATCCCAAGTACGGAAATAATTGTCGCCCCATAATCGACCCACGTATTGTTACGAAGTGCCGCAATGATTCCTAAAATTAAACCGATAAATGTTCCTAATATAATCGCTTGCATACCAAGTTGTGCTGATGGTCCAATGCGATCCACAATCATGTCTGTTACTGGACGGTTATCATATTGGAATGATACCCCTAAATCACCTTTTGCTAAGTTACCTAAGTAACGTGCATATTGAACTGGTACTGGATCATTTAAACCATATTTTTCAAGAATGATTTCTTTTTGTGCCGGTGATAGCTTCTCCTGGTTTTTAAGCGGAGAACCCGGAAGTAATTTCATTAAAAAGAAAGTCAGTGTAGTAATTAAAAATAATGTCAAAGCCATGTACACGAAACGTTTTAATACATAACGTCCCATAGTCAAGCACCTCCCCGTTTTTCTCAAAAGCAATAAGACAGTTTAAAATATTCTTACTTTTATTTTTTTAAAATAAGAGCATATGCCCATCATAGGCATATACCCTTATTCATGATGGAAACCATTTTTAGTTTTTTAGTTCAACCCACTTATAGCTAAATTCCCCGCCATATTTATGTTCTAATAGGCCAGTAATTGAGCCACGTTGTAAATATGCTTTTCCAGGTTGATATACTGGAGCAATCGCCGCATCTTCAAGCAGTTGTTTTTCCGCTTGTAATAATGCATCCCAGCGAGCTTGTACATCAACTTCTGTTTTTGCCTTTTTAATTAAATCATCATACGCTGGGTTTGCGTAATGTACTTTGTTTTGCGCATTACCTGTCGTATACATTTCAAGGAATGACATTGGGTCCATATAATCCGGACTCCATCCCGCATATGACATTGCATAATCTCCACTTGCTTCAAGTTTTAATTTTTGTGCAAATGGCTGCATTTTTGTTGGAACTGTTAAACCTGGTAAGTTCTTTTCAAATTGGCCTTTTAAATACTCTCCGATTTTTTTAGCATCATCAGTATCAAAGTTTAATAGCTCTAACTCTACTTTGTCTACACCAAGTTCTTTTTTACCAGCTTCCCAGTATTTTTGTGCTTCTTTCATATCCTCTTTTATAAGCTTTCCGTTTTCTTCACGGAAGTCTTTTCCATTCGGACCTTTTGCTAAGCCTTTCGGAACAAAACCATATATACCCTCTGAACCATCGTTTAAGATCACTTTTCCGATGTTTTCACGTTCAAAGGACATTGCAATTGCTTTTCGGATATTTTTATTTGCTAAAAATTTATTCTTTTCATTTAAGCGAATAAATTGTGTAGATGGTCTCTTAATCGTTTTAAAGTCAGCATCTGATTTGTATTTATCTACAAACTCTGATGTTAAGACTACACGATCAATTGCTTTCGTTTCATATAAATTTATAGCAGTTGAACGATCCTTAACAATATTGAAGTTTATTTCCTCAAGTTTTACTTCTTTATTTTCCCAATACGTTGGATTCTTCTTAAGTTGGAAACTTTGTTCATGCTTCCATTCATTTAATACGAATGGACCATTATAAAGTGTCGTATTGGATTCTAATCCGAATTTTGCTCCTTGTTCTGTTACAAACTTCTCATTCAAAGGATACAATGTTGGATAAACTGTTAAACTTACAAAATAAGGAACAGGGTTATCTAATTCCACTTCAAGTGTATGATCATCAATTGCCTTTACACCAAGTTCTTCAACTGGTAACTCTTTTTTGTTAACTTTCTCCGCATTTTTAACATCAAATAGTATGTAAGCAAACTTGGCACCCGTGTTTGAATCTACAGCTCTTCGCCAAGAATAAACGAAGTCCTTCGCTGTTACAGGTTCACCATTAGACCATTTCGCATCTTCACGTAACTTAAACACATACTTTTTGCCATCCTCTGATTTCTCATAAGATTTAGCGACACCCGGAACAAGTTTATCATCTTTCCCCAGACGATATAACCCTTCCATTGTGTTATTCATGATGTTAGAAGATGTTGCATCTGTTGATAACGTCGTATCCATAGTTGGGATTTCAGCTGTCTCAGTTAGATTTAACACTTGCTTGTTTGAGGATTTTTCTTTCGCGCCTGCTTTATTATCCTCTTTTTGGTAACTACAAGCTCCTAACATACTGACAGTCAACGTCGATGCAAGTAATAACGGTATCTTTTTCTTCATGTTGTGTTGCCTCCCCTAATTGCACTTCCTGTACCCTCACTTGTAAAAAAGTAGAATTGAAAGAATAATCTCCAAGTTTCTACAATTTTCATTATACATATAATATAACAATTGTGAATATAGTTTTTTGTTTTTTTGTTAAAATTTTTAATAAAATGTTTATTTTTTTATTTTTTTGTAAAGGGATACGTTAACATTGCTACCATCATCTTGAAATCAGACCTTTAATTGCGTATAATTTTCAAAAAATTAATCCTAGTACATATTATAGCTTTTATAGTATAATAATTCTAGTAATATTTTGACGGAGGGGAACATTTTGAATAAAGTTTTTTTTCATACTTGTATACTAATTTTCATAGCGATAATCGCTTCTAGTATTGGCGCATTCCTCGTTTCATCGCATTTTTTGTTGAATTTTGTCAACATCTCGTTTTATATTGCACTATTTTTTATTCTTATAGGCGGTTTTTTATTCATATTTCAAAATGGATTTTTTAACGTAACAATTTACGCCTTCCAAAGAGTCTTTGGTACGAACAAAAAAATTGACTCTTTAATTGAAGAAGTAGAGGAACCTGTCGATAAGAAAGAACGTATTTATAAAACATATTCATTCAAATGGACGTATCCAATTTGCATTACCGGTATCGTTCTTGGGTTGTTCTCGACCTTCATTAGCTTTACTATTTTGATGTAGTTTGCAAACACTATCCCATATGATATAATAATCAGCAAAACATTTTGTTATAAAACTTTAGTTCTTTCATATTTAAAGAGCTCAGGTAACAATAAATAAATTTATATGTATGCGATGATAAAGAAGAGTACATATTGAGGCAATTTCAGAGAGCTTGTGGCTGGTGTGAACAAGTAATTGTACAGTATGGAATGGGCTTTTGAGCTCCAAACCGAACCGAAAGTAGTAGGCTTTGGCGTTATATCCAAACGTTATTATGGATTAGAGAGATTTCACAGTAGTGAAATAATTAGGGTGGTACCGCGGTCCATTCGTCCCTATAGTTTTTTGGGATGAATGGGCTTTTTTGTTTGCCTTCTCTATCACGCATTCAAATTTAGGAGGAATTACTTATGTCAGTTATCTTTTCTGGTATTCAGCCGAGTGGAACGATCACACTTGGAAACTATTTAGGAGCTATGAAGCAATTTACAGAGCTTCAAAATGAACACGACTGTTATTTCTGTATTGTAAATCAACATGCGATTACAGTGCCTCAAGATCCCGTCGGGCTTCGTAAAAACATCCGCAGTCTTGCTGCACTTTATGTAGCATGCGGTATCGATCCTGAAAAAGCTACGTTATTTGTACAGTCAGAAGTACCGGCACACGCTCAACTAGGATGGATTATGCAATCAGTTGCTTACGTTGGAGAATTAGAGCGTATGACGCAATATAAAGATAAAGCATCAGGTAGAGATTCAGTTCCAGCTGGATTACTAACGTACCCACCATTAATGGCTGCTGATATTTTACTTTACAACACTGAAATCGTGCCTGTTGGTGATGACCAAAAGCAACATATGGAATTAACACGTGACCTAGCAGAGCGTTTCAACAAACGCTTCCGTGAAGTATTCACAATTCCTGAAATTCGCATTCCAAAAGTAGGAGCTCGCGTTATGTCACTAACAGAGCCTACGAAAAAAATGAGTAAATCTGATCCGAATCCAAAATCAATGATCAGCATGCTTGATGAACCAAAAACAATTGAAAAGAAAATTAAGAGTGCTGTAACTGACTCTGAAGGTATCGTGAAATTCGATAAAGAAAACAAACCTGGCATCTCTAACTTATTAACAATTTACTCTTCATTCTCTGAAAAAACAGTTGAAGAAATCGAAGCAATGTACGAAGGAAAAGGATATGGCGACTTCAAAGGCGACCTAGCACAAGTAGTCGTAGAAGCGATTCGTCCAATCCAAGACAAATATAACGAACTAATCAACTCACCAGAACTAGACGAAATTCTAGACAAAGGTGCCGCAAAAGCAAACCGCGTCGCATTCAAACAACTACGCAAAGTAGAAAACGCAATGGGACTAAGCAGAAAACCTAAAAAGAATTCTAATAATAAAGATTCTCTCAAAAATCTTCGTAACGAGGATAATATTATTAATTAATATTTAGTAAAAAATTAAAAAAACCGCCAATCGGCGGTTTTTTTAATTTACCTTTTGCTCGTTTTCCATTTCCCATAACTTTTCAAAAAATGGCTGTCCTTTTACGAGACGCTCGCATAATTGTTCGTGCTTCTCAGACCAACCTGATTTCGCTTCATCATACAGCTTAGCCCAAATATCTTCAAATTCCATATGCTGAACCATTCCGTATGCTGATGGATCCCACTCTGTGAACCAATAGCGAATTTCTGCTGTGTTTTTCGTTGTATGTAATTGATCTAACGCCATAAATAATAATTGTTTAAGCTGTCTTTCTTTACGAGTTAAGCCATTCATAATGAAAGGCGATGGTGATAAAATATGATGTTCTTTTTCCATTTCTTCTACTTGGAACTCATACTTTTCTGCTTGTACGTTTTCTACCATCTCATATACCATCTGCTCTTGGCGCGGTATAAGTCTACTTTTTCGAATCGGTACGTTGTAACCAATTGTGTCGATCGCAATAATTCCTTTTCCATCTGTAACTACAAAGCAATACTCTTGCTGCAAACGTTCATGATTTTTACGAATATAAGCCTTATGATGTACGTCTTCCAACATTTTTTGCGGAAGCTCTAACAATTCGTTCTCGATGTAATGATATAATGTGGAATCTACTTTTAATAATGGCACTTGATCTAATAGCTCAATCGTATCATCTTTCCGCCATTCGTAAAAATGACAAACGTTATACCCATTCTCTTCACCTTCAAACCAATTTACCCATACATCATGTAGATATAACATTCACTACCCCTCACTTCACTACTGTTTGTATCCATCATTATGTTCAATTTTTCTTAACTTTATTCCACCTAAGGAAATATATTCTAATTATTATTTTTTCTTCTATTAATACTAAAAAAAACAGGAAAGAGAGCTCCTGTTTTTTATATATGAAATGTATTTGCTTTATTCAATATTTCTTTTGCATCTATAGGTAATAAAGAAAGTGTATCTTCTCCTTCCAAAGTTACACAATCTTTGACAATATGAAATCCAAGCGCATAGCCAAGCATCTTCGGATAAGAGTGAAAACCATTTAATAAGATGTCGTGCTCCCTTGTTCCTCGCTTTATACTTATTCTTTCATGTACAACGTTTTTCCAATAATATATAGCCTCTTCTTTTGAAAGATACGTCGTCCACGGTGCATTGTTTTTTTCTGAATATCTTTCCGTTACCGCTTGCTCAGCTAACCCTTCCATAATCATCGTATCAAGTAATGTATATTCCGTTTCTTTCGTCTCAATTTGATGCAACCTGCATATATGATGATATTCATGCGCCAATAGCACTTTTAATTCTTCCACCGAATTCCGCCCACATACGAATAAGAAAATAACGTGACGCATAGATAATCCAGCCCTGCCGTTATACTCTTCTTGTATAGTTCGATTATAGGAATCTGATAATAGAATAAAGACAGGGACATCTGGACCTTTTAACCAATTTTTCAGTTTCTCATACTCCGCACGTAACTCTTTCCAAACTTCCTTTTTCTCTAACTCTTTAATTTCTCGTTCTCCTCGCATAACAGGGCGATACATACCTTTAGAAATTAAAAAGCGATACAACCTTTCTTTTGGCAGCGGGATATACTTCGTAAACTTCTCACACAGCTTTTCTGGCCGTCCATAATATAGATGTAACCACTCAGCAGTTTCAACAATCCCCATCTTTATCCCTCCTTTTTCTTATGTATATGCAAAAGGAGAAAAAGACGTAAAAATAAATAAGGAGTTTTTTCGCAATATATTGCGAAAAAACTCCTTATTTTATCTATTATTTATACGATTTAAATACTAATACTGCGTTATGACCACCGAATCCTAATGAATTACTTAACACCGCGTTTACTTCTTGATGTCTCGCATTATTCGGTACGTAATCTAAGTCACATTCTGGATCTGGTGTTTCATAGTTAATTGTTGGAGGAATTACTCCGTCTGTAATTGATTTAATAGAGAAGATTGCTTCAACAGCACCAGCTGCCCCTAATAAGTGACCTGTCATTGATTTCGTTGAGCTGATTGCTACTTTATACGCATGCTCACCGAACGTTTCTTTAATTGCCATCGTTTCATACTTTTCATTCGCATCCGTACTTGTACCATGCGCATTAATATAATCAATATCTTCTGGCTGTAGACCTGCATCCGCTAAAGCTTGACGCATTGCGCGCACGCCGCCTTCACCGCCAGGAGCTGGCATTGTAATATGGAATGCATCACCAGTTGCACCGTAACCAGCGATTTCCGCATAAATGTGAGCACCACGAGCTAATGCGTGCTCTAATTCTTCAAGAATTAAAATACCTGAACCTTCACCCATTACGAAACCACTACGGTTTTTATCGAATGGACGGCAAGCTGTTGCTGGATCTTCATTGAATGTTAATGCTTTCGCTGAGCTAAATCCTGCGAATGCCATACTTGTTAACGGCGCCTCTGCTCCGCCCGTAATCATTGCATCAGCATCACCACGCTGAATTGCTTTAAACGCATCACCAATTGAGTTTGCACCAGATGCACAAGCCGTTACAGAACAAGTGTTAATTCCTTTTGCTCCTGTTGCGATTGATACTTGGCCTGCTGCCATATCTGGAATCATCATCGGTACGAAGAATGGGCTCACGCGGCGCGGGCCTTTCTCAGTAAAAATCTTAAATTGTTCTTCGTATGTTTCCATACCACCAATACCAGAACCAATCCATACACCAATTCGAGGTCCATTTTCTTCTGTAATCTCAAGCTTTGCATCTGCAACTGCCATTTTCGCTGCTGCTACTGCATATTGTGTAAAGCGATCCATACGACGCGCTTCTTTTTTATCAATATATTTCTCGACTTCAAAGTCGTTAATTTCTGCTGCTACTTTTGCTGGAAATAGTTCCGGATCAATTCTTGTAAGTCGTCCGATTCCAGATACACCCTTTTTAATGTTTTCCCACGCTGTTTCAACATCTGTACCGACCGGTGTAACAGCTCCTAGTCCTGTAATTACGACCCTCTTTTTTTCCATACAAAATACACTCCTTTTTTCTCTCAGTCCTTATTTACCCCAACGAAGAGCGACTGCTCCCCATGTTAATCCGCCGCCAAAACCAACAAGTATAATTAAATCACCATCTTGAATACGTCCGTTTTGCAATTCCTCTACCATTGCAATCGGAATGGAAGAAGCTGATGTATTACCGAACTTCTCAATTGTCATACTCATTTTTTCTTGTGGTAAATTTAATCTCTCTCTTGCAGATTCCATAATACGAATATTCGCTTGATGCGGTACTAAGAAATCCACATCTTCTTTCGTAAGACCAGCTTTATCTAGAACGCGAAGACAAGAATCCCCAAGTTGACGAACAGCAAATTTAAAGACTTCTCTGCCATTCATCATAACATACTCATCTTGATAAAGATGCTTACCGCCACTTCCGTCCGCTCCTAATTCGAAAGATAGAACGCCTTTACCTTCTGAAACAGCTCCCATTACGATCGCACCGGCTCCGTCTCCAAATAGTACTGCTGTATTTCGATCGTTCCAATCTACAATTTTAGATAGTTTATCACTACCAACTACTAGTATATTTTTATAAGTTCCCGTTTGAATAAATTGCTGCGCTGTAATCATTCCGTACATAAAACCAGCACACGCTGCACTTAAATCCATTGCAGCTGCATGTTTTGCGCCAATTGCTTCTTGAATGACACAAGCCACTGCTGGAAAAGCACGATCCGGCGTTACTGTTGCTACTAAAATAAGATCGATATCCTCTCCGCTAACCCCTGCATCTTCAAGCGCTTTTTTAGAAGCCTCTACGGCCATATATGAAGTATCTATTGTATCATCGGCAATGCGTCTTTCCGCAATCCCTGTTCTCGTACGAATCCATTCATCGGATGTATCCATTATTTTCTCTAAATCGTGATTTGTGACTACTTTTTCCGGCACATATCTTCCGATCCCTAAAATGCCCACGTTCACATCGCAGCCCTCCGTTTTATATCAATTATTATGACTTGGTACTAATTTTAAAACATAAATGTATTTTTGTCTAGAATATATTTCTGCTAAAACATAAAGCGAACGCATTATTCACCTTATTGTTTATGAAAAGGAACGGAAACATACCTTTCCCTGTTCTTTCGAAATATAAAAAGGCCCGAACCGTTTCTACTTACAGTTCAGGCCTCCCTTCCATCTAAATTTTTATTCTTGATCTGCTTTCCTTCTAAACTAGAGAGTTTTCCTCACTACTTTTCCTTTAGCCTCTTCATATATCTGGTTTTCCCCCAGGCGAGAATAAAAAAAGGCCCTGACCGCTTCTATCCACGGTTCGGGCCTCTCTTCCATCTCAAAAGATGCTTTTTATTCTTTTTATTCTTGATCTGCTTTCCCAAGCTCATATGCTTCGCTCATAACTTTCATCAATAACTCTAATACTGGTTGAGCTTTCTCCATATCAAGCGCAATTCCATTATCATCTAAAATGGCCTTTGCTTCTGGTAAATGCTTCATTGCGATTTGTAAAAATTGCATGCTTTTCTCATTCATATTATGTTCTTCCTCTCCATTAAAACTTTCACATACATAGTGTAACACGCTCGCTATCCTTCGTATAACTCTTTATATTTTTTCATATGTGCCAATTGTTTATTTAAACCGTATTCTAACGGAGTATTTCTTTTTATCGAAATAACCTCTACAGTTCCATCTCTTTCTTCCACATTCTCTTTTTTCACTTTATCCTCTGCACGTAAAAGGTTCATACCTTTTTTCCATAATGATTTTTTACCACTAAGTAAATTATATATACCGAGATACTCCTCGTTCATTCCATTTTCCCATAAGTATTCACATACATCTTCAACGTACAGTAGATCACTGGCGTTTTCCTCACTCGTATAATGGCACTCTTTCTCACCCAGTTCTGATAAAATGAGCTGATGATACATCATAAAAGATGGTTGCCATGGCCCATATAATGTAGGAACTCGAAATACACTATATTGTACCTCTCCTTTTTTCAATCCTTCTTCCACTTTCGCAAATAGACGTTTATTTTCGGACTCATCTACGTTTCCTACTTCAATAGAAGAAATTAGATTTAACTTCACTTTATGTTCTTCACACAGTCTTATCATTCGCTTTAAATACTGTAATATAACTCTTTCATTTCGAAAGCCACTTTGTTGGTTAGGCTCATACAGACAAAAGTAAACGGCATCAAATTTCTCTTCCTCTACGGATCTCCATCCGTCTTCATCTCTTATCGAATAATACGTAAATAACGCATTTCGCCCAATTAACAATAACTTCTCTTCATTAATTTTTGTCATACTATCGAATTCATCAAAATCAAGGCCATATACTTCTACTTCTTCTGCAATCATTTTATTCACAAGGTGATAACCTACAAACGTAAGTGCACCTATAATTAGCACGCGTTCCATACCACCAACCCTTTCTCCTTGAAACAAATAGCTCCTCATTTATGTATATGGGAGCTTCACAATTCTTCTTCATATTTTTTAAAGAAATCAGTCGTTTGCCTAACCATTTTATATTTCACATCTTGCAGATGGAATAAGACAGAAGTATCACATTGATTGAATTGCCTCATTTTCTCATATTTACGTAACAACTGTTTTCTTCCTCTTTTTTCTTGTGTTGATACGAAAACTTTAACAGGTACACAAGACGGAAGAAGCGTAAATGATTTCTTATTTATTTTGGATTCTAATTCTTCTTCTTTGGAATCATACGCTAAACATAATTCCTTCACGAGTCTCTTGTAAAAAAACTTATGCTCTTTCTCAAACTCGACATATTCTGGTAAATCTAAACACGGATTTAACATAATGACAGAGCGTATACATTCAGGGTATTTGTTCATCATTTCAAGTGCTACAAGTGCCCCCATACCATCTGCCATAATGTGCATTTTCGCATTCAATGTCTCTTTTCTCAGAACAACGTCATATAGGCGTTTTGCTAGACGAACAGATTGATCGTTTCCCCAATGTCTTCCGTATAAATTAGAAGAAAAGACCGTATAGCCTTCCTCAATAAGGCCATGTAAAAAATAAGATCTACCCGCATGCTGTGTCCATAAACTTGTACCATTCTCAATAAAGTAGTTGTAATCACCTAGAAGCATGACAGAAAATCCATTTGGCTTCTCCGGTAAATAAATGACACATGGTTCTTTTTCTAAGTAAAAAAAACGTTCCGTAATACTCATTTTTCCCCCGCCTTATTTTCTAAACGTATAAAAGTACTCTTTTATAATGTATGAACGGAATGCAAATTTGCGTTGAAAAATCTACAAATATTTTTCTATATTCTTTTTTCAATTGTGTTACAATAAGGACAGATTGAACGAATAGAGGTGTAAAATATGCGTTTCATTTGGGCATTAATTTGGTCGTTCTTGCTTGTACATATGATGAGCTACGTAATCGGCTCTATGACTGGCGGTACATACGATTTTAACCAAGCGTCTATTTTCTCAGTTGTTCTTGCGGTATTAGTACTAGCAATTTCAGCTGCAATTCCAAACGAGCCAGTAGAACAACACTAAAAAAAGAGTCCGGATTTTATCCGAACTCTTTTTTATTTTACTTCACATGCACAACTAATTCGTTATTTTCTACATCAACCACTACATGACTATTGTCAGTAATCGTACCTGCAATTAATTCTCTCGCTAATTTCGTCTCAACTTGACGCTGTACATATCGTTTTAACGGACGAGCTCCATACATCGGATCGAAGCCAGCTTCGACAACAAACTCTTTCGCTGCGTCTGTTAATTGTACCGTAATATGACGGTCAGCTAAGCGGCCTTGTAATTCTTTTACAATTTTATCAACAATGCCTTTAATTTCATTCGTTGTAAGAGGTTTGAATAAAATAATTTCGTCGACACGATTTAAAAACTCTGGTCGGAAGTGTCCTCTTAATTGCCCCATGACAAGTTCTCTTGATTCTTCTTTAATGGAGCCATCTTCTTCTAATCCATCTAATAAATGAGCAGATCCAATATTTGATGTCATAATAATAACTGTGTTTTTAAAGTCTACTGTACGTCCTTGGGAATCTGTAATGCGTCCGTCATCTAACATTTGTAATAAAATATTGAATACTTCTGGATGTGCTTTTTCGATTTCGTCTAACAAAATAACAGAATATGGTTTACGTCTTACTGCTTCTGTTAATTGACCACCCTCTTCATATCCAACATATCCAGGAGGTGCACCAATTAAGCGTGACACAGCGTGTTTCTCCATGTACTCAGACATATCAATACGAATCATTTGCTCTTCACTATCGAATAAAGACTGTGCTAACGTTTTTGCAAGTTCTGTTTTACCAACGCCAGTCGGTCCTAAGAAGATGAAGGAACCAATTGGACGGTTCGGGTCTTTAATACCAGCACGAGCGCGAAGAACTGCGTCTGATACTAGGCTTACCGCTTCTTCTTGTCCGATAACACGCTCTGATAAAATTTGCTCTAATCGTAATAATTTCTCACGTTCACCTTCAACGAGTTTTGCGACAGGAATACCAGTCCAGCGTGAAACAATATCAGCAATTTCTTCTTCACTTACTTCCTCACGTAATAAACGATTTTCTTGTTTATTATTCGCGCCCATTTCTTCTGCTTCTTTTAACTCTTTTTCAATTGCAGGAATTTTTCCGTGGCGAAGTTCCGCTGCTCTATTTAAGTCGTAATTACCTTCTGCTTCTTCTAATTCACGGCGCAGACGCTCTAAATGTTCACGTAAGTCACGAACTTTGTGAATATCTTCTTTTTCTTTCTCCCATTTCGCTCTCATACCACTTGCCACTTCTTTTAAATCCGATAATTCACGTTGCAACGTTTTTAGACGTTCTTGGCTACCAAAGTCCTTTTCTTTTCCAAGAGCCGCTTCTTCAATTTCCAGCTGCATAATGCGGCGCGTTACTTCATCTAATTCTGTCGGCATAGAATCGATTTCTGTACGAATTGTTGCACAAGCCTCATCGACAAGATCAATTGCTTTATCCGGTAAGAAACGGTCCGAAATATATCGATCTGATAAAACTGATGCTGCTACAATCGCGCGGTCATGAATATTTACACCATGATAAATTTCAAAACGCTCTTTTAAACCACGTAAAATGGAAATTGTATCTTCAACGGTTGGTTCTTCTGCTAATACTTGTTGGAAACGTCTTTCTAGAGCTGGATCTTTCTCAATATATTTGCGATATTCATCTAGTGTCGTCGCCCCGATACAATGCAGTTCACCACGCGCAAGCATCGGTTTCAACATATTTCCTGCATCCATTGCGCCCTCTGTTTTACCAGCGCCGACAATTGTATGAAGTTCATCAATGAATAATAAAATGCGTCCTTCACTCTTTTTAATTTCATTTAATACAGCTTGGAGACGCTCTTCAAATTCACCGCGGAATTTCGCTCCAGCTACAAGCGCACTCATATCTAATGCAAAGATTGTTCTATCTTTTAATCCTTCAGGTACATCCTTTTTCACAATACGCTGTGCTAACCCTTCAACAATTGCTGTTTTACCAACACCTGGTTCACCAATTAAAACTGGGTTGTTTTTCGTTTTACGTGAAAGAATGCGGATTACGCGGCGAATTTCACTATCGCGGCCGATAACAGGGTCAATTTTCCCCGCTCTTACTTCCGCTACTAAATCACGACCATATTTTTCTAACGCTTCATAAGTTGCTTCTGGATTTTGACTAGTCACTCTTTGATTCCCCCGAACTGTCATTAAAGACTGTAATAAGTTATCTTTCGTAATATGAAATCTTGTAAATAATTGATTTATATCGCCTTTTTCTTCAGTAAAAGCAAGCAATACATGTTCAATTGAAATGTAATCATCTTGCAATTTCTCTGCTTCTTTTCCTGCTCTTACAAGTAGTTGTTGCAGGGCACCTGTTATATATAATTTACCCGCTTCTGCACCGCTTCCCGTTACGGAAGGCTTTTTCTTAATTAAATTTTCTGCGCCTTGTTTTAACGCTTCTATATCGACATTCATTTTTTGAAAAATACGTACTGCTAACCCATCTTGCTCTTCTAATAATGTAAACAAGAGATGAACAGTATCTACCTCTTGATGATGATGAGATACCGCTAAAGATTGGGCACTCATAATCGCCTCTTGTGTTTTTGTTGTCATTTGATTTAAGTCCATCTTTACAGTCCCCCAAATGTTTGACTTTCTTTGACCTTTGATTTGATTATACGCCAACTGACTTTTTTATACAATAATTTTGCTTATGTATTTTCAAACTTATTATTTGAAAAAGAAAAAAGGAGCATGCATGATACAACTGAAAAATATACGGTAAATGAAATTAAAATGTGTAACGACAAAAAAGCCGCAATAATGATTGCGGCTTCTGTTACGGTTTTCTTTTATATGTCCACTGGCGGTTATGATTTGTGTTATCTGGAAACTTTTCACCAGCAGTTAGTTTCACCATTTGCGGGTCTTTTACCATACTTCCCGTTTCACCAATTTCTACGTAAATGCCATCATTCGGGGCTTTTTGTCCCGAACGAAACCTGCGATTTTGTCCCATTTCCATTCTCCTTCCATGACGTCTTTGCCTCATTAGTATATCCATTTTAAAAGAAAGCTTTTCTGTCATGTTTAGGAAACAAGTACTACATTTCGTTCTTGTACATATACATGAATGACACAAGCTTAAAGCAGGGATTTCTTTCCTATTTGTAGAAAAAAAAGAAACCAACCTACTATAGGCCAGTTTCAAAGGAGAGTCAAACATATACGAGAAGATTACATGTTCATTATAAGCCTCATCATACGAGAAATGTAACCCTTTTCACAATTTGTCCATAATGAAAGAAACATTGTTTGAACTTTCTAAAAAGATGTTGACTTTTCTTAATTTCCAACGAGAAATAGTAGACACCGCAGCACTTTGCGACGTAAGATGGATATATAGTGAACTTTCCATCTTTGGTGGTCTCACCCAGTCTAACCTCTTATTTCTGCAGATTAAAAACGGAAATACAGATAAAAACAAAAAAATATTATAAGAGGTGAAATTATGAACAAACAACATTTAATCGCACTAGACTTAGACGGCACTTTATTAACAGACAACAAAATAATTTCCACTCGAACGAAACATACAATTGCAAAAGCAAAGGAACAAGGACATATTGTTGTTATCTCAACAGGACGTCCATTCCGCGCTAGTTATGATTACTATAAAGAACTTGGTCTAAATACACCAATCGTAAACTTTAATGGCGCTTACGTACATCACCCTCTTGATTCAAAGTGGGGCACACATCACTCTCCTCTTGAGCTAGCAACAGCGCAAGAAATTGTCCGGGCTTGCTTTGATTTTGGCGTAAAAAACATATACGCTGAAGTAATGGACGATGTGTATGTACGTGAAATTGATGAAGATAAAAAACATATTTTCGAATTCGGTTCTCCAAACATTTTTACAGGAGACTTATTAAATATTTTAAATGATCATCCAACTTGCTTATTAATTGACGCACATGACGAGCATTCCAGTGCAATTCGTCAACATTTAACTGATATGCACGCTGAAGTAATCGACCATAGAAAGTGGGGCGCACCTTGGCCGATTATTGAAATTGTAAAAAGCGGATTAAATAAAGCTGTTGGACTACAAAAAATTTCTAGTCATTATAACATTCCACAAGAGCGAATCATCGCTTTCGGTGATGAAGATAACGACTTTGAAATGATTGAATTTGCTGGTCACGGCATCGCAATGGGAAATGCCATCCCTGAATTAAAATCACTCGCAAACCATACGACGCTAACGAACGAAGAAGATGGTATTGCACTATATTTAGAAGAGGTTCTTGGGTTGTAATCTAAAAATTCCCTGCTTATAGTTTCTCGCCAAACGCTCATACTATCATTAGACGCACAAGTTAGCGCGTCGATTGTTTTCAGCTAAATAAAGGGGGTTTTTCGAATGGGTAAAAAGAACAAATCAAAACGTTTTATCCAACAAGGAGCCGATGCTGTTATGAAGCATGATGCAAGATTCCCGTACCGAGGTACATTAGCTGAGGCAGAAAAAGCGAGAAGTAACTCTTCTTTTGGAGGGGTCTAAATGGGGAACTTACTATTTCAACAAGCTAGAGATGCTGTTGCAAATGCTGTATCTTGTTCAAGCGGCGTCGAGCAACAAGATCTCGTATATAGAGCAAAAAATGCTTTGCAATCCGCTTACGCAAATTCTTCAACTGCTGAAAAAGTTCAGCTACGTGAAATGCAAGAGCAGTTGCAAAACATTACGAATGCACATTAAAAAAGAGGACCAGCTTTGGTCCTCTTTAATCTTTTCGAAACAATCCGAACACCCCAACTGTTTGCAGTACGTTTGTAAATGCACCTGGGTCCACTTGTTTAATAACCCTCTCCAATTCGTACAGTTCGTAACGGGTAATAACAATCATTAACATTTCCTTATTTTCATTCGTATAAGCACCAGTTGCTGGTATAGTTGTAATCCCCCTCACTAAGCGTGAGTAAATCGCCTTTCGTACATCCGCCCCATTCTTCGTAACGATTAATGCCGTAATCTTCACATGACGCGTATGAATTGCATCGATGATTCGCGTTGACACATACAAAGTCACTAAAGTATATAATGCTTTTTCCCATCCATACACATAGCCGGCAGCGATAATGATCAGTGCATTAAAGAAGAAAAAATACGTACCGACAGGCTTGTCTTTAATCTTTGATAAAATCATGGCGATTATATCTAAACCACCTGTAGAAGCCCCCCACTTCAACGCAATCCCTACCCCGATTGCTGAAATAAGCCCACCAAAAATCGCATTTAATATGATGTCGTTTGAAACTGCTCTAACTGGAATAATTTCTAAAAACATAGTCATAAAGATAACGCAAAGAAAACTAAAGAAAGTAAAGGCCTTTCCAACCTTTTTCCATGCTAAAATAACGACTGGAATGTTAAACAAGCTAAATAATACCCCGGTTGATATGTGAATAGATAAAAAATCACCTAATATTTGTGATAGCAATTGAGACAATCCAGCAAAGCCACTCGCGTACACTTTCGCTGGTGTTAAAAATAAATTCATTCCAATCGCATTTAACAAACCTGCGATGATTACAACGATTAACTTCTTTATAAGTTCGGCATAATTCAACTTCAAATCCATTTCCAATCCACCCTCATTATTCATGAATACACTGCTATACATAGTCTTTACGAAAAAGGAAATGATAAACGTACAACGTTTAGAAATGGAGTTGATACATATGCCACATACGAGTGATAACGACAAAAAAGCACGCGATAATAATGCAAAACGCGCGCAAAAAAATGAGCAAGAACAAAAGAATATAGAGCAAGGTAAGCGTGCTTATTCCAAAAAGACCGATCACCTTTGATCCCATCGTACATCAACAATATTGTTGATGTACTTTTTTTACATTTCACAGGAAAAAACATTAAAAATTCACTTCATGTTCACTTCTATATTCTACAATAGCGATAACATATTCGGATGAGGTGTTAGCATGAGAGGAAAACACATTTTCATTATTACTGCACTACTAAGTATATTAATGCTATCTGCTTGTGGACAAAAAAACGACTCAGATACAGTCGCTACAGCAACCGACTCAACCATTACGAAGAGCGACTTCGAAAAACAGTTGAAAGATCGTTACGGAAAAGACATGCTGTACGAAATGATGGCGCAAGACGTTATCACGAAAAAATATAAAGTATCTGACGATGATGTAGATAAAGAATTACAAAAAGCAAAAAATCAATACGGAGACCAATTTAAAAACGTATTGAAAAACAATGGTTTAAAAGATGAAGCTGATTTCAAAAATCAAATTAAGTTCAAACTTGCTATGAATGAAGCGATTAAGAAAAGTATTACAGAAAAAGACGTGAAAGACCACTATAAACCAGAAATTAAAGCAAGCCATATTTTAGTAAGTGACGAAAATGAAGCGAAAGAAATAAAGAAAAAATTAGATGCTGGTGCTTCATTTGAAGAACTAGCAAAACAAGAATCGCAAGACCTACTATCAAAAGAAAAAGGCGGAGACCTCGGATATTTCAATTCAGGTAGAATGGCACCTGAATTTGAAACTGCTGCCTATAAACTAAAGGTCGGACAAATTAGCAATCCCGTTACATCACCAAACGGTTATCATATTATTAAATTAACTGATAAAAAAGAATTAAAGCCCTATGATGAAGTGAAAGACTCTATTCGCAAAAACTTAGAAGAAGAACGTATCTCTGACCCTATATTCGGCAAAAAACTATTGCAAAATGAATTAAAAAAAGCAAATATTAAAATAAATGATAGTGAGTTGGAAGATACATTTACTATTGTTTCCCCGCAAGGAAATTAAAAAACACAACCTTATTTTTTCAGATAAGGTTGTGTTTTTTAATCTTTCATCAATATTTTCAACTTTTTCTTCAAGCTTTTATAATGCCAATTGATGTGATCTAATTCTATCTCCACTTCAATCAGCGCATCTATTAAGTCTTCTTTAGAGTGTTGCGAGTCCATAATATTTTCAAGTATTTTTTCAAACCTTTCAGCGCTCTCATATATATCATGTAAATCAACTGCTACTATTTCGCGTTCTTTTTCAGGGGATAATGCTGAGAGGCTCTTTATTAATTGTTCTAACACATTGTATTGCACCTTCATACCTCCTTAATTCTATACTTATAACGTTATTTATAGATTTCATCTATCCTTTCTATATTCTTTTAAATTTCCCTCTCCCCATAATTCTCTATTCCTTCCTTCATTTTATACTGAACGCAAAAAGAACTATCTTTCCTCTAATAAACTTAGAGAAAAGGTAGTTCTTTTCCATCCACTTTATTTCTTAAAGTAAGTCCAACCTTCTTCTTGGTAAACCTTTTCTTCTTTCATCAACTTACCAAGTGCACGTTTAAATGCAGCTTTACTCATATTGAAACGTTCTTTAATGTCTTCTGGGTAGCTCTTATCCCAAAACGGCATTGCTCCGCCTCGTTCTTCCATATATGCATAAATCACTGCAGCATCATCTTCCATTCCTTCTTCTTTACGAGGAAGAAGTGAAATGTTAATTGTGCCGTCATCTTTTACATCAATAATACGTCCTGTTACGCGCTGACCGATGCGAACTTGTTCTTTTCTTTCTGTATGATGTAAAAATGCACGGAAATGCTCATCTGTTAATACGAATGAACCAACTTGAAGTGAACGATACACACGCCCATTTACATTTTTATTACGCATAGATGGCGTCGCCTCTACAACGATTTCTTGCATATCACTATCTCTTGCCGGAAGAGCAATTAAACGATCACGATTCGTTAATTTTAACGTACAATATAATTCGTCTCCAACTTCTGGCCATACTGGCATATAAATTGGGAATTCATCAGCTGGAATTAGTATATCTTTTGATACACCAATATCAACAAACACACCTAAACTCGGAATAACTTCTACAACCTTTACCCAGTTCCAATCATATGTTGTAATAATTGGCTCCTTCATTGTTGCCGAAATACGATTTTGGTGGTCAAGGTATAAGAATACGTCAATCGTATCGCCTTCTTCAATTTCTCCAGCTACTTCATTTTTATGTAGGAAAATTTCTTCTTCTTCATTTCCAACCATATATCCAATTTCCGTTTCGCGTAAAACAGTTACCTGTTCAATCGATCCTATTTGTAAATACATATTTTTTAATTCCCTTCTATATATATAAAATTATCTTTTTTATCATTCCAAACAAAAGTTAATTATAACATGATTTTTCCTGTATTTGTCCAACTGCCCAAAATTCACTATAATAAAATAAGGTTACATGAATATAAGTACGAAAACACTTAAGTCTAGACTCGTTTTCAGCTATACTTTAGTATGTACAGTACATAACAAGATTAGAAATTTATTTGGAGGTGCTAACTATGGCAAAAGATAGTTCTTTTGACATCGTTTCGAAAGTAGAATTACCTGAAGTAACAAACGCAATTAACACTGCATTAAAAGAAATCCAAAATCGATATGACTTTAAAGGAAGTAAAAGTGATATTAAACTTGAAAAAGAAGTACTTGTTTTAACTTCTGACGACGAGTTCAAATTAGAGCAAGTAAAAGACGTTCTTATTTCTAAACTCGTAAAACGTAACGTTCCAATTAAGAACTTAGATTACGGAAAAGTTGAAGCGGCAGCTGGTAACACTGTTCGCCAACGTGCAACACTTCAACAAGGTATCGATAAAGATAACGCGAAAAAAATTAACAACATCATTAAAGAAATGAAATTAAAAGTAAAAACACAAGTACAAGATGATCAAGTACGTGTTACAGCGAAAAGCCGTGATGACTTACAAGCAGTTATCGCAGCAGTTCGTAGCGCTGATTTACCAATTGACGTACAATTTATTAACTACCGCTAAAAAGAAAAACATCCTCTATGTAGAGGATGTTTTTCTTTTTAGCTTGTAAAAGTCTAAGCTTACGGGAAATCGGATAAATTTTATGCATAAATGAAGAAGACCCTTTTAAAAATCCGAACAAAAACCTCCCTCCCCAATCAAATGTAACAAATTATGAGTATAAGAATATTTTCCACCCTTTCCTGTAATGTAAAATTAGTAAGGAATTTATTTTATGAAAAATGTTAATTAAAAAGAGTTAGAAGTGGTTATTTGAAGAAATTAATACTATGTTTTTTATTAACTACATTCTGTCTATATATTGCAGGGTGTTCTAATAATATAACTACACCTGGGGATACATCTAAAACTTCAACACCTGCGAATTGTAAATACATCAACAAAGCTTGGTATAAGAAACCTACGAACTGTAATAATCGATGATATAAGTCATAAAAAAGACACCATAAGGTGCTTTTTTTATAGAGAATAATAAGATGTTCATCAGAAATTATGAGTGATTTTTTTATTTTGTTGTTCAAAATATTTTTCTTTAACTATTTTTATCAGATCTTCTTTTTCTGTTAGTTCAAAGATAAATAATGCTTTTTTCATATTATCAGCTACATCTTCTTCATTACATTGTTTCAGCTGTAGCATGTTCCAAGCTTTCCCATAGTATAATTCGCCTAATAAATATAAAGTATTTAGATTAATAGCTAATTTAATACCCATATCATTGTATTTTATTGCCTCTTCATGTTGATTTGCATGACCTAACATTTTCCCTAAATTAAAAATGATTTTTAATTTAACCTCTTTATCTCTAGGGAAATCTAACTTATTAAAATTAGTTAAACATCTTCTTAATATAGTAATACTCTTTTCATATTCTTTATTTGCCCAATGAAATATAGCCATCGACTGCATAATATCTATTTCTCTTTCCGATAAAAAATCACCATTCGTTACAGTTAGTTTTAGTGCATTATTTAAAAGATTTAAAGCAGTTTTTATTGATTTATTCACATAAAATATAGCAATCGCTTCATGCCATATTAGAAATTGTTTATCTTCTTTTAACTGGAAATTATTTTCGGTTTTCTCTTGTTTCACTATTTCATAAAGTTCATTATATTGTTTTTGTTTTGTACAATCTCTCATTACACATTTTACATTTTCTACATATTTTAGTTTTTTGTTTTGAGTTAGTGCGAAAATATGATTTGGATCAATACCAAGTCTTTCAGATAATTGATATAACAATATGCTAGATGGATAAATCATACCTTTTTCTATTTTGCTAATTTGACTTTGCGAACATATTCCATGACACAATTCAGATTGTGATATATTCTTTTTCATTCTAAGTTCTTTAATGGTAATACCCAAATCGTAAAATTCCATTTTTCCTCCTCAAATATAGCCCTCAATGAGTAACAAAATACTTTTCACCCTTTAATGTAATGTAAAATTAGTATATTTTCAATTATTGTTTCTTCTATCGATTTTTTTTTACTTCTTTGCTCAGTTGCATTTCGAGGTGAGAGTCTTACTTCAAAGAAAAACAGACTAGAGAGAAAGTTTTCTCCTTAGCCTGTCCCACCAAACAAATTCCCCATCGTCACTGTTATCCCCAAAATACAGAATTACGAATACGATAAGAAGACTTAAACATCTCACCTCATCACGCACTTTTAATTGAACACAAAAGAGAATATCCCCTTATTTCCGCCTCTTTTTAACCACAATTAAAAAAGCAATAAACAATACGTTCACACCGACGATTAAAGAAATAAATAGCCAATTCACACCTGTTTCCCCGTTAACTTTATACACATTCGATTCCTCACGCTTTAAAACGAGATAAAATTTTCCGTTTTCTTCTCTTATAATTTCATCTTCTAACAATCCCCTTAGCTCTTGTTTTTCACCAATCGCACTTGCAGGTAAAGCAACTTTTTGTGTTTCTTTCGTATTATTAATCGCTACTACTGTCACTTCATCTTTATACTTTCTCTTTAGTACACTCATTCCATCTTTATCGTATAGAAGCTCAAACGTACCGCGGCGTAAAGATGGCCTCGCTTGTCTAAGCTCACCGAGTTTCGTTATATGTTGCATAAACTTTTCATCTGATTTGAAGTCCATTAATCGTCTATTATCTGGCGTACCTCCTCCATCCAATGCAATTTCAGTTCCGTAATAAAAATTCGGAATACCTGGTGTTGTTAATAAATATGTAAGAGCTAGTTTCAAACGAGATGGTGGATAATTCATATTCTCTTTTGCAATACGAGCAAATCTTTTTGTATCTTGATTATCTAAAAATGTAGCGGCTGCTCCGTCTTTTTTACTTACATCATATAAAGGTTTCACCGATACGTCCGCTTTGGAAAACGCATCTACTATTTTTTCGTTGTATTCACTATCTTCTTTTGTCATAACTCGAAAATCTTTCTTTATCACTTGCATATCTTTTTGCACATCATCCCAAAAAGCAGGTGATTTTTTTTCACTATGTATTACATAACTTGCATCTAAATCAACTTCTTTGATCCACCATTTCATCGAATCGATTACTTGTTGTTCGTTTTCACCAAGTGGAAATTGAAATACAACTTTCATTCCTTTTGCATGAGCTTCTTGCAAAAGTTCTTTCACATCATTTTCTGTTCCGAAATGTTCATTTACCTTCTGAAAATTGCGCACGTCTAACCCATCGTATTTTACACTTTCAAAAAGCGGCGAAAGCATAACAGTAGTAAATCCCATTTTTTTTATGTAATCCATTCTTTTTATAATACCTCTTATATCTCCGCCCTGATATCCTTCTAAATTGCCAACTTCTAACTGTTTGTCATTTTTCGGTTCCCCATTATTAAAACGATCAATCATAATGGAATATATAACTTCGTCTCGCCACTCTCTTTTTTCGTCTGCAAATGTATGTATTGGTACAAACAAAACGACAGCTAAACAAAAACAAATGAATAGTTTCCTAGTATGTATTTTCCCCACACGCATCCCCCATGTATTTTAATTGTAAGAATATTATACCAATTATCCAAACGAATCGCATACGTTGATTTCATTCTTATCAAATTAATACATGTTAGGTTTTCTAACATACACATAAAATTTTCTGAATTTTTAGTTGATTTTTCTTTTTATTTCGAATATGATATGAAACATAACAAATCGATGTTATTTTTTCTAACATTACAGGAGGAGAGAGAATGAATACAGGAGATACGGTTTTTATGTTTGTAGCGACAGTAATGGTCATGTTAATGACACCAGGATTAGCACTTTTTTATGGAGGTATGGTTCGCAGTAAAAACGTACTCAGTACGACAATGCATAGTTATAGCGCAATGGCTATCGTTTCGATTCAATGGATTGTAATTGGTTATTCTTTATCATTCGGACCAGATTGGCACGGACTTATCGGCACATTCGATTGGTTCGGTTTAAACGGAGTTAGCTACGCACCAAATCCAGACTACTCATCTACTATTCCTCACAATTTATTTATGATGTTTCAACTCATGTTTGCTATTCTAACCCCCGCTCTAATTTCAGGAGCATTTGCCGAAAGAATGCGATTTTCAGCTTTCCTTATTTTCATCCTTCTATGGACAACAATCGTTTACAATCCTGTCGCTCATTGGGTATGGGGCGTTGGTGGATGGCTAAGAGAACTTGGCGCATTAGACTTCGCTGGCGGTAATGTCGTTCATATTACATCTGGCGTGGCTGGCCTCGTATTAGCTATTTTCCTTGGAAAACGCAAAAACATAAACGGTTCGTCTCCTCATCATTTACCATTTACGATGTTAGGCGCTGGGCTGCTATGGTTCGGCTGGTTCGGTTTTAACGTCGGAAGCGCATTATCTTTAAATGATGTAGCTTTAACTGCATTTATTAATACAAATATAGCTGCCGCTGCCTCCGCATTAACTTGGATGCTTTCAGAGTGGTTCTTCCAATCAAAACCGACCGCGATGGGAGCTGCTTGCGGCGTTGTTTCCGGTCTAGTCGCTATTACACCAGCTTGCGGGTTCGTTACACCTTTCTCAGCTCTTCTTATCGGAGCAATTGGCGGCGTATTATGCTTCGGAGCGGTCTTTTTCTTAAAAACAAAATTCGGATACGACGATACACTCGATGCATTTGGATGTCACGGCATCGGCGGAACTTGGGGCGGCATTGCGACAGGACTATTTGCAACTACTGCAGTAAACGGCGATGGCGCTAACGGATTATTTTACGGGAACGCCGCGCTGCTGTTGAAACAACTTGTAGCAATCGGCGCAACATATGCGTTCACAATTATAATGACGTACGCGATTATTAAAGCAATTAACTTCTTCCTCCCTGTCCGGGTAGATGAGCACGAGGAATATATGGGACTTGATATTTCAATGCATGGAGAGAAAGCTTATGAATATACTGAGCGAGTGAACTAAAAAAGAGATGCAATCTATTGATAGTAGATTGCATCTCTTTTTGCATTTATCGGCACTGCATACCCCAGCTAGTATTCCTGTAAATATATCAACGATTCTTCGGATATATCGACGATTTTTCAAATATATCAGCGATTATTTCAATATATCGACGTTTCGACACGATATATCGATTTACCAACAAATTCCGACATAATGAAACTGAAGAATACCCGCGTGTAACTTTACATAAACAAAAAAGACGACCGTTTCATAACAGTCGTCTTTTCCAATTTATTTCGGAGCATTTCCTACATATTGCGTAATATCAACGTTTAATGCTTGCGCTAAACGCATACCGTACTCTTGATCTGCACGGAAGAAGTTACAAATAGCTAATAATTTCGTACGTTCATTTACGTCTTTTAAGTCATTTGTTAAGTTTGCAATTAAGTTGTCTTGCTCTTCTTTAGAGAATGAACGGTAACGCTCACCCGCTTGTTTGAAATCATTTGGTTTGTCAATTTTCTCACGAGATACATAGCCTTCTACTTTCATAGTTGAATCGCGGTAAGCTGGGTCTTCAACTGGATTTTCAGCATGACGGCTCGGTTCATAGTTAATTGTAGATGGGTTTTGATTGATTTGCATCGCACCATCACGTTGTTGGTTATGAACAGCTGCATATGGGCAGTTTACAGGAATTTGTAAGTAGTTTGCACCAAGGCGATAACGCTGTGTATCTGGATAAGAGAATAAACGACCTTGTAATAATTTATCTTCAGATGGTTCAATACCATTTACAGTTGCACTTGGAGAGAACGCCACTTGTTCTACTTCCGCAAAGAAGTTTTTCGGGTTACGATTTAACGTCATTGTCCCTACTTCCATTAACGGGAAACGATCTTCTGGCCATACTTTCGTTGGGTCCAGTGGATCAAAGTCTAAAGAATCCATTTCATCTAGTTGCATCACTTGTACGTGTAAATCCCATTTCGGGTAATTTCCTTTTTCGATTGCATCGAATAAGTCACGAGTTGCATGGTTGAAGTCTTTTCCTTGTACTTCTTGCACTTCTTTTGCACTTAAGTTACGTACACCTTGCTGTGGCTTCCAATGATATTTAATGTAGACGATTTTACCTTCTGCATTAATCCATTTGAATGAATGTACACCGAAACCTTCCATTTCACGATAGCTTGCTGGTGTACCGTAATCAGAAAATACCCATGTCATCATATGTGTAGATTCTGGACTTAACGTCATGAAATCCCAGTAACGATCTGGTGTTTGAATATTTGTATCAGGTGCAGGTTTTAAAGAATGCACCATATCAGGGAATTTAATTGCATCACGAATGAAGAAGACTGGTAAATGGTTACCTACAATATCGTAATTTCCTTCTTCTGTATAAAATTTAACAGCGAAACCGCGTGGATCACGTGCTGTTTCAGGAGAACCTTGACCATGAATAACCGTTGAAAAACGAACAAATACAGGCGTTTCAGTTCCTTCATTTTGTAAAAATGCTGCTTTCGTATATTGCTTCATGCTATTTTTCGTAACGAATACACCGTGAGCACCTGCACCACGTGCGTGCACAACACGCTCTGGAATACGTTCACGATCAAAGTGAGCCAATTTTTCTACTAAATGATAGTCTTCTAATAATACCGGTCCACGGCGACCAGCTGTACGAGAATTTTGGTTATCTCCGACCGGAGCACCTTGGTTTGTTGTTAAGCGATTATTTGGATTCATCTAGGGGGATCCTCCTCTTTCTTTCATAGTAATTATTATTTATTTAAAATTATTATAAATTAATTATTATTCAAAATTAGTTCTTTGTCAACTATTTCTTTCATTTTTCTGGAAACAATTGTAGCTAAACAATCAATAAATGTAGATTGTGCATTCGGCATATTTGGTCTAAAATACGCAGCATTTAATTCATCCGTCACAACTTTACACTCGTAATCGTTGTCATATAAAACTTCTAAATGCTCTGCCACAAAACCAACTGGGCAATATATGAAAGATTTATATCTATGCTCTTCAAATAAATCTCTCGTTAAATCTTGTACATCCGGTCCAATCCATGGATCAGATGTATTTCCGGCACTTTGCCAACCTATTGTATAATTTTGAATGTTTGCAGCTGCTGCGATTAAATCCGCCGTATGCTGCAATTGCTTCACATAAGGATCACCCGCTGCAATAATTTTCTCTGGTAAACTATGCGCTGAAAAAATTACAACTGCTTTCTCTTTATCTTCAATCTTTGTAAATGTTTCTTTTATTTGATCTGCCCAATACGAAATAAATTTCGGTTCATCGTACCATTGGTCAATCGGCTCAATAACAGGACCACCTATTTCCTCCGAGAGACGAATTGCACGCTCGTTATATGCCTTAATGCTAAAGGTAGAATAATGCGGCGCTAATACGATACTAATTGCTTGCTCAATTCCATCGCGCTTCATCTCTTCTACTGCATCTTCTATAAACGGAGCAGTATGTTTTAAGCCTAAGTAACAATTAAATTCATACTCTGTAAACATATTATTCATTGAGTCTGTTAATTTATGCGCTTGCTCTTTCGTAATTTTTGCAAGCGGTGAAATTCCACCAATCGCTTTATAGCGTCCAATTAAATCTTGGAGTGCTTCTTCTGATGGCTTACGCCCATGACGAATATGTGTATAATATGCCTCTACTTCATCTAATGAATCCGGCGTTCCATACGCCATTACGAGTAAACCTATTTTTTTCTTTTTCATCTATATAACACCTCAATTTTATAAATGAGAATCTTTTTCAAGAACATTTGTTTCCAATTATAACAACTAATAATAAGTACGTAAAGATAATTATTCTAAATAAGTATTTTTTCTAATATGATTTTGAATTTTATATGACAATTTATTTAATAAAAAGCGACTTACTTATAAAGTAAGTCGCTTTTCTCCTATTCTTTAATATTTACTCCATATTCTTTAAACCAAACGTGAATTTGTGCTAAATGAGCTAAAAGTTGTGGCCCAGTCATTAATTGACCATACCATGGCGTTTGGAATGCACTGCCGCCTGACTCAATTAATCCGCTCAGCTGTTCTTTATCAAATAGCTCGTGTAAAATCGAGCCTTTATCTGTTAATAAATCTTGTAGCCATACTGTCACTGCTTTCGTATAGTGCGGATTATGTGTTTTCGGATACGGGCTCTTCTTTCTATATAAGATTTCATTTGGAAGTAATCCTTCTAACGCTTTACGCAATAGACCTTTTTCGCGGTTTTTATACATTTTCATTTCCCAAGGAATATTCCACGCATATTCGACAAGACGATGATCTGCAAATGGAACGCGTACTTCTAAGCTCGCCCCCATACTCATACGGTCTTTTCTGTCTAATAATGTTGTCATAAACCATACCATATTTAAATAAAATAATTGGCGTCTTTTCGCTTCTAGCGGACTTTCCCCATCTAAAATAGGAACTTCTTGAATGGACTCTTCATAGCGCTGCTGTACATATTGTTGTAAATTTAATTTATTTCTCCATTCTTTCTTTAGCAATTGTTCACGCGCTTCTGTAGAACGCATCCACGGAAATGCGCTCGATTGTAAATCATCTTCTCTATAAAACCACGGATAACCACCAAATATTTCATCTGCACATTCCCCAGATAAACCGACGACAAAATCTTGTTTAATCTCACGACAAAACCATAATAATGACGAATCGATATCTGCCATACCAGGTAAATCGCGAACGAGCACTGCTTCTGTTAAATACTGCGCTAATTGTTCATTTGAAATGACGCAGCGATGATGGATTGTTTGAAACGTTTCAGTCATCAAATGAATAAATGGTGCATCTGAATTTGGCTGAAACGCATTTGCTTTAAAGTATTTGTCATTATCTTCGTAATCAATCGAATACGTGTGTAATTGCCCTTTTCCCGATCTTTCGTATTCTTTCGCAGCAATTGCTGTTATAGCGCTTGAATCTACACCGCCTGATAAAAAAGTGCATAATGGTACATCAGAAACGAGCTGCCTTGTAATCGAATCTTGTAATAAAAAGCGTGTTTTTTCTACTGTTTCTTCAAAGGAATCTTCATGCTTTTTACTTTCTACATTCCAATATCTCCATATACATAAACCGTTCTTCGAAAATGTCATCGCATGACCTGGACGTAATTCTTTTATACCAGCATATATACCGTGACCAGGCGTTCTAGATGGTCCAAGGCCAAATATTTCAGATAATCCTTCTAACGTCACTTCCGCCTTCACATCTGGATGCGCCAATATCGCTTTTAACTCTGAGCCAAATAGTAATCGCCCACTGTCATATTTATAAAATAGTGGTTTTACCCCTAATCGATCGCGCGCAATAAACACTTGTTCTTTCTGTTCATCCCATACAGCAAACGCATATATACCGTTTAAATGATCGACACATTCTTCTTTCCATTCGATATAAGAAGCTAACAATACTTCCGTATCAGAGTGACCTTTGAACGTATATCCTCTTCTTAATAGTTCCTTTCGAATATCTTCCGTATTATACAGTTCACCGTTATAGCAAATTGCATAATTCGTTTCACCTTTTAAACAAGTCATCGGTTGTTTCCCGCCTTCAGGATCAACAACGATTAACCGTTTATGTCCAAATGCAACATTGCCTTTAATCCAAACTTTATTATCATCTGGACCACGCTTCGCTAACGTCTCAGCCATCTTCGTAACGACGTCCCGTTCTCCTTCTAATGAGCGTTTATAATCCACCCATCCTGTAATCCCGCACATATAAATCATCCTTCCATCTTATTTCTTTTCTTGAACGTACAGTAACCCCACTCTAAAAGTGCGGATCAAAAAAATGACAAACTTGACGATAACCTACTATCCACATATGGAATAGCATTTTCACTCAGTAAAACGTGTTTTATTGTATGCCCACCTATGTCCGGATGTGTCTAGTTATAAAGAATGCACGAACTGTCTATAACAGAGATAACTACTTTTCATAAAGGAGAAATCGTGTATGATACAACGTAAACATATTTTATATAACCAGCCCCGCGCTCATACAGTCGGTAATGTAGAATATATAAACAATGAATGGATATTCTTTGATGACGAAAATGAGGAAGCATTTTTATTAGAAGAGATTGCCGAAGATGGCTTTGAGATTTTATATAACAACAACTGGCTACCAGCGCGTTTCTATGAACAAGATGTATTACAAATCGCCGACGAACAGCATCACCTGCAAAACGGGGAAATGATACGAATTCGAAAAAAATTACTTCTTAGCTATAAGGAATGGCTTGAGGAGTTACCTGATTCTGTTTTTACCTTATTAACAGAATCATTGCAATCACTTCATTACTCTTTATATGATTGCATGTATTGTCATAATTATTTATCCTTCTTACCGAAAGAGGAAACATGTGAAGGAGTAAATATTCTTTTATTCGATAACGAAGAAATGATTTGTTCACTGCAGCACCATTTCGTTCGTCACGCTACGTCAAATAAAAATATGTTTCGCTTTACGAAAGTAAACGGAGAAGAGTTGCATATCGATGCAACATAAAATAAAAAACCACCTTATCTCCCAAACATTTGAGATTATAAGGTGGTTTTATTTTCTTTATTAGAATACTTGCCAACCAATCGGTAATTTCAGTCCAAGGTAAAATACCGCTACAAGCGCGATAATAAATAATCCCCAGAATGCCCTCGTTGCCTTGTTCTTGCTCATTTTCACAAGAACCATTTCCATTCCAGCGATAACTAAAATACCAGCTAGCATTTTTAAACCATACCACATGTGCATGTTACTTGTTGCAGTCTTCATAATACCCATGTACAACATGAAACCTGTCACAATAATGATAATGTACATAAGACGAAGCCCCATATGTACACCTTTCCCTTTTCTTCCTGCTGAATAAAGTGAATACGCAACAAAGAATAAAATTAAACCTAACGCCCATGCTGTAATATGCATATGTACCATCGTATCCCTTACCTCCTCTTTTCACACTTTTTCATTCTATATGATAACATGTTCATTTATTTTCAGGAAATGTTTCGCTTTTTTACATTTAAATGATATAATATTTAGAGTATTTACAAACTTCTTGTAATAACAAAAGGGGGAACAATCATGATTCAAACTAAGGATATTATCGAACTTACAGACACATACGGGGCAAATAACTATCACCCACTTCCAATCGTTATTTCTAAAGCAGAAGGCGTTTGGGTAGAAGATCCTGAAGGAAACCGCTATATGGACTTATTAAGTGCATATTCGGCAGTAAACCAAGGTCATCGTCACCCAAAAATTATTAACGCTTTAATTGACCAAGCTAATCGTGTTACGTTAACTTCTCGTGCTTTCCATAGCGATCAATTAGGTCCTTGGTACGAAAAAGTTGCGAAACTAACTAATAAAGAAATGGTACTTCCAATGAATACAGGTGCAGAAGCTGTTGAAACTGCAATTAAAACAGCTCGCCGCTGGGCTTATGATGTGAAGAAAGTAGAAGCAAACCGTGCTGAAATTATCGTTTGTGAAGATAACTTCCACGGACGTACGATGGGTGCTGTTTCTATGTCTTCAAACGAAGAGTACAAGCGCGGATTCGGTCCGATGCTTCCTGGCATCGTTGTAATTCCTTACGGTGATTTAGAAGCGTTAAAAGCTGCTATTACACCAAACACAGCTGCATTCATTTTAGAGCCAATCCAAGGTGAAGCAGGGATTAACATCCCCCCAGCTGGTTTCTTAAAAGAAGCTCTTGAAGTATGTAAAAAAGAAAACGTTTTATTCGTAGCAGATGAAATCCAAACTGGCTTAGGCCGTACTGGTAAAGTATTTGCTTGTGACTGGGACGGTGTAACTCCTGACATGTACATACTTGGTAAAGCGCTTGGCGGCGGCGTATTCCCAATCTCTTGCGTTGCAGCAAACCGCGACATTTTAGGGGTATTTGAGCCAGGTTCTCACGGTTCTACATTCGGTGGTAATCCACTTGCATGCGCTGTTTCTATCGCAGCTCTTGAAGTGTTAGAAGAAGAAAAATTAACAGAGCGTTCTCTTCAATTAGGTGAAAAATTAGTTGGACAATTAAAAGAAATTGATAACCCAATGATTACTGAAGTTCGCGGTAAAGGTTTATTTATCGGTATCGAATTAAACGAGCCAGCTCGCCCTTACTGTGAACAACTAAAAGCAGCTGGACTGTTATGTAAAGAAACACACGAAAACGTAATTCGTATCGCACCACCTCTAGTAATCTCTGAAGAAGATTTAGAGTGGGCATTCCAAAAAATTAAAGCTGTATTATCGTAATAATAGAGAGGTTGTCCTACATGTTGGGACAACCTCTTTCATTTTATATTGATTTATACTAAAATAAAATTGTAATTTTCTGTATTTTAAATTCATAAAGGAGGTGCGATATGTTATTAAGATACGGCAAACATATTAACTATTTAGCTACAACTTTTCTTTTAGTTACATTCTTTGGCTTCCTACTTTCCGTAACATCGCTTAGTCACTACTCAACTCCCACTACATTCACACTACTGAAAGCATCATTTTGGACTACTGTTATTCTTACTATCATTGGTTTTGGACGCGAAAAAAGCGCACTTACGGTTATACTATTTGGCATTTGTACACTTGCAGTCATTGGTCTTTACACTTTTTCCGTTATCGATTACCTCTATCACCCAAGACCATAGAAAAGAGCTATCTATTAATAAGATAGCTCTTTTCTTCACTTCACTACATTTCGCAAAGTACCAATTCCTTCTACTGTAATAACTACTTCATCACCGGCATGCAAAAACTTCGGTGGTGTGAAACCTTTTCCAACACCAGCCGGGGTTCCTGTTGCGATAATATCTCCTGGTTCTAATGTCATTCCTTTACTTATCGTTGAAATGATTTCTTCTATTGAAAAAATCATTTTATTTGTATTTGAAGTTTGTCTTACTTCTCCATTTACTACCGTTTCAATGTGTAACGCATTTGGCGCACTAACCATCGATTTATGAATTAAATACGGTCCCATCGGACAAAATGTATCGAAACTTTTTCCAAGGAAAAATTGCTTATGCTTCCTTTGAATATCGCGAGCAGTTATATCATTTATAATGGTATAACCAAAAACATGCTCAAGCGCTTTTTCTTTTTTTATTTGTTTCCCTCGCTTACCAATGACGATAGCTAGTTCTCCTTCATAGTCTAATTCATTTGTTGCGTGGGGATGACTATTAATTTTTTCATCCATTCCAATCACTGTCGTTGGTGCTTTCGTAAAGATCATTATATTTTCTGGAATTGACTCTACGCCGCCCATTTCCATCGCATGCTCACGATAATTTTTTCCAACGCAAAGAATATTCTTTCTTGGCCTTGGAATTGGTGCTAATATTTTCACCTCAGTTAACGGGTAATACGCCGTTCCTTCATTTTCCTTCGCCCAATTGACAATTTCACACATTTTTTCAACACATTCGGTTCCTCTTTCAATACATTCTAACATTGTAATAGGGATTGTAACCTTTTCTCCCTTTTGCCTTTGCGCTTCTCTTAAGTGCAATACCTGTTCTTCCTCTTCATCCACAATACCTACAAATACCTTTTCTTCTTTTTTCGCCGTTACCAAACGCAACATTTCCACTCTCCATCCTAAAACTCATACCTTTTAATTGTATTCGCATCTGTAAGAAAAAAACCTTCTCATACACGCTAATTTTTACAATATTCTTCTCATATCCGATTCGTTACTCCTTTATCATTTGGCATAAAATGTAGAAATTTTACTTTTTTTAGCGAATGCATTTCTTTTTTATGTTTTTTTTGTATAATATGTACTACATATATACTAAAAATTTCATTTAGAGATGGAGCCGATTTCAATGTTTGAGCAAGCGATTGAAAAAAAACGTGAAAAAATGATTTATTTTGCTGAACGCTACGGAATGACTTCTCAAAAAACAGTGGATTGTAGCCAAGAACTGGACAGGCTCTTAAATGCAATTTGGCATGTACATACGGATTTTCACCCTAATCAAACACTCGATACACACACGCAATAACGTGTGTGTTTCTTTTATTTCAAAAAAACACACATTTTATTAAAAACGCCCATACAATAGTAGAAAAGAAAATTTTAAAAACGAAAGGTGTTTTGTATGCCAGCTATGGTCGGACATATTCGTATCGTTAATATTGGATCAAGTGGTATTTTTCATATTGGAGATGTATTTGCGATTAGGCCTATTAGTTATTCACGCGCTTTCGCTGGGGCCGGCTCTTTTAATGTTGGAGATAACGTTTCTGTCTACAATTATCAAAGCGCAACGACTGTCAATGATTCAGATGTCGTTGATCAAGCGATAATTGGTTCAACTTAAAGGGGGCGATTGTATTGAATTTTTATGTAAACCAAAGCATCATCATTAACAGTATTAAAATTGATAGCATTACAACCTCTTCTGTATTCCAAATTGGTACTGCTGGAAGTATTAAAGCACTATCTAAATTCTCAAATACTGGCGGATTTACAGAGCCCCTTCGCCCATTACAGGCGAAAGGACAAATTATTTCTATCAAACCATCAACTAGTTCTTCTTAAGACATCCTTGTCATAAATATATAGTAGGAATATATTTACCCTCCCTATTGAAAAGGAGGTTTCACAAATGAATCAAGATATATATACTTACTTACACCAACTTCAACAAGCTCTTCAAGCACAACAAGCGACCATTCTTAACTTAGAAGATCAAGTTCGTCAATTACAAGAAGAGCTTAATGAATTAAAAAGTCGCCCCTCCTCTTCTATAGGAAAAGTGGAATATAAATTCGATCAATTAAAAGTAGAAAATTTAAATGGCACTTTAAATATTGGATTAAATCCCTTTTCAACAAAAGGACAGCAAATTGAGGATTTTCAAGTTGATACGGAAACTTTGAAGGTCAATCCTGAAACTGACACAAATCCAGATTTTTACCAAGGCATTCTTCAGGAAATGCATCGCTACTTAGATGAAGAAGCATATAATCGAATTCTCCATTTTGAACAGGAAGAGAGAACGCCACTCGATGAAATGTATCGACAAATGATGGTTGATGACATAAAAAAACAGATGGAGCATAGACTTCCTTATTATTTATCACAAGCACAATCACATGAAGGGATTTCAACAGATCCAGATTATTTACGAGATATCATTATTCAAGCTATGAAACACGATATCGACAAAGCCTTCCTCTCTTTTATTCAACACATACCGGGCAATTTCCGAAAGGAGTAAGTATGTATGAACCTTAACGTTGTAAACCGCGAGTTCAAAGTCGGACAGATTAAAATGAACGGTGTATCGTCGTCCGCACTCTTTTTAATTGGGGATGCAAATTTCCTCATTCTATCTTCTATTCTTGATACGCCGTTTGAAACTGTTACAGAGGGTCCATTTGTGCCATTAGTAACAGATGTCCCTCCTACTCCAGGTTAAGGAGACTGAGAAATTATGTTACATCACGTGTCTATTGTCCAAAATGTTTCTATTGTTTCGTTAGGGATCGCTGCCGTATTTCAAGTTGGGGATGCAAATCAAATGGAATTAAAAAGTAGAGCTCTTGCCGTTCACCGGGAATTTCCTTGTTATATAAAAGACGAAGGTCGCTTAGACGCATTTGAAATCTTTACAGATGAACACATCACAATCCCAAAACGAACGACAGATGTAAATTTAAACATTGTAAATGAATGTCCTTTTATTGAAGTAAATAATGTTGAATTGCGAACACTTTTAAATTCTGGTTGCTTTCAAATCGGAAATGTTGATTATGTTTTTAATAACTCTCGTATTATGCAAATCCGTCAATATATTACGGATGAACCTTCCGCTCAATAATTCATATAGTAATTAAAAAGCTTAGTAAAGTAGGTGGATGGTATGCCTTCTGTTGTTGGAAATCTCGTCGTTCAAAACAGTAATGGTTCTTTTAATTTAGGGGATTTTTATAACGTGTCTCCGAAAGAAAATACGAAAGCTTATAATGGATCCGGAGCTTCCAATGTTGGATTTGTCGTAAATACTTTTAACGGTGTTAGTGCAACAAATACGTTTGATTCTGATGTGGCGGATCAAGACCAGATTGGAACAGCTTAATCAAACAGTTGCCCTGTAATTACTCTTTATAGGTAGATAGTAAAAGAGTCCATCTAACGTGATGGACTCTTTTCTATTTCTTCTAGAAGAGCATAGCACTCTTTTTATTTAAATGATAATCCTTGTTCCTCCAAAGCCTTTCTAAGCTTCGGCATCGACGCAGGTCCCATACCATGCAGTTTTAAAACTTCTTTCTCACTATACTTTGAGAGTTCTTCTACAGTGTGAATTCCATGATGCTCTAGCGCCCTTCTTGCTGGCGCTGAAAGAAGGGAAAGAAACCCTTCTTTTGGCGTTCTCTCTTTCTCACAGGTTGGGCAAGTTGGACAATCGCTACTTTTATAGTACTCATGTCCTTTTTCACACGTTCTTAACGTTTTTTCCGTTACCATTTGCAAGCCCCTCTATTCCTCAACTTTTATAACATGATTACCATCAAAGAAGTATAAACATTTCTCTTTCACAGGGTGTTGTAAGCTTTTCTCAAGCGCTTTTGCATATAACGAAAGCTGGACTTTATATCGCTCTTCTAAAATTGGTTTCGCTTGTTCGAATCCACCTGGGAATTTCCCTTCAATCGTATCCGTTTTGAAGTCGATTAACGTAATGCCATCTTCCTCTTCAATCATGCAGTCGATAACCCCTTGGACAAGAATGGATTCCCCGCTCTTCCCTTGCCAATCTTGATATGCTTCTTCTGCTGCAAGCATCATCGTAAATGGTACTTCACGCTCAACACTTTTCGCCGCTAATACCCTTTTACCTAGGTCACTATCAAAGAATGAAATTACTTTTTCAATCGCTATTTCTTCTGCTTGTTCAAATGTTAATAATTCCTTATTTACCATTCCAGCAATTTGCTCTTGAAGAACTTCAATCGTAATCGGCTTCTTCAAATCAACATGCTGCATAACGGCATGTACTGCTGTTCCGCGCTCTGCATATGTTAATCCCTTTTTCTCCATAAAACGAGGACGTGTCCTAATTGGTGCACGTAATTTTTTAATAAAGGCATTATCGCTACCTTCTTCAGATTGATAATTTCTCTTTATTTCTGTAACAGATTGCTTCGCACGATGAGATGTCGCTTCCTCATATCCGTACTTCCACATTAATCTATCGTACACCTCTTCTTTCCGTTCACTTTGCAGGGGAACGGCCTTTTTCTCACGAAGTGCTTCTAACAATTCTTGTTTCTCTTCTTGAACCGGTTCTGGCGCGAGTAACGTGTTACCGTCAACAACTTCTACTTTCCAGCTAGTGTCATACCCATAAATTTCATCTGGAACACTTCCTTGTCCTAATTCAAGAAGTATTTCACTATCACGGTGCCTATATAAGGAAGGTGCAATCCAGTCTAAGTAGCAAGACGCTCCGGCACGTATATGATCTGGTAATAACCATTCACTATGCTCTCTCGCATCCAGCCATTTTTCCATTTCCTTAGTTGCATCCTTAACCGTTCCAATTAAAATTAACTTCTCTTTTGCACGTGTTAACGCTACGTATAAGACGCGCATTTCTTCCGCAATTAATTCCATTTTCATTTTACGCTTAATTGCAAGTTGTGATAATGTCGTATATTTAATTCGTTTACGAGGATCGATAAATTGCGAACCAAAACCGAAGTCTTTATGCAGTAAGAAACGCTTCATTAAGTCTTGTGTATTAAAGCGACGACCAAGTCCAGCGACAAATACGACTGGAAACTCAAGTCCTTTACTTTTATGAATTGTCATAATGCGAACGACATCTTCTTGTTCACCTAAAGCTCTCGCCGTACCCATATCATCACCGCGTTCTAAAATACGCTCAATAAAGCGTAAGAAGCGGAATAGTCCTCTAAACGATGTTGCTTCATATTGTCTTGCGCGGTCATATAGTACACGCAAGTTTGCTTGCCTTTGCTTTCCAGCTGGTAAACCACCGACAAAGTCATAATAACCTGTCTCACCGTACACTTTCCAAATTAAATCAGAAAGAGACTGTTGGCGCGCAAATTCACGCCATCCTTGTAATAAGTTATAGAACCACTCTAATTTATCATGTAGTTCTTTTTCTTCTTCAAGCGGTGCCCCTTTTAAGAATGAGCTCATTACTTCATAAAACGATCCTTTCTTCCCATGAGCACGAAGCGTTGCAAGTTCTTCATCATTTAATCCAACGATTGGGGAACGAAGTACTGCTGCAAGCGGAATATCTTGCATCGGATTATCAATAACGCGGAATACGTTCATCATAATATTTACTTCTGTCGCTTCAAAGTAACCAGTCGCAAGATCAGCGTATACTGGAATTCCTTGCAATTTTAACTCTTCCATAATTTGCGGTGCCCACGGCATGGAGCGAAGTAAAATAACGAAGTCGCGGTATTGTACAGGACGCATACTATCCGTTTTACGATCATACACTTCATAACCTGAATCAACCATCGCTTTAATGCGCTGCGCCATAAGACGTGCTTCAAGCTGTGCTTTTTCTACTTCCGCACCTTCTTCACCGTCTATTACTTCTTCTTCTGTTTGCTGAATGCACAATAGTTCAGCTGCTACATCTTCACCTTCTGGATAACTAGCACCTAGCTTTAATTCAGCGTCAGCATCGTAATCGATTTCCCCAACTTCTTCGCCCATAATTTGTTTGAAAATAAAGTTTGTACCTGCTAACACTTCATGACGACTACGGAAGTTTTTCGCTAAGTCAATCTTCATTCCGCCGCCTAATCCTTCTTGCGTGAAACGTTTATACTTCCCTAAGAATAATCCTGGTTCTGCTAGTCGGAAACGATAAATTGACTGCTTCACGTCACCAACCATGAACAAGTTTCCTTCACTCTCAGAATCTTTCGTTACGAATTTAATAATCGATTCTTGTACGAAGTTCGTATCTTGATATTCATCGACTAATACTTCAGCAAATTTATTGCGATATTGAAGCGCTACTGCTGATGGCTTCATTTCACCATTTTCACTTTGTTCACTTAAAATTTGTAAACAGAAATGCTCTAAATCTGTGAAATCGACCATTCCTTTATCTCGCTTCATCGTTTGGAAACGTTCTGTAAATACTTTTACGAGCTGAACAAGCTTTTCTAATACAGGATGCATATCTTGAAAATCTCGTAAGAAACTTTCAGGCTTACGGCTAAATAGCTCTTCTTGTAATTTTTTCACTTCATCTTTCGCTTTATTACGAAGAGAGTCTACTTGTTTTACAACATCCTCGTTGTAATCACTTTTCTTAATACGCTTTAACGTTTGCCACGATACGTTTTGCATCGCTTCATACACGCTTGTCCACGATTCACGAGCAGCTGATGATAACGTTCCAAGTAAAACTAAATCTGCTTGCAGCGTTTCAACGCGAGGCGCTGGACCGTCAGGAAGCATTGCGAGCTCTGTCGCTTTACGAATATGCTGTTCCGCTGTTTCAAGTTGAAATTTCACATCTTCTAATAAGTAAGAAGCGTACACTAAATCTTCAATTGTCTTTCCTTCGACGTCATATGCTTCTACTAATTTATCGAGCCATTTTTCCGGATTTGGATGCGCTCTTGATTCTGTATGAAGCGCTAAAATCATACGTTGTAAATCATCGTCACTGCGGTCACTCGTATAACGATCAACGAGTTCAAAGAATATCGTATTATCTTCTATCCCATACTCTTCTTCTAATATGTCATCTAACACTTCTTCTTTTAATAGTTCATTTTCTGTTTGATTGGCAATGCGGAAACGAGGATCAACATCAAGCATGTAATAGTATCCTCTAATAACTTGTAAACAAAATGAATGGATCGTTGAAATGGAAGCTTTATTTAATAAGCTCAGCTGCTTTCTAATGTGCTGAGAGCCCGGCTCATCAATTAATACTTTTTCTAACGCTTCCCCAATTCTGTTTTTCATCTCTTGCGCCGCTGCATTCGTAAATGTTACAACGAGCAGGCGGTCGACATCGACTGGGTTTTCTTCATTAATAATCTTTTTAATAATACGTTCAACTAATACTGCTGTTTTCCCTGATCCTGCTGCTGCCGCGACTAAAATATCACGTCCGTTCGCTACAACCGCTTTCCACTGGTCATCTGTCCACTGACTACCTTCTGGTTTTTTAGGCCAATTTTCTATCATTCTCCGCCAACCTCCTCTCTAATTTTCTCCATCGCTTCGCTATCTTTCATATCTTTTAGCGTACGGAATTGGTTATCTTCAAGTGATTCATCAAACTGACAAACAGATTTGAAGTTACAGAACGTACATGCCGCTTTATTCCCCTTTTTGTAAGGAGCAATATCAATAACGCCTTCTGTAATGTCTTTCCCGATATTTTCAAACGTATGGTGTACGTATTTTTGCAGGACGTTAAACTCTTGTTCACTGGCAATACTTGAACGCGCACTAAAACTACCGTCTTTTTTCAGACCAGCAGAAATAATATCAGAGCTTCCTGTTGAAAGTTTGTTATCCATTAAACGAACAACGTCAGCATCTCCTAGTACGAGACCTTTCATTTTGAATTTCTTTAAAATTTCCTTTTCAATTTCTGCTTCAGATGCGTCACCTTTTACCTCCACAATTGGGTTATGAATGTGGAAATACAATACACCCGCTGGTGATGCCGTGCCGCCTTTTTTCATCCACGTATGCGCATTTGAAGTAACAACATCTAAATACGTTAACATTTGAAGTGCTAATCCGTAATACACTTCCGTTAAGTCTAACGCTTTTGAGCTTGATTTATAGTCAATAATACGTAGGAATGTTCCCTTTTCATCTTCTGCCTTATCAACACGGTCAATACGGCCAACTACTTCCATCTTCACACCATTAGGTAAGGAGAATTCCATTGGCGGAAGTGATCCTGTACCGCCCATACCAAATGGCACTTCTAGATCAACTGGTACGAAACCGCTAGACTTCGCATGTTCACGAAGAATGATTGACGTACGGAAAATGATTTGTTGTAGTTTTTGTTTTAAATAGAAGTGACGGTTTGAACTTAATAAAATTTGTCTTTGTAATAACGGTGCAATCTCTTCTATTACTACAGCAGAAAGATGCTCACACTCTTTTATTGATAAATCCGCCCAAGTACGATTTTCACGTAATAGCCTATCTGCAATTCTCTTCAGCGCTGCATGGAAGAGCTCTCCGATATCTGGCGCATCCAGTTTGAAAATATCACGCTCTCTTAACGATAAACCGTGCTGCGCAAAATGAGCGTACGCACAACGGTTAAATAATTCCATACGAGAAACGCTTCCTTTTATTTTATCTCCGTATAAATCTCTACTTACAGCTGTACTTAGCTTTTGCGCACGATTTCGGTAGAATAAGCTTGATAATACGCGGCTACTTTTTTGCTTCCATTCATCTGAAGTAACGTAGAAATTATATACATCCCACCAAAAGTCTAAGTTGCCTTCAAATCCATATCGCTTCCACGTTTGAAGTTGCTGCATAACATATGACAATGTTACTTCTGGCGTTGCTACGTATGAAATTTGTTCCGAACGTGATAAATCATTTACATCATTCGTAATAAATGTATCTTTCACATCAGGGAACATTCTTTTTATTTTCTTAATAAAGCTAGATGCAAGTAACGTCTTTCCTTCTTCATCTGCAAGCGGACACGAAATATACAATTTTTCAGTTGCTCTCGTTACCATTTGGTACATAACGAACTGTTCTTCTAATAAAGTTTGTCTCGTCGTTGGTGCGAGTTCAATACCTGCAGCGCTAAGAACATCTCTTTCCTCATCAGAAAGCATACCTTCATCCATAGGTGCTGCTGGAATCACACCTTCATTCACGCCAATGACAAATGTTGCTTTCACATTTGATAATCTAGAACGATCAATATTCGCAATTAACACTTGGTCTAATGACGGCGGAATGTTTGCGAATTGAAGCGCCTCAAGACCTGTCGACATAACGTCTGTGAACATAGAAAGTGACATTTTTTCTTCGCCAAGCATCTCAACGAACGTATCAAGAAGACTCATTACTTCTTCCCATACTTGTTCATGATCTGTCGCAAATAAGAAATCTCCGCTCTCTTCTGCACGAATACGTAATGCTTCTAATTTTTTCGGAACGTCAAGCTCTTCTAAAAATAAGTAAACAGCTTCGCACATTTGCATAACCGTTCCCGCGCGCTTCAGTCTTTTTTGCATACGAATAACTGGCGTTCTTACAACGTCACGCAGCCTGTTTATTTTCCCTTCCATTTCACGTTCACTGTCTGTAATCATCCCGTCCGTATCGTCAAGAGAACGATAGCGACGATACATCCATGGATCTTCAGAAGTCCATCTCTTTCCTTGTACACCGTACGCTAAACAGTAGTTTTCAAACTCATCCATCTCTTCGCGCATCGTTTCTTTTCTTACGTCTAGTGGATATAAAAGCTCTGTTTTCACGCAGCGAAACACTGCATCATAACGCCAATTCCCGCTAATAATCTCGAGTGCAGAACGAATGCATTCTACTAACGGATGGTGTGACATCGGGCGTTTTTCATCGATAAAGTGCGGGATATTATAATCTGTAAATAGAGTCCGCATTACATCGTAATAACTTTCCCCGTTACGAAGAAGAACCGCAATATCTCGGTAACGATAGTTTTCATCTGCCACAAGTCTACGAATTTCACGAGCAACGCCCTCTACTTCAGCTCGTAAATTCGCGGCTGTATGAATCGTTACACTTGCTTCCCCGTTAAATTTCTCATTCGGACGCGCTTCATAATGAGCTTCTAAATGCGCTAATGCTGGAGAATGAAAACGCGGTTGTTCCATAAGCGGAATCGTTTTTTCAATTTCTATTTTCTCTTCACGCGCTACTTGTTTTATTTTTTCATACGTTAACATCGTTTCATAAAATAAATCTAGTTCATTTACTGGCTGCGCTAACGTTTTTTCATCTATCGTTAATGTAATTGTCACTCTCGCACCGCAAATCATAAGCTGTCTTACAATTTCTAGTTCTTGCGGTGAAAACGAATGGAAGCCATCTATATAAATTTCAGCTCCCTTTACATATTCAGACTGCGGAAGCTTTTCCACTAGCAATTGCAGATAGTCTTCTGAATCTAAGTACTTTCCGATTAAAGCACGTTCAAAATCATCATATAATAACTGTAAGTCATACACTTTATTCGCTAATAGCTTTTGTTCAGCACTGCTACTATGTGCATCTAATTGTTGCCACATTTCATATACGTTTGATGGCGTCACGTTATATCGTTTAAACTCCGCAATCATACTGCCAAGATGTTCAAAGAAACCATTTTGCTCCGCTGCTTTTTGGAATACCGATAATCCATCTTTACGAGACTCTACAATTTTACGAAGTAACATATGTACGCCCGCTTCATCAATGTGAAGACGACTCGCTCCGCCAACTTCTTGCAATACTTTCCACGCTAATCGTGAAAAACTAAAAACTTGTGCCCGAATAGAACCTCTAACATCCTCACTACCAATTAACGCCTGCTGCGTTTGGAATGTCATCTGTTCTGGCACAAGATATAATATTGTTTCCCCTCTTGGACGCTGCTTTAACTCTTCTTGCACTTCGTGTAAACAAAGTGTACTTTTTCCACTTCCCGCTCTACCAATCACAAATCGAAGTGACATGTAACCCCACCTTTCACTTACATAACGAACGTTAGTTTGCTACTATAATTGTATTATAGGACACGAAAAAAGACAAACGGAGTAGTTTGTCTTTTTCTATACTTCTACCTATTATATCAACCTTTTGAAAAATTCGTTTGCACCTCTTGAATTGGCCAATATCGTAAATCAACTTTACCGACAACTGTATTAGCTTTTACAAAACCAAAATGTCTACTATCCCAGCTCCCGAGGCGGTTATCACCTACTACAAAAATATATCCAGGTGGCACCGTTTTTTCCTTCGTTAACTCTTCTAGCGTAAAGTCACCTGTTAGTTGTCGTCCATTTATCTCTTTCTTATATTTCTCTAGATAAGGTTCATCCACGAATTGTCCGTTTATATATAGTTTATCATGCTTATATTCAATATGATCCCCAGGTAAACCGATAATTCGTTTTACGTAGTCCTCTTTTTTGTTCGCATGAAATACAACAACATCAAACCTATTCAAGTCCCCCACTTGATAACTCACCTTATTTACAACGAGCATATTGCCATCTTGCAATGTCGGCATCATTGATTTCCCCTCTACAACGTACGTTGAAAAGAAAAACGTTCGAAAAAATACAGCTAATAATACACCAATTAAAATTGTTCGTATCCACTCTATGCCTTCTTTTTTCAAAGTTTTCTTCATCCGCTTCTCCCCTTATCCTTTAATAATGAAGCTTTCCTTTACAAAGAAGACTATTCTTAATGTAGTTCTAACTTTACTTCGATTTTCTTACCGACATACCATAAAATAAAAATACCAATTGCTACAATGACTGATTTCACCGGATTATGAATAAATGACATTAAATCATGACCGATATACGTTAAAATAAAAATCATCACAAGCTTTCCGAACGCGAGCGCAAGGCCAAACTGTTTTACACTAATGCGAGATAGACCAGCAACAACATTTATAAGCGCAGATGGTGTAAACGGAAAACAAAATATGACGAAAATCGGTGCGAACCCTTTCCTTTCAATCCACCCCATTGCCTTTCGTACTTTCTCATGCTTATTTACAAAAGAAAAGAAACGACTTCGGCCAAAATGGCGGATTATGAAAAAGACAAGTAAGGCACCCATTACTGATCCAAGCCAAGAATAAAGAAAACCGAGCCAAAATCCAAATGCAACAGCATTCGCCAGTACAAATACGATAAGTGGCAATGCTGGAATTAACGCCTCTATCATCGGTAACCCAATACCAAGAAGTGGTCCGAACGCTTTATAGCTTTCAACAATATGATCCATATTTTCTGGTGAAAAATACTCTTTGATCGTCTGAAAATCCATTCTACACTTTACCCCTTTACTCTAAGTACTACCTCTACTGTATCATTGCCTATATGAAAGAGGAAATGGTAGATACGACATATGGAGATGTAATTATTAAGTTTCCATATCTTTCATGAGAATTCCTTCATTATTATGCTATGATAATCTATCAATATTCGACAGGACGTGAAGTTATTTTAAATAACACGCGCCGATTATAGCTTAATGGTTACATTTTATGAGAAAGAAGAAAATGCAAAAAGTAATAATTAGTCTTTTTCATATAGGTAGCGACGGATGATTATTTTACCCTCAAACAATCCTCTAATGGCTAGTTCTTACAAGCAATTTTTTTAGCAAGCGTACACTGTCAATCACGATAAGTATTAACATATGTAAGAAAGATAGTATTAATAATGTACTCCGAATAGGTACCATTCGAAATTTGTATAAAAATTTATCAATCATATATATATCTTCTTCATTCGTTATAGTTGCAGGAGTGAAGATAAGATAATCTTTCCAGTTATCTATCCACGTTAAATTAACTGCGGAAAATTCCATCGTTCCTAACCACAAATAAAGAAAAATTGGTATAAGAATCATATATTGCAGGCTATGTAATATCTTTCTTTTCTTCTTACATTCAATAATTTGAAAGACAATAAGTGTCAGTACATACACGATTGACAGAAAACATACTATAGTGACAAACGGTTGAATTGAAAAAGCAAATAGCAATTTATCAATTTCACTAATTTGACTATAATCTGTCGTATTTTGAGGTGTGAAAACAAAATATCGTTTATCAGCGCCTATCATCAACTGACTACCAGTGAAACTAGTAAACACAAATGTAAGAAAAAATATAGGCAAAGCAAGAATATATTGCGCCCAAAATAACAGGTTCCTTTTCAACATACCATCTCCTTTTTATACAGGATGAAAAAATATACTGTATGTTCACACTATAGTGAATATGTATAATTTTCCCATTATATTGTAATTATATATTATCTTGAACCCTTCGAGAACAAAAGCTTTTACATTCTCTCATTTTGTTTATAAATCTTACAGCGTAAACTGTATATATAATGAAATCAAAAAGGATGAGTCACCTCATCCTTTTCCTCTCATACATCCTCTTCTCTAACAACATACACTCTCTCATAAGCTGGTCTTAATGTTGATTCATCCCTTTGATCAACCTCTTTAAAGCAAGGATTCCCTTGTTTTTTTCTACGATCTTCATACTCCGTTCGCAATTTCGCAGTACGATTTTGTTGATTTTCAAAACTAGTTTTCGATATCTCTAACTTCACAGCAAAGCCATTTATAAATCGGATAATAAGGTTTCCATCTTTTAATTCTTTATTGCTTTCAATATAAAAATGAGATAACCACGCGCACTCTTTTCTAGAATACGAATAGGTAGGGAAAAAATAAAGTTGATCGGTCGGACTAATTGCAATTGGTGCTTTATGTGTAATGTGAGTTAACTCTTTCGTTCCTTCTTTTCTGCCTAAAAAACTAGAACCATGCTTGCGACAACTTCTTTCTATAATATCTAGAGGTTTTTGAAATACGAAAAAAGAGTCTTGCACTTCAACAACTCGCGTAACAATTTTCTTTTCACTGAGAATTACAGGAAGTAAGGCCATTGTATTTTTATTTACAACATAGTTTTCGACGTAGCGTTCTACTTTACTTTCCATATTCCACTATCTCCTTTTTTCTATTTATATTAGCAGCTGCATGTATAATTTTAGCATCTATGAAAAGGAAATGGCTTACAGATTCCGCTTTTTTACAATACTTTATTATTTGTCAAATACCTTTTAAATTATAAAATAAAAATATATTATTTTTATAATAATAAACCTATACAAAATCTATTTATACTACCTATAAATATTTACAACTACTTCCTCATTCCGCATCATTAAGACAATTAACTTTGCTATAATTAAAATAAAAATCCAATATATGGAGGTCCACTATGAAAGAAAAAGAAATGCAACCAACGATTCACATGAAAAATAGCAGCATTGTGATCGTGAACAACTCAGCTAGCATTATATTCGCTTTATTTTTCATTCTATTATTTTTTGCAAAGCCTTTTCGTAAATCGAAATGCTCTGAATGTAAGAAAAGCGCGAAGAAAAAAGTTGAAAAAGAAGAGTAAAAGGCTTTCTATTTTGGAAAGCCTTTTACTCTTTTTCATATTTTCTTCCGAGTGTCCCTGTATCCCCTTTATTTTCTAATATTATTACATATAAAAAATTATCCACTACGTTAAAAAGTACTTGTACGTGTTACCCATTTTTATTAAGAACTTCACCTTTATAAATCACTAGCAACTTTTTAACTCGTTAAATCTGCAATATAAGTTTTGTATATAATTCCACTTCAAAACACAAAATATGTAAGTGATTATTTATGATTACATTCGTTTTTTATCTAATTCCAAAAAGGAGCTGTATAATATGGAGAAAAAAAATCTATTAAGCCAACAGATTAATAGCGTCCCATCAGATGCTCTGAATACCCCTAGTAAGGAGCAAGAAGAAATGTTAGAAACATCATCTCAAGACGAACAAAATTCTAACAACAATGCTAACAAAAAAGATGATACTCAAGGTCTATCTGGAAAAGTTTTCCCTATTTCAACAGAGAATACAAATTTATAGTTATTTACTATCATACGCAGCAAATGCTCTTGCTGAACTAATTCTTCTACAGAAACTAATACGCATTCCAGATAATTTTTCACCCGTTGTAACATAGAAAAAGAGATTTAGATATAAAAAACAGGCTCTGGGGAAACTTTCTCCACAACCTAAAAAAAGGATGGCATTAGCCACCCTTTTTTCCATCATCAACTATAAAATTATAGTTTGATTACGTTTTTAGCTTGAGGTCCACGGTTACCTTCTTCGATTTCGAAGCTAACTTTTTGACCTTCTTCTAAAGATTTGAAACCTTCAGTTTCGATTGCAGAGAAGTGTACGAATACGTCGTTTTCGCCTGGAACTTCGATGAAACCGAAGCCTTTTTCGTTGTTAAACCATTTTACTTGTCCTGTTACTGCCATAATTATTTCCTCCTAAGAAAATACATTTTTTTAAATTTTTAGTTTTCCTATCTAAAAAAAGAATCCACACATTATCAAATACGAAACATAAACTAGTTCTCACATACTTTTTCTCGTTCGTTTTCAGCACTTGATAATATATGGATTGCTTAATTTAACTATTCAACTGATATTATCATAGCACATTAAAATAAAATGTACAATCTTTTTTGAAAATAACTGACAAATTAAATCACGTATGCAATTATCAATATCTTATTTGAATAAAAATAAACAAATCTTTCGAATGCCACTTTATTCCTTTTTCTACGTGTTAAAATGTAATCTGACAACATTTATATGAAAAGAAAAGCAAACGAAGGCGACGTAAATTTCCAAAGAATGATTGATGAAGGACATTTAGAGCATTATGAAAAAGATATGAAGTTTATTCGTGATCATGGAGCTGAGTGGATTTGATTATATTGTCTTTTTTTGTCGGTAAGTCGATATCCTTTGTCGAATCGTCGATATATTTGAAAAATCGTTGATATATTTTAAGTTATGATAGATATATCGAAAAAATCGTCGATATATTTTTATTTACTCTCGAATCGTGCGAAAAATAATAAGGGGCACCCTTCAAAAAGGTGCCCCTTCCTTTTATTTCGTAAATTGTGCTTCTTCTGTAGATCCTTTTAATGCTGTCGTTGATGAAGTACCACCTGTAATCACTTGTGCTACTTCATCAAAGTAACCTGTTCCTACTTCTCGTTGATGGCGAGTTGCAGAGTAGCCGTGTTTTTCTGCTGCGAATTCTGCTTGTTGTAGTTCAGAGTACGCTGCCATGCCGCGCTCTTTATAGCCGCGTGCTAATTCGAACATGCCGTAGTTTAATGAGTGGAATCCAGCAAGTGTTACAAACTGGAACTTATAACCGTAAGATGCGATTTCTTTTTGGAAGCTCGCAATTGTTTTCTCATCTAGTTTTTGTTTCCAGTTAAATGAAGGGGAACAATTGTATGCAAGCAATTTCCCTGGATGCTCTTTATGAATTGCGTCCGCAAATCGTTTTGCATCTTCTAAATTTGGTTCAGATGTTTCACACCAAACGAGGTCTGCATAAGGAGCGTATGCTAAACCACGTGCAATCGCTTGGTCAAGACCTGCTTTCGTACGGTAAAATCCTTCTGGTGTCCTTTCTCCTGTAATAAACGCCTTATCAACCGGATCAATATCGCTCGTAATTAAATCAGCTGCATCCGCATCAGTTCTTGCAACGATAATTGTCGGTACTCCCATTACATCTGCAGCAAGGCGTGCCGAAATTAAATTACGTACCGCTGTTTGCGTTGGTAGTAATACTTTTCCGCCTAAATGACCGCATTTTTTCTCTGAAGATAATTGATCTTCAAAGTGCACGCCAGATGCACCTGCTTCAATCATACCTTTCATCAATTCAAATACGTTTAATTGTCCGCCAAATCCAGCTTCTGCATCTGCTACAATTGGTACGAAATAATCTGTATCACCGCTTCCTTCCATATGCTGAATTTGATCCGCACGTTGAAGCGTTTGATTAATTCGTTTTACGACAGCAGGTACGCTGTTTGCTGGATATAAACTTTGGTCTGGATACATATGTCCAGAAAGGTTTGCATCTGCTGCTACTTGCCATCCACTTAAATAAATTGCTTTTAACCCAGCTTTTACTTGCTGCATCGCTTGGTTTCCTGTTAATGCGCCAAGTGCATGAATGTAATCTTCCGTATGAAGCGATGCCCACAGCTTTTCAGCACCGCGGCGCGCTAACGTATGTTCAATATCAATTGACCCGCGCAAGCGAATTACATCTTCTGCCGAATATGGACGTGTGATCCCTTTCCAGCGCGTATCTAACTCCCAGCTCTCTTGTAATTTCTCGATTCTTTCGTTTTTCATTTGTTCCATCCCCTTTTCACTTTTTATAAAATTTCATAACCCGGTAATGTTAAAAATGGTACGAATTCATCATTCCGAACGAGATTTGTAAATAACGTTGTCGCCTCTTGGAATCTCCCTTTCTTAAAGGCTTCTTTACCAATCTCTCTTTCTATTTTTGCTAACTCTTCTTCTTTTAGCTCTTCCATTAATTCAAGTGTAATATTACGGCCATCATTTAATTTTCCACCTTCATGGCGAATCCATTGCCATACTTGTGCCCTAGAAATTTCCGCTGTTGCCGCATCTTCCATTAAGTTATAAATTGGTGCTGCTCCCCGTCCGCTTAACCAAGATGCGATATATTGAATACCTACGCTAATATTCATACGAAGACCCTCTTCTGTAATCGTTCCCACTGGTACTTCTAATAAATCCTTTTCTGTAACATGTATTTCTTCACGTTTTCTAAAAATTTGATTCGGCGTTTTCATAATGTGATTAAATACTTCCATCGCGACTGGTACAAGTCCCGGGTGGGCAACCCAAGTCCCGTCATGACCGTCTAAAGCTTCGCGCTCCTTATCCGCACGTACTTTTTCAAAAGCTGCTTCATTCGCTTTTGGGTTGTTTTTAATTGGAATTTGTGCTGCCATTCCTCCAATAGCTGGTGCATTACGACGGTGACACGTTTGAATGACTTTCAAAGAATACGCGCGCATAAACGGCGCCGTCATCGTGACTTGCGCTCTATCTGGAAGTAAAAATTCATTATGATTACGGAAACCCTTTAGAAAACTAAAAATATAATCCCATCTTCCGCAATTTAATCCAGCAGAATGATCTTTAAGCTCATACAAAATTTCATCCATTTCAAACGAAGCATGTATCGTTTCCAGTAACACCGTGGCTTTGATCGTTCCGTTTGGAATACCGATATATTTTTGAGCAAATACGAAAACATCATTCCATAACCTTGCTTCTAAATGGCTTTCCATTTTCGGTAAGTAAAAGTATGGACCGCTTCCTTTTGCTAAAAGAGCTTTCGCATTATGGAAAAAATAAAGTCCAAAATCTACTAAGCTACCAGACATATTCTTTCCGTCAACTTGCATATGTTTTTCTTCTAAATGCCATCCTCTTGGACGCACAATTAATACTGCTGTTTTACTATTTAAACGATATTCTTTTCCGTTTTCATTTTTATGTGAAATCGTTCCCTTTACTGCATCTCGTAAGTTTATTTGACCTTCAATCGCATTTTCCCAAGTTGGTGAATTCGAATCTTCAAAATCCGCCATAAAAAGATGTGCTCCTGAATTTAAAGCGTTAATAACCATCTTTCTATCTACTGGGCCAGTAATCTCTACGCGGCGATCCTCTAAATCTTTTGGCAATTTAGCAATTGTCCAATCAGCTTCACGTATGTGCTTCGTTTCTTCTAAAAACTTTGGAAACTCCCCTGCATCAATTCTCTTTTGTTTCTCCGCACGCTTTTGTAAAAGTTCTATGCGGCGCTCATTGAAATTTCCATGTAGTTCCTTCAAAAAACTAAGCGCCTCAGGTGTCAATATTTCGTTGTACGCTGGCAACATTTCTCCGGGCAATGTAACCCGTGAAGTTTGCGTCGACATATTAGCATCCCCTTTTTAAACTGTTTTATAACAGATTTGATTTTATGTTTTATATTATATAACAAATCTTCAGAAAAGGAAGTTTTTTTTGAAAATTTAATCGTTTTTTTGTAAAACTGTATTCTTCCACCGGTATTACACATAAAAAAGAAGCCGGTGTTATACAATACCAGCTTCTTGTTCTATTATTTATTCAAAAATTGTTTTAAATAAGAATTGCGCATATTGTTCACGTGTTACTTTCATGTTTGGAGCAAAGTTACCCTTTCCATCTCCTACCGAAATACCATTTGAACCTACTGCATTAATCGCATTTTCTGCCCAATGTCCTTTTGGTACATCTTTAAATCCTTTTGTTTCTTTTACTTCTAACTCATATGCTACTGTAAGCACTTGTGCCATTTCTGCACGTGTTAATGTATCTTTCGGTCTAAAGTTTCCAGTTCCATCACCATTAAAGATACCTAATTCTGTTAATACTAAAATTTCTTCTAAGAACATTGTTGATCTTTCATTAATATCTTTATATGGATTTTCAAGAATATCGCCTTCCTCGAATACTTCACTGAAATCCATTGTGCGATAAATTAAAGCAGCTACTTGTTCACGTGTTACATTATGTCCAAAACCGAACACACCATTTCCATAACCAAGCATAATTTCTTGTTCTGCTAAAGTTTGAATTGCTTCATAAGACCAATGTCCTGCTGGTACATCTTTAAAGAATGCCTGACTTGCGTGTTGCGGCTTTGCAGCTAATTCAGCTTTTGCTGTTGTCCCTTCAGCACTAAATGCCACTCCACCCATAATTGTTAAAGCTGTTGCTACTTTTAAAAACTTTTTCTTCACAGTATTCTCTCCCTAAAAACATATTTTTTTCTAATATAAAGAATTAATGGAAGCGTAACAATATAATTTCCATGTGATTTTTGTCTAATTTATGAACTATATTTCATATACTTTTATTTACACTTTATTAAAAATAAAGTTACTAAAACGTATATTTAAACAATAAAAAGTCACTTTATTCAATCTCTTCTTATCCACTAAAATCGAAAAATTAAATTACGAATAGAAAATCAATATAATTACAAATAATTTTAAATAAGAAAAAAGTGTGGAATTCCCACACTTTTTTCTTGATATAAATTATATTAATATAATTTAAACATCCTTATATTTTAACTTTTATTCATAATTCTCATCTTTTACTGGAAAATAAAAAACAGCTTTATTTAAAAACGTTGCATATTGCTCACGTGTTACAACTTTATTCGGTTCAAATTTCCCATTCCCTGTTCCTACTATGACATGATTAGACTGCAGTGCACTAATCGCATTTTTTGCCCAATGATTATTTGGTACATCTTTAAATGTATGGTTCTTCTTCACCTCAAATGTAAATGCTTTCGTAAGAATTTGTGCCATTTCTGCGCGTGTTACTGGTGCAGTTGGTCTAAAGTTTCCTTTTTCATCACCTTTAAAAATACCATGCTCTGTTAATACTAAAATTTCATCTAAAAACATTGTTGCTCTCTCAGAAATATCTTTGTATGGATTTTTTAAAGGTCCTTCCCTTTTCAAATTCAACGTACGATACAGCACTGCTGCTACTTGTTCTCTCGTTACATTATCACCTACACCAAACTTACCATTTCCATACCCTAACATTACTTTATTGTATACTACATCCATTATATCGTCATATGCCCAGTAGTTTACTGGAACATCATCAAACACAATCATTTCTGGATATTCTTCTGCTTTTACGTTAGGAACATTCATACTTACAAACAAGCCGCCCATAATAGTCATCGTTGCCATTATACGTAACATGTTCTTCTTCATTGCCCTCTCCCCTTTACCTCCATTTTAAAAAACGGAAAATAATAGACTGAAATCCTTTCCAATATTACATATGTTGCCTTTGCACCATTTATGCAATATATTACATTTAAAAAATCTATTATTGTGAAAATCACTACTAAAGGAAAGCCAATTCGCTCTCAATTTCAATTTTTATACCGAATTGTACGCAAACTAATTTTCTTGCCTGTATTCATGTAAAGGTGTTTCTATAATATAAATATTCTACTTTTTTCAAAAGAAATCCTTCACGTTTTAAGAGTTCATTTTCTAGACAAAAAATGCAATTATATCGACTTAACTACAACATACGACAATAGTAGCCTCTCTATTAACAAAAGCTCATAATGAGCGAAAGATACCTCTTCCACAAATTATGAGCTTTCTCTTTATCTATTCCATTTTCCCTGGAGAATTATCAATTGATCGTTGTAAAAACTTTGCAAATTGCCCACGTGTAACGAGCATTTCAGGCTGGAACTTGCCATCTCCTGTTCCTACCGCTACTTTATTAGACTGCAATGCGCTAATTGCATCCCTTGCCCAATGATTTTCTGGTATATCTGTAAATGTATGTGGACTCTTTGTTTTCAACTCATATGCTTTCGTTAAAATTTGTGCTAATTCTGCACGAGTCAATGTATCTTTCGGACGGAAATTCCCATTTTCGTCTCCTTTAAAAATGCCAATCTTTGTTAAGCGTAAAATTTCGTAAGGGAACATGGTTGATTTCGCACTAATATCTCCATATGGATTTCCAATAGTCGCACTTCTTTTTACATGAAGTGCGCGGTACAATACTGCTGCCGCTTGTTCACGTGTTATATGATCTTCCGTCCCAAACTTACCATTTCCATAGCCATACATAATGCGATGATGTACTAAATTTGTAATTTCATCATATGCCCAATGATCTGTTGTTACATCATCAAACTTTATCATAATATTAGGACTAGATTTTTGGATAATCTCTGTATTTGCAGACACACCATTTGCACCTACAAATATTCCTCCCATTAGTGTTAACGATGTCGCTATCTTTACTAGCTTTTTCATCTCTCTCATCTACCTTTTCCTTTATTTCCCTGCAAATTATATTATACAATAAATCTGAAAATTATAAATTTATTTCGAACTAATTATTTACAATTAAGAATATAATTTTTCTTCTACTACTATTTTTTCACCCTTTGTTTTTCGAAAAGTAAATGCCATTCCTACAAATATAAGAACAATTCCTACTATTTGCATACTAGTCGGTCTAAACCCGGTAAAGACTGTATCTAATAGTATTGCAACCGCAGGATCTAAGAACACTAATACAGAAATTAATCTCGTCGATAAATCTCTTAAACTGTCAAAAAATAAGTAATATACAAATCCCGTATGTATAAGACCTGTCGCTGTAATCATCATCCAATTCATCTCTGTTAACCCTTGAAACTTGCCAAAGTCTACGAATGGTAGCAATAAAAATATACCTAAAAATGTTTGTAAAAATGTCATCGCATATGCGCTCGTATGCTGAATTCCTTTTCCTAATAAAGTGGTAAAAGCATAAAATAGTGCCGCAAGTAGTGCCCATACCATGCCAGATGACATCAGTTTTTCAAGTGATAGACTTCCATCTACTCCAGCCACTAACACTGTACCGATAAAACAAATGACAATGGACAAAACAGCAAACATTGTAAGTCTCTCTTTAAATACAATACTACCAATCATTAATACGATAATGGGTGCTAGATGATAAACTGAAATCGCAATTGTAATCGACATAACTTCAAATGCTTTAAATAGAAATACCCAGTTAAAAACGAGAAATACACCGCATGCTAATATTTGCATGACTTCTTTTTTATTCCATTGCTCACTTTTATATTGTCCTGTTACGAGCCAACATAATGCTAAAAATATAGTCGCACAAATACAACGAACGAATACTAATTCAAAAGACGGTAAACCTGTTTGAACAGAGAAAAATCCAATTGATCCGAAAATAGACATCGAAAGGATCATTTTTATAGCCGGCATTGATTTTGAATGAAACAAAATATTAACCTCCTAAACATTTCACTGAATATTCCATATATTATACACTATAATTTTCCAAAACTCGAATAACGCATAAAAAAAGAAGCAGTATACTACCGCTTCTTTTCCTTTTCATATTGTTCAAACGTATGAATTCTTTCAAAAATTGGTGGGTGTGTATATAAGAAAAACTTTACTAACGCAGGCGGATTTACTTGGCTTAAGCTCGTTTTTGATAAATATTGAAACGTTTTTACACCAGATTTCCCGTCCTTCGTCATATCTAGAGCGTATTGATCTGCCGCTCGTTCTTCTATACGAGAAACATAGTTTGTTGCTGGCTGTGATGCAAAAGAGAGGACAGAAGAAATTAAGAAAAATAAAGGTAAAATTGAGAAACATGCTGCTTTTGACATTTGCAGCGTATCCCCCCATTTTCGAATACACATATTGATAATACGACTAATGAGGTACATCCCTATAAACGATAGCAACATATAACTCGCAACGCCCCAATATATATGTTTCATAACATAATGCCCCATTTCATGGGCCATTATAAATAAAATCTCTTTATCTTTTAATTGCTTAAGCGTCGTATCCCACATTACAATACGAGCGTTAGGGCCAATTCCTGTTACATATGCATTTAACGCATTCGTTTTTTCCGACATATTTACTTCATATACGTGTTTTGCTGGAATATCGGCTTTGTCTGCTATCGCTAAAATTTTCGTTTCTAATTCTTTATTTTTCAGCGTCGAGAAGTCGTTATAAAGTGGATCAATCACGACAGGCTGTATAAATGTTAAAAAGATTGTAAACGGAACAGAGAGTGCCCACCCTGCTAACCACCATCTCTTCGGGAATTTGCGAATAAGCCATAGAAGAACCGTAACTACAATTAACATCGTCGCATAGCTCTCCCAAAAACCGATAACATGATCTTTTATCCAGCTTTGTGTACTTTGCGTGGAAATACCGTAATCAACAGAAACTTTTCGGCTAATCCATTGCATCGGCAGGGCAAGAACTGTTGTAAGTAGTGATAAATAAAAGAAATAAATCGCAACTTGCAGGACACTTATTTTCGTCGTTTCCTTCGACCATTTCTCAAACTTTTTTGAAATACCGAGCACAAGTACAAATAATAAAATAATCCATTCAAGAGGCGTCGCTAAAAAATACAGTAAATTTTTCACGCGCGAATAATCTTGGCTTAGCGTAAGCTCTCTTGCATTCATAAACGTTTCTGGATCTGCACTCGTTCCTTTGTACATGTCAGGAATTAGTTCATGATTCCATCCAAATAAATACCAATATATAAATAACGCAAACCCAACGTACAAAAAAAGCGACCACCCGATAACCTTCCTCACGCTATTCCCTCCTCTATGCTGCCTGTCTATTATTATTGTAAGTTCGTACGTGCTAAATTAGAACAAGCTTATTACGCGAATTGCTCGAGATCCTTTTATTTACATAAAAAAACTCTTCTACAAATAGAAGAGTTTTACCTACCTTTAGACGCTTTCTTCGGTTCATACTCTGGGATAAGAAACGTACTTACAACCCAGCATATTAAACCAGCGCCTTTTATATAGCGTATATATTCATAGTCTTGAAAAAATAAAGTCGTTACAATAAGCGTAAAAAATCCAATTAAAACTAGTACATATCCTATTTGCTTCTTAGATAACATAACGTGCCTCCTTAAGGAAGTACATCCATTAATAAGCTAAAATCTTGCAGAGAAAAAGAACTATATTTCATAATCCCTTGTACAGCTAAAAGTAAAATAAGACCGGTCACGCACATATAATTAACGCTTTCTTCACTCTTTTTTTCAGCAACTACACCGCCACTGATACAGAGAATTCCTAACAAATGAAGCGCTAAATACATAAAGAAATAAGCTTCCTCCCAGCGAAGAATAACGTTGACTGTCGTTATTAGCACTATACTAAGCACAATCAAATAAAAAAACTTATTTGATGATATTGTTTCATTCATATAATTTTATACATCCCTTTCAAATTTAGAATGAATGATGTTTCAAAGCTATAAAGTAAATGATTGTTTTCATACTATAAAACAAAAGGAAAGCCACTATTACTTTCTCGAATACGTTATGAACCCACATATACTTCTCTTCATTTTTTCTGAAGATGCGCTTCATCATTTCTTCTACAATTAGACCAAATAGTAGTAAAATTCCTAACACAATGAGAAGAGAAATAATATTTTCTTTTACATGAGTACTAGAAAATAAGTAATACTCCGGAAACACAATCGTATCTACTACAGGTTGCAGCCAATGACAAACGCTTTTATCACACATATCTGTAATAGACGTAGCATCTATAATGTCTTTCAATATTCTTTCAATATTTTTTCAATCGTCTTCTTCATCTCATTTACTCCCCACTACGTCTGAAAAGCTTTTTTCCTGCTCTACATATATAGCGGGCATTTCTTTACTCCAATATTTGCGGTTAACAAATAAAAAGATGAGTACTAAGTTTAATCCTGTTATAAAAATAATAAGTCCTGGAAAGAACGTCGTATAATTTGAGAAATCTGTAAAACTCATTATCTCTTCTTTATTTATTAAAAAAGAAGCACCGATTACAAATGCATTGTTTAACATGTGAATAGCGATTGGCATGAGTAAACTATTCGTACGAATATATACGATTGATAGTACAACGCTAAATACAATTGCACCTAGGAAATCAACATGTAACAATGCAAACAATATTGCTACAGCAATGATCGCTATACTCGTTCCCCATTTTGCTGCGAAGCGTTGCAGTAAAAATCCGCGAAAAACAAATTCCCCAATAATTGGTGCGATGAATACGACCATAATAACTTGATAAACGTATCCTCCAGTGCTATCCATAATCGGTTCGCGTAATGCGTTCATAATAAATGTCGGTGTAATCCATGCAAAGCTATACATGTACAAAATAAGATATCCATAACTAAACACGCATAACATGATCGTAATGTATAAAACTTGCACCAGGTTAAATGTTTCATTTCTATTAATAAATAATGAAAATGCAACACGGTGTTTTTTATACTCAAAATAAATCCACGTAATCGGCAAAATATAGAATATAAGAATATTTATAAAAGTAGAATTTTGCATATGAAATGTATTTTCTATCAATTCATTACTGGCTCTTGCAACTACAGTTAATAGTGCAAATACAATTAAAAAATATCTAGCTCGCATCGTTTGAAACGGATTCACACTCATCTCCTCCCCTATGTTACTTTTATCATATCATTTGATTCTTAATTTTTTGAGAAAGAAAACCTTAAAATTTCCTTAAAAATTCCATAAGTTACAGAAAGATGATATGATATTCGAGGAAATTAGGAGGGATTTTTATGTATGAAGCAAATATTTTGCTCGTTGATGATGAAACAGCAATTTTACAATTACTAACTACCATTCTTGAAAAAGAAGGTTTTTCTCATATTACAACTGCAACATCCGCTGAAATAGCTTTATCTCTCACTCAGCAAAACGATTACGATTTAATTATTTTAGATGTCATGCTTCCTGGACAATCTGGTTTTGATATTTGTCCAATCATTCGTCAAAAAACAGATTGTCCTATCTTCTTCCTCACAGCTAAAACATCTGATTTAGATAAAATATCTGGATTTTCACACGGTGCAGATGATTATATTACGAAGCCATTTAATCCACTTGAAGTGGTAGCTCGTATGAAAGCACAACTCCGAAGACATATGAAGCAAGTTATGCCACACGAACAAAAAGCACAATCCAGTTCATTTGGTAGATTTGAAATTGATCGATATTCCGCAGAGCTTACAGTAAATGGGCGTGTTGTCGAATGTTCCGCCCAGCTATTTCAGCTATTACTCTTCTTTTGCGAGAATCCGAACTACGTATTTTCAAAAGAAGAAATATACGAGAAAGTTTGGGGAGCACCTGCCTACAATGGCGATGACAATACCGTTATGGTCCACATTCGAAAACTACGTGAAAAAATCGAACAAGACCCAAGTAAACCAGAATATATAAAAACCGTTCGCGGACTTGGCTATAAGTTCATTACAAAGTAGGGTGACGATATGAACTTTAATAAACGACTTATTATCCAGTTTATCATGCAACACGTATTTGTTTTAGTTACATTACTAATTGCTGTAGTAGCTGCATTCACGTATTTAATTTTTCTTGTTACGAGTACTTCATACGAACCGAACATTCCAGATGCTGAAAATTTTATGATTGCAAGATACATTTCTTCAGAAGATGGCGATATTTCGTTAAAAGCTGAAGTAAAAGACTTAATTAAAGAGAAAAATGATTGGATTCAAGTTGTAGAGGAAAACGGAAAAGTTCTCTATCACTTTAATACACCTAGTGACGTACCGACATCTTATACGAAAACATCTTTATTCTCGTATATACAGAATCACATAGAAAGTCCTTATACATTTACATATTGGGAAATTGAATTAGAAGAAAAAAACGTACTTGTTATTTACGGTGGTATGTTAAAAAGCAATGCATTACTAAAAACAATCCGGAAAACGCACCCTTCTGTATCTACAGATTCGTTCACATTAACAGAAGAAGAAAAACAGTTACTTTCTAAAGAAAAAGCAACACTTCAAATCTTTAATAGCGTTGGCGAAGAAGTATTCTCCTATCCAAACGGAAAGAAAAAAACGTTTTCTGTTATACAAGCCGCTCTTAGCGAAAAAGAGCCGTGGAATCATAAGGAAAACACGTCTAGCTTTTATGACACAAATAGCAATCATCTTCTCGTTATAACTGCCAAAAATGAGTACTACTACCCTGATGATGAAATAGACGATGTATTTGCTAAAAAGTTTCTAATCGGATGCGGATTAATCCTTCTTATCGTATTTGTTTATTTAGTCATTCTTTCTATTTGGTACGGTAATAAATTTGGAAAACCGTTATTACATGCGATGCGCTGGCTTAAAAACATAGCTGGTGGAAAGTACGAAGAGCCTGTTAGTAAAAAAGGAAAACCTATCAGGTTCAGGAAATCTGGTAAAGAAAAATGGTCATTCCGCTTATTTAGTGATGTTACAAATTCACTAGAGCACCTTTCTATTACACTCAAAAAAAATGATGCGATGAGGCAAGTACTGCAGCAAACACGTGAAGAATGGATTACTGGTCTAACGCACGATTTAAAAACACCACTAAGTTCTATATACGGCTACGCATTATTACTAGAATCAAAACAGTATAACTGGACTGATCGTGACATTCAGCAATTCGGCAGCGTTATGAAAGAAAAATCTCAATATATGACCACACTAATTGATGACTTAAGCTTAACGTATCAATTAAAAAATAATAGTCTCCCTGCACAGCATGTAAACATTGAAATGAATCAATTCGTCCAAAAAGTATTATTACAATTCATTAATAATCCGACACTTCAAAATCAAAATATTGAATTCGTACCAAGCTCAAATAAAATTCAATATTTCATTGAAGAAAAATGGTTCCAGCGTATTATTGAAAACTTACTCGTAAACGCTGTAAAACATAATAATGAAACGACTAATGTAATTGTAAAGCTTTCACAAAATGCTACTTCATTCACACTCTCTATTTCAGATAACGGAAAAGGAATGGATGATAAAACGAAAGAGCTTCTATTTGAGCGATATTACAGAGGAACAAATACAGAAGAAAGCAACATTGGAACTGGACTTGGTCTCGCTATTACAAAGCAACTCGTTCATGCTCATAACGGAGCGATTTCTATTGATAGTGAACTAGGAAAAGGAACGACGATTATACTTGTGTTTCCGTTTCGTTCGTAGAAAAGGCGCTATGTGGCGTCTTTTCTTTTTCGGGAGAGTTTAGCGGTATATGAAATGATATAGACCATCTTTCTGAGTTGTTTTAGCAGTATATGAAATTATATCGGCGATTTTGCGAATATATCGGCGATTTTTCAAATATATCGGCGCAAATCAAAATATATCAGCGATTTTCTAAATATATCGGCGCAAATCAAAATATATCAGCGATTTTCTAAATATATCGACTTACCGACAAAAATCAACAACTATAGCACCCCATCTTATATGCAAAGCTCCTGAAAAACAACGATTCCAGACCAATTGAAATTTCACGAAATAAAAAAGCGAACCACCTCCCAATGATTCGCCCTTACTCTATTACTTCTTCTTCACCGGTATCCAAAGCTCTACTTGAGCGAACTCACTTTTATCTTCGTGACAACGCTCATCGTATAATTCAAACTCTGTAACGCCGCAATGTTCGTATCCTGAATGCGGGAACCACTCTGAGAATACTGCATTCCACGTTTGGTGAATAGACGATACCATTTCTTCATGAGGAACTTTCGGCGTTGTAAATACCGCATATGTTGCTGCTGGGAACGTACGCTTTGCAATTTCATTTGGTACATTTTCAAAGTCTGTGACTTCCATTCCGATAATATAAGTGAAGTCCCCTGTTTCTAAATTAAAATCAGTACATAATCCAAGCTCTACCCATTGGCTCGTATCTTTACGATTCGGAATTGTCGTTCCAAGATCTTTTTGTAAATATTCTTGCCAAAATGCTGGAATGTCTTGATGGTTCTTCCCTTCTTTACTTGTCGTCTTCAGTTCATAACCCGCCACTAAAAATTCCGGTTTATTTACAATACGATATTCCATTTGTATGCCTCCTAAATACGGATTTAATTTTCTTTGCTTTACATTCACGCTGTAATACATCGGTGTTTCTATTTCCTGCTTTCGATATTCACTCGGTGTCATTTGAAACAATTTTTTAAAGGCTCTCGTGAACGTTTCGTGAGATTGAAAGCCATGTTCAAATGCGATATCAATAATTTTTTCATCCGTATGAGAAAGTTGATAAGCTGCCCGGGCTAACCTCCTCTTCCGAACATACTCCATTACCGTATCACCTACTAACGCCTGGAATACACGATGAAAATGCGACTCAGAAAAACCTGCAATGCGAGCTAACTTACGCAGCGTCTGTTTTTCCATTACATCTTCCTCGATATAATCAATGGACCTTTGAATTTGTGTTTCATAGCTTTCCATCTCTGTTCACCCGCCTTATATGTATTATGATAAAAGAGAATCTTATCCAATTCTTGACGTTTTTTACTATAATTCCATAAAAAATTGTAACTTTTTTATATGTTTTTCGTTGTTATGTGTGAAGGGAGGGAAATGTAGTGAAACGTAAACAATCATTAGAAGAAATTTATTCAGAACATATGCAAGATTTATTTCGCTATCTTCTCTCCCTAACCGGAGATTCCCATTTTGCTGAAGATCTCATGCAAGAAACCTTTTACCGCATGCTCGTCCATATTGACTATTACAAAGGCGAAGAAATTAGACCGTGGTTATTTACAATTGCCTACAACGCCTTTATCGATTGGTATCGAAAAGAAAAAAGATATAAAACGACGACAATTACAGAATTCCATTTACCAAACGTGCCAAGTACAGAGCACTCTTATTTCATAAAACATGAGATTGCTAGTTGGTTAGAAGGTTTATCTTCTCTTCCGCTTAAAAGACGAAATGTTCTGTTACTACGAGATTACTACGGATTCTCATATAAAGAAATAGCAGAGATGACCGGTCTCTCACAAGCGAAAGTGAAAATTGAATTACACCGTGGTCGAAAAGAAATGAAAAGCATAAAGGAGTGATACGGATGGGTTGTACAGAATTTAAAAAACTATGGGAGAAGTACGCAAACGGAACGCTCACGCATGATGAACAGAAACTGTTAGAAAGTCATATTGAGACATGTGAAGAATGCGAGGCTTACTTAGATCAATTGCTTTCAAAAAGTGAAACAATAAAGAAAAAACTACCACCACAAAACCTGAAAGTTCCGTTTTGGAAAATAAAATGGAAACAACGTTGGCAAACCGTTAGCTTTGTCCTTGCCGTTTGTATTGCAATCTATTTTGTTGGTCATTTCTCATCTTCTTTTTACTTCTATAATATAAAAAAATTAGTTGAAGTAAATGAGATTCCAGCACTCGCACTAGAAGCAACAATTCCAAATAGTCGTTCCACTGGAGGCAGTACAAAGATTAAACCCTTTTTCCGTACAGAAATTGAAATGAATTTAGTTAAAACGGTCGGTAAAAAAGAAATGCCAATTGGTACAGTAACAACGCGTAGCTTCTTATCATCTGTAACTGACACAAATCAATCATGGGCAAATAAACCCTATTCCAACAAACTTTCCTTTGTTCACCCAAAAATAAAGCAAGATGATCATTTGAAAGAAATCTCTAAAAAAGTTTGGAGTACACTCGGAAAGATACATGAGGGCACCGTTGCAGAAGTAGCGATATCTTTTGACAAACCTTACACTTTACAAGAATTAGCATCCATTCTATATAGCACATTTGAAGCACAAGAAATGCCGCCCACTCCTATATGGTACGCTTTAGACACAGGGCAAGAAAGAATAGATGAAGAAGATTTCATCCTACATGGCGGAGAGGTTATCGGATTTTCAGAACATATAAATCTCCCTGATAATGAAGCAAAACGACCAAAGACAAAAGAAGATGAAGTAATCGAAATGATGCGTATTCTTTCTACACATAAAGAAACTGTAAGTAAAACTACTCAAACTTCTGAAAAAGAGCTGAACTTAGATAAACGTTATGAGTATGTAAAAGATAACGGCGTAAAAGTATATGGCATTGTCATTACTGGGCCGTCGAAAGAATTGTTAAAATTACAAAACTCACCTCACGTACGTTATGCGACTCTTGGAGATATTGAGGTTTGGAATTGGTTTGATCAGTGATGTGAAAAAGTAGAGCATCACTCTGAAGTGACCCCTAAAAGTTAGACACAGTTATTTCATTAGGCAGCTTGATAAAAGTGAGTCCGGTATTGTACCGGGCTCATTTTTAATTTTGCCTTAATCCGTTTCGTATTATAATAATCTATATATTTTTCTAATTCTATTTTAAAGTGCTCTACATTTTCAAATTCTTTTATGTAGAGGAACTCCGACTTCATAATCCCAAAGAAATTTTCTATTACTGCGTTGTCGTAACAGTTTCCTTTTCGAGACATACTCTGTACGATCCCCCTTGATTCAAGTGTCCGGACGTACTGTCTCATTTGATAATGCCATCCTTGATCCGAATGCATCAGTAGCTGGTGGGTTTCAGGTAAACGTTCCAATGCTTTCTCTAACATGTCTGAAACAAGCGAATACGTCGGTCTAGAACCAATTGTATAGGTAATAATTTCACCATTATACAAATCTAATACAGGTGATACATACAGTTTTTCTCCAAACAATTTAAACTCTGTAATGTCTGTTACCCACTTTTGATTCGGTGCATCTGTATGAAAATTACGCTCTAAAATATTAGGTGCAATTCTACCGACTTTTCCTTTATAGGATTTATATTTCTTCATACGCACAACACACTTTAACCCAAGCTCTTTCATAATGCGTTGAACCTTCTTGTGGTTCACTTTCTGGCCACGATTCGTTAATTCATCACGAATGCGACGGTATAACCATAACGACCTTCATTTTCCTCATAAATCGCTTTAATCTCAGCTTTCAAATCGGCATCTACATCTGGACGATTCATTTTCTTTACTAAATCATAATACGTGCTTCGAGGAATAGTAGCTAGCTCCACAAGTGCCTTCACCGAATATTTATGCCTTAATTCATAGACTACTTGCGCTTTGTCTTGTTTTGTGATTTTTCCTTGTTTTGAACTAAGGCATTTAACTTTTTTAAGTACTCATTTTCCATTTCAAGCTGTTGAATACGTGCTTCAAGTGCTTCGACTGACCCTTCAGCTAAAGCTTGTTTTACTTGTTTATTTGAATCTTTTTTC